>CAYZVY010000122.1:0-12700 GCA_964481675.1 uncultured Verrucomicrobiota bacterium
CCGCCCCCTCCTGCACCACCACCACGGCCATCAGGCCGTAGGGCGAGGCGCCCGCGTTGAAGGGCGCCTCGGGCAGCCGGATGCGGAGGCCCGGCTGCAGCACAAAGCGGGAGGTGACCAGCAGGAAGAACACCAGCAGGATGGCCGCGTCCACCCAGGGCGCCACCAGGACCAGGCTCCGGTTCAGCCGGTTCTGGGGGCGGTAGGATTCGAACGTGCGCGCCTGCCAGTGATAGGGCGACTCACTCACGGCGGTCCCCCCGCGCGCGCGGACTGCGGAAGAAGGCGGTGATTTCGGACGCCGCCCGCTCCATGTCCAGCACGATCTTCTCGACCTTGTTGATCAGGAAGTTGTACCCGCCGTAGGCGGGAATGGCCACCATGAGCCCCAGCGCGGTGGTGACCAGCGCCTGCATGAGCCAGCCCGACAGGTCCGCGAACTGCACCAGCGGCCCGCGCTGGCGCATGATCAGGAGGGCCCGGACCAGGCCGAGCACCGTTCCCAGCAGGCCCAGCAGCGGCGCCACCTGGGCGGTCGAGGCCAGGATCAGCAGGCGGCGCTCCATGCGCGAGATCTCGACGCGCCCCCCGTTGTCCATGGCCCGCTTGAAGGCCTCGGGATCGTTGTCCCGGTGCAGGATGGCGGTTTTCGCCAGGTACGCCACGGGCCCCGGCGTCTCCTCGCACACCCGCAGGGCCTCCTCCACGTGGCCGTATTCCAGGTTCCGGAACAGGCCCTGGAGAAAATCCTCGGACCGGATCTTGGCCCGGTGCAGGTGGAGCAGGCGCTCCAGGAACACGAGGAGGCCGGTGGCGCCCACCAGCAGAAGCACCCACACGAGAGGCCCGCCTTCCTTCAAGACTTCGATCATCGCTTCGTCCCCATTTTAGAAAAACCGCCAATGCTCGCGCTGGATCGCCTCGATCCGGCGCCGGGCGTCGTCCGCCGCGGTCACGCCCGCGTCCACCACCCGCTGGTACAGCCGCACCGCCTGCCGCCACCGCCCCCGCCCCTCCAGGATGGCCGCCGCGTCGAACGCCGCCGAGGTGAACCAGGCCGTGCCCGACTCGTTCATCGGCTCGCCCGCCTGGCGGGCCTCCAGGAAGACCAGGATCACCTTCGTGTAATACTGCTCGAACGCCTCGTCGGTGCGCCCCAGCTTCTGGAGCGCCCGCCCGATCCGGTAGGCGGCCTGCAGCCGCAGCTCGAACGGCGCCTTCGCGTTGGAGGCCAGCTCCTGGTACGACCGGATGGCCTCCTCATACCGGGCGGGGTCGTCCGCCCCGAGCGTGAACTGGCACTCCCCGCGCTGCGCCTTGGCGGCGAAGGCGAGGAAGGAGTCGGGCTGCCGCTTGATCACCTCGTCCAGCAGGGCGATGGCGCCGGGATAATCGCCCAGCTTGCCCAGCTCCTCGGCCTGGTAGAACTGGGCCTCGGCCACCTTGGGGTGCTCCGGCCACTCCTTCACCAGGCGGGTGTCGATCTCGATCGCCCGTTTGAACTGCTTGCGCGCCGAGGCCGCCCGCGCGGCCCAGAACAGGGCGTCGCCGGCCAGCGGATCCTGGGGCCAGCCCTCCGTCACCGACAGGAAATTCGTCTCCGCCGCGTCGTAGGCGCCCCGGTTGAAGGCAAACTCCGCCTCGCGGAAGCGGACCTGCGGGGCCCAGGTGGACGCGGGACGCGCTTTGAGGAACGCCTGCGCCAGCCGCTCGGCGCGGCCGTCGTTATAAAGCTGGAACGCCGTACAGACCTTCATGTAATCGGCGTTCTCCACCAGCGGGCTCTCGGGGAACCGCGCCAGCACGGCTTCAAAATCGGCCAGGGCCGTTTCGAACAGGTAGGTCTGGTACCCGACCAGCCCCCGGTTGTACAGGACCGTGGCCGTCTTGGCGCTGTTCGTGTAGACCCTGAGAAAGCGGTCATACGCCTGCCGCGCCTCGGTCAGCGCCCCCGCATCCTGGTGCAGCTCGGCGATCCGGAGGGCCGCCCGCTCGCCCAGCCCCCCCGCGCCGTCCTTCTCGATGGCCGCCAGCTCGGCCAGCGCCTCGGGCTCGCGCCCCAGGCGGGCCATGGTTTCGGCCGACTGGAACCGCGCTTCGCGCGCCAGCACGGGGTCGGACTTCGCCTCCATCACCGCCTTGTACCGCTCCGCGGCCAGCTGGTAATGGCGATCGGCGAAATAGGCGTCGCCGGCCTTGTACAGCAGGCGGTCACGGCGCGCGGGCTCGGCCGCCAGCCCGGCGGCCTTCTCAAACCCGGCGGCCGCCTCGGCGAACCGGGCCAGTCCGATCAGCGCCCAGGAACGGCCTTCAAGCGCCTCGATCACGCCCGCCGCGTTGGTGAAGCTTTCCAGGTAGTACCGGTAATTCGCCTCGGCCTCGGCGGCGCGGCCGCTGTCCATGAACGCCTTGGCCAGGACCAGTTGCAGCCCGGGCGACTGGGGATCGCCCGGATCGGCGGCGATGATCGCCTGCAGCCGTTCGGCCCCCTCCCGCACGGCGCCGTGCTTGAGCAGCAGCCGCCCCAGCAGGGTCTGCGTCCGCCTCAGGTCCGAGGGCCCCTGGGCCAGGGCCACGGCGTTCGAGGCCGCCTGGCAGGCCTCCGCCCCGTTGGTGCGGGCTTCCGCCAGCTCCGCCCGCAGCAGCCACGCCTCCATGCGGACCCGGGGCGGCGCCTCGGGCGCCACCAGCCGGTCCGCTTCAAGATCCGCCGCCCGGCCCAGATTCTGCCCCGCCAGGGCCCGCGCCAGCCGGAGCCGCGCCAGCCACTCCAGCTCCGGCGCCGGGCGCCGCTCCAGCAGGCGCTTCAGCACGGCTTCAGCGCCCTGCGGCCGGCCGGCGGCCAGGAGCGCGTCGGCCCACTCGAGAACGGCGAGACCGTTGACGCCGGCCGCGCCGCCCATCGCCTCCCAGGCGGCGAAGGCGCGATCCGCCTCCGGCCACCTGGCCTGCCGGAGCAGGATCCAGGCGCGCAGCCGGCGGGCGTCCAGCGCCAGCGGGCCGGGCTCGGCCGCCACGTCGGGATCGTCCAGCTCCGCCAGCGCCTCGTCGCGCGAGCCCAGCTCGTCCAGCGCCAGGGCGCGGTGATACCGGTAGTCGGCGGCCAGGGGCTGGCCCTTTGGCGGGGCCCCCGCCACGGGCAGCGCCGCCAGCATGCGCGCGGGGTCCTTGAGCCCGTAGGCGGCCCGGGCCAGGCCCAGCCGCGCCTCGACCGCCCCGGGAGCCGCGGCCAGCCATTCCGCGTACAGCCGGGACGCCAGCTCGAACTGGCCGTCCTCCATGGCGGCGCGGCCTCCGCGGGAAAGCGCGGCCGCGTCCGCCCCCGCCGCGGGATGCCATCCCGCCGGCAGCAGCAGCGCGAGCGCCAGCCACACGGGCCATGCCCGCCGCCTCTTGATCCGCTTATCCATGGTTTAAAACCGCCTTTAGCGCCGCGCCTGTGAACGACTCCGGGCAGGCGGCCACTTCCTCCGGCGTGCCGCAGGCCACCAGCCGTCCGCCCCGGTCGCCCCCCTCCGGGCCCAGGTCGATAATATAATCCGCCGACTTGATCACGTCGAGATGATGTTCAATCACCAGAACCGTGTTGCCGGTGTCGCGCAACCGGGTCAGGACCTGGAGCAGCCGCTCGACGTCGGCGGCGTGCAGGCCCGTCGTGGGCTCGTCCAGCAGGTACAGGGTCCGGCCGGTGGCCTGGCGGGCCAGCTCGGAGGAGAGCTTGACGCGCTGGGCCTCGCCGCCGGACAGGGTGGTGGCCGACTGGCCCAGCCCCAGGTAGCCGAGGCCGACCTCCTGGAGCGTGCGCAGCTTGCGGGCGATGCGGGGGACGGCCTCGAAGAACAGCAGGGCGTCGTCCACGGTCAGCTCCAGCACCTCCGCAATCGTCTTCCCCTTGTACCTGATTTCGAGCGTCTCGCGGTTGAAGCGGCGGCCGCCGCAGGCCTCGCACGTCACGTAGACGTCGGGCAGGAACTGCATTTCCAGCTTCAGCGAGCCGTCGCCGCGGCAGGCCTCGCAGCGCCCGCCCTTCACGTTGAAGCTGAACCGGCCCGGGCCGTAGCCCCGGACCTTGGCCGCCGGCAGCGCGGCGAACAGGTTGCGGATGTCGGCATAGGCGCCCGTATAGGTGGCGGGATTGCTCCGCGGGGTCCGCCCGATCGGGGACGGGTCGATCACCACCACCTTGTCGATCCGCTCGAGCCCCTCGAGGCGCTCGTGCGGCCCGGGCGTCTCGCGGGACCCGTACAGCCGGCGGACGAGCGCCTTGCGCAGGATGTCGTCCACCAGCGTGCTCTTGCCGCTGCCCGAGACGCCGGTGACGCAGACGAAGAGGCCGAGCGGGATGCGGACCGTGAGGCGGCGCAGGTTGTGCGCGGTGGCGCCGACGATGGCCAGGGCGTCCGGCCCCGGCTGGCGGCGGACCGCCGGCACCGGGATCCGCTTTTCCCCTTTCAGGTACAATCCCGTGACGGAGCGCGGGTCGGCCAGCACCTGGGCCGGGGGCCCCTGCGCCAGCAGCTCGCCGCCGTGGCGGCCGGCGCCCGGCCCGAGGTCGATCAGGTAGTCGGCCCGGCGGATGGTCGCCTCGTCGTGCTCCACCACCACCACCGTGTTGCCCAGGTCGCGCAGGTCGAAGAGCGTTTTCAGGAGCCGCTCCTGGTCGCGCGGGTGCAGGCCGATGCTCGGCTCGTCGAGCACGTAAAGCACGCCCGTGAGGCCGGAGCCGATCTGGGTGGCGAGCCGGATCCGCTGGGACTCCCCGCCCGACAGGGTGAAACTCTCGCGGTTCAGGGTCAGGTAGTCCAGCCCCACCGCGTTCAGGAAGCCCAGCCGGGCCGCGATCTCGCGGATGGGCTCGGCCGCCAGGAGCGCCTCGTTTCCCGCCAGCGGCAGGCGCTTGAAAAAGGCCAGCGCCTCGCGGACCGACGAGGCGGCGACATCGGCGATGGATTTTCCCGCGACCAGGCAGGCCAGGCTTTCGGGCTTCAGGCGGCGGCCGCCGCAGCTGTCGCAGGGCTGCTTCACCATGTAGCGGCGCAGCCCTTCGCGCGTGGTTTCGCTGTCGGTTTCGGCGAACCGGCGGGTCAGGTTGGGAATGACGCCCTCGAATCCCTTGCTGTATTTGCGCCACGCGGCCCCGCGCCAGCGGCCGAACGTGATGGTCTCGTCGTCCGATCCCTGCATGAGCAGGCGGCGGATTTTGGCCGGCAAGTCCTTGTACGGGGTGTCCAGCGAGAACGCGAAATGTTTGGCCAGCGCCCTGAGGAGGCCGTTGTAATAGATGATCAGCCGGCGGCCGCCCCGCTTCCAGGCCTGGATGGCCCCGGCCTGGAGGGACCGGTCCGGGTCGGGGACGATGGCGCTTTCATCGAACAGCTGCCGGGTGCCCAGCCCGAGGCAGTCGGGACAGGCGCCGTAGGGGCTGTTGAACGAAAAATGGCTGGCCTTCAAGTCGTCGAAGGCGAGGCCGCAGGCGGGACAGGCGTTTTTTTCGGAGAAAACGGACTCCTCCCAGGCGCCGCCGGCGGCCTCGGTGAGGGCCGACATCCGCCCCTCGCCCTCGCGGAGGGTCAGCTCCACGGAGTCGGCCAGGCGGGCGCGGACGGCGGGGCCGATGACGACCCGGTCCACCACCACGTCGAGGTCGTGTTTCTTTTTCGGGTCCAGGGGGGGGACGGCCTCCAGCTCGTGGACGGCGCCGTCCACCCGGACCCGGACAAACCCCTTGCGGCGGGCGAGCGCCAGGGCGGCCTTGCCGTCGCCCTTGAGCCCGCGGACCAGCGGGGCGAGCAGCTGCGCCTTGGTGCCGGCGGGAAGGGCGAGCAGCGCCTGCACCACCTGTTCGGCGTTCTGGCGGATGACCGGCTTGCCGCAGGAGGGGCAGTGGCGCTTCCCGATGGCGGCAAAGACCAGGCGGAGGTAATCGTGAATCTCGGTGGTGGTGGCGACGGTCGAGCGGGGGTTGGCGCTTCCCGAGCGCTGCTCGATGGCCACGGCCGGGGAAAGCCCCTCGATGGAATCGACCTCGGGCTTCTGAAGCTGGTCCAGGAACTGCCGGGCGTAGGCGGACAGGCTTTCCACATACCGCCGCTGGCCCTCGGCGTACAGGGTGTCGAACGCGAGGGAGGATTTGCCCGACCCGCTCAAGCCGGTAATGACTGTCAGGGCGCGCTTGGGAATGCGCACCGTGATGTTCTTGAGGTTGTGCTGGCGCGCTCCCGCCACCACGATCCAGTCGCGATCCTTCATCCGCTTATTTAACACCAGCGCGGCCTTCCATGCAATGCGGAACAGGGCTTTCCATCCCCCGTCCTGCAGCCGGGGCCGGCATCATTTCTCGGGTTGACAAGGCCGGCGCCTTGGTCCATTATGCAAATAAGATGACAATAGGGTCGTAGCGGGCGAAGGGAATGAAGCCATGGATACCGAGCTGTTCGCCGAACAGGTTCAAGTCGAACGAAAAACATTCTCCTTCTCATTGCGCGAGAATCCCCGCGGCCGCTTCTTAAGGATCACCGAGGACGTCGGCGGGCGGCGGGACACGATCATCATCCCCTCAACGGGCCTTGCGAATGTGGCGGAGATCGTGAAACGCGTGGTGGAGGCCGACCTTAAAGCGGGGCCCCCGCAGATCCAGCCGGAGTAATCGCGCCCGGCGTGGCCGTTTGCGCCTTGCCTTCCAGCCGCTTGCGCCATTCCGCATAGGCCGGATGGGCTTTCAGGCACTCCAGCGTGCGCAAGGCGTCTTCATTCCGTCCGGCCTTTTCCTGGTATTGCGCCAGGATTTCCAGGTTGCGGGGCTCCCAGACATGCCAGTCCGCATAGGTCTGCCAGGCTTCAAGGGCGCCAACCGGATTGCCCTGTTTCTCCAGGAGCCGGGCCTTCAGGTCATGCAGTTCAACCAGCCAGGGATTCAGGTCGAGTCCGCGCGACACCCAGTAATCCGCCTGGCTGAACAGGCTGGCTGCGGCTTCCGTGTTCGTGGCCGCTTCCGCCGCCTTGAAGGCGGTTCGCGCCGCACTGATGCAGAGGGAGTAGTTGCGCGAATAGCCCCGGTAAGCCTGCCGGGCAAGCGTCACGTTGGCGTCCAGGTCGTGAGGCTTCAGGATCAGCTCGGCGTAGTGCATCTGGCCGAAAGAGGCGTAGGCGGCCCATCCGGCGGCCAGCAGGCCGAAGACCATCAGATAAATCCCCACCGCCCCCAGGATCATCCTCACCTGATCGGCAATCTCGCGATGTCGGGGCAGCGTTTTCACAAACGATCAGGAGGGATCGGTTGGGCGGCGGCCCTTCCCCACCGGAGTGGGCGTGGGGCCGGGCGCGAGTGTCTCGAGATTCTTGATGCCCGGAATATCGGTCGACAGGGTGTTGATCCGGGTGTTGATAATCAAGGCGGGCGGGACCGCATTCGTCATGTTGCCGATGGGGCTGTCGGCAAGGAAGGGCTCATAGGGCGTTCCCTTCATGGACCGGACCCACCGGGAGAGGGACTTGAGCAGGCCGCTCCGGGGGGTCAACCCGATCCTGGCCTGGCGCTGCGCCTGGCCGGCCGCGGCCTCCGCATCGGCCAGGCTGACGCCTTCGGCCGTGGCGCGCTTCAGCGCATCCTGGGCCGCCGCCGCGGCGGCAGCCGCCTTCACTTCGGCCGCGCGCAACCCCTCGATGATGGCTTTCAGCTCGTTGATCTTCTTCTGAAGGGCTTCCTTTTCGGCGGGCTTATCGAGCGTGGCGAGCGCCTTCGTCAATTTGGCTTCGAGCGCGGTGCTCTGGACCACAAGGCTGTTCGCCTCGGCGGCCCAGGCGGCCACCTCGTCATAGGCCTTTTTGGCCATCTCGGCAGGGGTTTCGGCGCGGGCCTGCAACAGCCCGATGGTGCACGCGGCCAGAACCGCTAAAAGGGTTGCTTTCATGCGCATGGTCAATCTCCTCTTTGAGTCATATCGTAGAACTTCAAACGTTTCCGGTCAAGACTACATCCACCTCTTGGGCACATCGATCACGTCCCCCGGCTCGATGTGGACATCGTTTTCGGCGCGGGCCTGGATTTTAGGGACGTTGAGAATCATGACGTCCTCGCCCCGGATCAGGCGCACCTTGCCGGGATCGGCGAACTCGTTCCAGCCGCCGGCCATGGTGAGCGCCTGGAGCACCGTCATCTTGGCCCGGCTGATGGGGTAGTTTCCGGGGCGGATCACATACCCCTTGACGAAGAATTCCCGGATCGGGGGGATGATGGACGCGGTGACGGTCTTGTAGAACTGGCCGTCGATGTACGCCTTCTCAATGGCCTTTTCCGCCTCGGCCGCCGATTTGCCCGCGACCTTGACCCGGCCCACCAGGTCCAGGTTGATGGTGCCGCTCTCATCGATGGAGCTTTCGAACGTCTCGGTCTTGGGGTAGACGCGCAGGGTGATCACGAGGCGGTCGCCCGGCAGCAGGGGGCGCATGGCCGGTTCGTCGGCGGGGGCGGCGGGGGCGGTTCCGGCGGGCGGCGGCACATCGGGGGCGGGCCGCTGAACCGGCAGGGTCTCCCCGAGGTTCGCGACGCTCACGTCGAGGGCCTCCACCGCGGGCGTGTAGGGGGCCACCGTTTCAGCCCGGCGCGGCAGGCTGCTGCAGGCCGCCATCGCGAGCGCGGCCACCAGCAGGCCCAGGGTTCGTATCATCGCACGTCCGTTCATCAATCCTCAGCTCTTTCGCGAAGCATCGGGCGCCGGCTCCACCGGTTCGGGTTTGTATGCATAGCTGCCCACATAGTGATAGTAGTAATAGTAATCGCGGTGGATGTTGATGTTGTTCAGCACCACGCCCACCAGGTTCCCGCCCACGTTCTGGATCATGCTCCGCGCCCGCGCGGCCACGTCGCGCGGATAGCTGCGGTGCTCGATCACCAGCAGCGTGCCGTCGGACTCGCTGCACAGCACCGCAGCGTCGCTCACGCCCAGGATCGGAGGCGAATCCAGGAAGACATAGTCATACTGCTCCTTCACCGAATCGAGCAGCGCCCGGATGCGGGGCGAGTCCACGATCCCGTGCGTGGCGGCCAGGGGCCGGCCGCTGGGCAGGAAGAACAGGTTCTCCATGGCGGTCGGCACGATGACGTCCTGCGGCTTCATGCGGCCCAGCAGCACGTCGGCCAGCCCGACCCGGTTGGACAGGTCCACCATCTTGTGCTGGGTGGGCCGGCGGATGTCGGCATCGATCAGCAGCACGCGGCTGCCCAGCTGGGCGAACACGAACGCCAGGTTGAAGAGCGACAGGGACTTGCCCTCTCCCGCGCCGCCGCTGGTGACGCACAGGACCTTGCCGTGGGCCCATTTCTTGGAAAACTGGAGGTTGGTCTTCAGCACCCGGTAGGCCTCGGCGTGGGAGACGTCCCCCTTCTCGTTGTTCAGGGGGCGCACCTTCTGGGGAATGACGCCCAGGATGGGAGCCCCGATGAAGTCCTCGATGTCCTGCACGGTCTTGACGGACGTGTCCAGGTATTCCATGAAAAAGGCCAGGCCGATGCCCACGCCCAGCCCCAGCATGATGCTGAGCAGGATGTTCAGCTTCATGTTCGGGGCCATCGGCAGCTCGGGCTCCTCGGCGCTTTCGATGATCTCCACGGGCGTGCGGGGCAGCTGGAGGTCGATCTCCTCCTTGACCACCAGCATCTCCAGGGAGTCCCGGATCTGGCGCTGGGCCTCCAGCTCGTGCTCAAGCGTCCGGAACGGCAGGTACTTCTCGCTCTCGGCGCTGATGTCGCTGGCCTGGGCCTGGACCAGGCTCTTGTCGATCAGCTCCAGCTCCCGCTTGGAAATCTCGAACTCCGTCTGGAGCCCCACCTTCAGCCCCGTCAACGTCTCATCCAGCTTGCGGGTCAGGTTGCTGACCACCGTCTCCATGCGCAGCACGTCGGGATGGCGGGCGCCCAGCGCGCCCTGCAGCTGGCTGAGCGTGTTCTGGTTCTCGGACAGCTGCTGGCGGAAGATGTTCAGCATGGGATCGCCCGTCAGGTTGGCGGCCGCATACAGCAGCTGCTCGCCCTGCAGCTTGTTCAGCGCCTCCAGGCGCGTCTGCCGGTCCAGCATCCGGCTCTGGGACGCCATGCGGTCCGTCTCCAGCTGCGCGATCCGGGCCTTGTCCAGGTGGCCCGCGCCGCTGGATCCGCCGTTGATGGCCGACACGTTGATGTTCAGCTCGCGCCGCATCTTCTCGAGCCGCTCCTCCAGGGCCTGCACCTTCGCCTGCTTCTCCTGGAACGCCTCGCGCAGCGCCAGCAGCCCCTTCTCCTTTTCGGTCCGGTTGATCTGCATGCGCTGGTCGCGGTAGACCGAGGCGATCTCGTTGGCAATGCGCGCAGCGTCCATGCGCGACTCCTGGGCGGTCGACCGGAACGTGCTGCGCTCGATCTGGATCTCGATCAGGTTGGTGTCGCGATACTGGTGCACCTTCATGCTCCGCGTCACGATCTCATAGGCGCGGATCGGCAGGACCGGCTTCCCGTCGTCGCTGTAGATGCGGCCGAAATGCTCCTGCAGCCGGAGGTTCTTGATCACTTCGTAAATGATCGGCTTCGACTGGATGATCTCGAACTGCGTGCGCAGGAAGAAGGGATCGTAGTTGACGGCCACGCCCTGCTGCTTCATGCCCTCCACGCTGGGCGCCTCGCGGTTGATCGCGATGCGCGTCCCCGCCGCATACGTCTTGGGCAGGTAGATCGTGACCACGGCGCCCACAATGACAATGAAAAGAAAAATCGCGATGACGATTTCTTTGCGCGACCGGACGACCTGCCAGTAATCCCAGAAATGGGCGGCGCCGGATTGTGCTTGGGACTGGGTCTGTTCCATGAAGCAGCTTAAACCGTGTTAGAACTCCATGCCCACCGAGGCGGACACGGTATTGCGAGTAAAGGATTCGCGGACATCGGACGTCCAGTCCTCATACTCATACGCGATGCGGCTGTAATAACGCCGCGCCGGGGGGCGGAATTCCAGCCCGACCTGGTAATCCATCAGGGTGTCATCCCCGTTCTCCAGCGGCTGGGCGAGGGCCTGGCCTTCCGGGATCACGCTGCTGGTATCATAGGCCCCGTTGGCATACAGCACCTGGGCGTCGGCCGTCAGGCTGTCCGTCAGCGCGAGGAGCCCCTTGAGCAGAAGCCGGGTGTATTCCTTGGAGGAATAGTAGGTCCGGTCGGACGGTTCCAGCGAATAGTCCGCCTGGGCCTGCAGGCGCAGGTTCTTCGACGCCTGGTATTGGCCCATGAGCTGGAAGAACGGCATGCCCGCATCCGATTCCTCCGCATCCGTATACTCCAGAAGCTTGTAGCCCGCCGAAGCGGAACCCGTCAGCGTGTCGCTGAAGGCCCGGCTCATCCCGACCCCCGCGAGATAACCCTTGTAGTCGCCGCGCATATTGCCGCGGTAGGACGGCTGGTCATACCCGACAAACCCGAACGCCTGGATGGCGGGGTCCACGTTATACCGCAGCCCGGAATTCACCATGAGCCGGTCTTCGTCCCCCTGGTCCTGGTATTCGCTGTCCCGGTACCGCTTGGCCGAGAAGGAGGCATCGAAATCGACCATCATCCGCTCGCTCAGCAGGTACTGCATCCAGCCGCGCGACTGGTTGATCCAATAGCTGGCGTCTTCCCGGATCGTCACCCCGCCGAACGTCACGTTCGGATCGTCCGTCATCTCGAAGCGGTCCTGGGCGCCCAGCGTGAGCCGCTGGGACGCCTGATGCTCCACACGCCCCTCGGCCGCATGGTAGAGCTCGGTGTCATTCTGGTCCCGGCGCGCATTGTCGCGCCACAGCACCGTCGGCTTGTAATACAGATAAGCCTTGGTCGTCTCATCGTCCAGATTCACTTTGACGCCGGGGGTGAACGTCCATGTGAAAACCGACTCCGTGTTGGTCTCGGTCGCATCGCGGTTGTCGTCGTAGCGGAAGCCGCCCTCGACGGAATAGACCAGGGTATCCGGGGTGTTCTCGATCCCCTGGGCCCCGGCCAAGCCCGCCGCCGACACAACAAGGGCCGAAACCATGCCCATCCATGACGTTCGGTTCATTCTCACTCCTAACCCAGAATCATTCAGTCCAAGACATATACTTGTCGCTTAGTATCCGCCTTTCCCCCGCCGGTGTCAATTCTTAACGCCATTGACTCCCACCCGCGATCCCCCTACATTACCTGTTTTGCAGACCAACAGGAGAGCGCCCTATGTCAACGCCCTTGCTCGATTTCCGGAAAACGAGAACCCTCCAGCCCGCCTCGTTTCTCTGGCCCCTCTACCGCCCCTCCCAGGCCCCCTGCCGCTTTACGGCCCGCACCCCGGCCGAAGCCCGCCGCTGGCGCGCCAAAACCCGCGCGGCACTGGCCGATACGGTCGGCTTTTCCGACATCCCCGCCGTTCCCCTCGCCCCCCGGCGGCTCGAGCGGACGGACAAGGGCGACTACATCCGCGAAAAAATCCTGCTCCGCACCTCCGCCCGCTCCCTGATGCCCGTCTACCTGCTGATCCCCAAGGGCGTAAAGGCGGCCCGGCCGGCGGTGCTGGCCTTCCACGGCCACGGCTACGGGGCCAAGGACATTGTCGGCCTCTGGGAAACGGGCGAGGAGCGCAACACGCCCGAGGGCTACCACAAGGATTTCGCCGTGGCCCTCTGCCGCCGCGGCTTCGTGGTCGCCGCCCCCGAAATCTCCTGCTTC
>CAYZVY010000123.1:0-12499 GCA_964481675.1 uncultured Verrucomicrobiota bacterium
GAAGGATGGTGGAGCGGATGGGGTTCGAACCCACGGCCTCCAGAGTGCGATTCTGCTCATGAGTACCGAGTTCAGGCCCTGTTAAAGCGGGCAAAGCGCGTCGACGAGCTTTCGCTCATTTCAATGCAAGTGCCTGGAAATCAAGGTTATGCGGCAACCAAAAGGCCTTCTCAACGGCTGGGATCGATGTGATCGGTTAGGAATTTCAACAAAATAGGATCCGCAGTTTCATTTGCTAGAAATGCGGGGAGCGTGTGGCGCAAGGCGCAAATGGTCACGAACTCCGAGGGTGCCACCTCGGGACGGATCGTACGGATACAGGAGCCAAAATGCCGCCAGACGAGTTCGGTCTGGGTCAACCTCTTCCAGATCAAGCTCCCCCAGGAACTGGAGACGGAACTGGTCACCATGGCCAACCTGGAGGCGGTACTGGAGCAGGCGCACGGGTGCCAGTTCCGGCAACCCCGACTGCTACCACCTCGCGTGCTGGCAGATCCTGGGTGAACCGCTGCGGTACAAAGGTGGAAGTGAGTGCGCGGCCGACCAGGGTTTTTTCTTTGAACCCGACGACCACAATGTCGCCGAACCCAGGACCCGCGGCGACCTGAAAGTGGCGAAGAGGAAGGCGCAGAAAGCTGAGCGGGCCAAGGAAGACGACAAACGTTAGCATGAAGGAGAACAGATGAACACAGAACATATACCCAGCATCGAACTGGGATACCGAGAAGGATCGAGCGACAAGGTTTACCGGGCCTGCGTGGAGGCGGCCGGGGGCGGGTTCATGGTGAACTTCGCCTATGGCCGGCGTGGATCGCCCCTGGCCGCCGGCACAAACACGCAGGTGCCCGTTTCCTATGACGAGGTGGTGGGCATCTACGAGAAGCTGGTGCGGTCCAAGCTGGCCAAGGGCTACACGCCCACGGGAATGGCCAGCACGGGGATCGGGATGAACCTGGCGGAGGGGCGCAAGGACACGGGGCTGCGGGCCATGTTGCTCAACCCCATCACGGAAGAGGAGGCGGAGCGGTACCTGCAGGATCCGGCCTGGTGCGCCCAGGAGAAGTTCGACGGGAAGCGGATCCTGGTGCGGAAGACCTCCTCCGGGGTCGAGGCAGCCAACCGGCATGGACTGGCCACGGGCTTCCCCACCTCCGTCGCGGACCGGCTGATGGGTGTGGAGGGAGATTTCGTGATCGACGGGGAGTTGGTCGGGGACCGGTTCTACGCCTTCGACATCCTGGAGAACATGGGGCACGACTGGCGCCCTTATGCCTATCACTACCGCCTCATCTCGCTCAAGGCCTTGCTGGAGGAGTTGGAGTTCGGTCCGGTGAGCGTGGTGGAGACGTACCGGGATGACCAGAAGAGCGCGGCGGTAGCGGGGTTGCGGGCCGAGAACAAGGAGGGCCAGGATGCCACCATTATTGAACGTCATAAGCGGTCCGTTTTGCCGCATTATGAGGGAGGCCGGGGATACCAGCCCACGCCCCCTCCTGGGGCGCCACCGAATTCCTCGCCGCCTCCGGCATCCAGGGCCATCCCGCCGCCCAGGCCGACATCCGCCGCCAGTGCATCCAGCCCCTGGAACTCGGCGCCATCGTGGCGCAACTCTGCGCCCAGCCCGCCCACCTGGCCGTGCCGGACATGACCGTCCAGCCCCTGGTGCAGGACATCACGCCCATGTAGGAGTCCCGGCACCGGCCGCACCGGCCCGACATGGCGGATTATTTGGATAAGAAGCCTTGAAGACCGCTTGGTGCGGCCATGCAAACGGGCCCGGGTTCGCGAACGATCATGGCCGGAAGCATTGCGCGACGATGCGCCCGAGAATCTGCTTCCCGCGAGCGTTGGCGTGGATCGGGTCGCGCTGATACCACGACCGGGCCCGCCCGCAGCCCGCCAGGTACGCCTCCCAGGCGCTTCGCAAGTCGAGTGTCGCGATCCGCAGGTCCCGGCTCATCGATTCCAGTTCCGCATAAAACCGGCGTTCGGCCTCGAAAGCCCGTCGGACCCGTTCCTCGTCGGACAACGTCCCTGCCCCACCTGCTTTGCGCCTCCCATAACCGGGCTGCATGATCGCGCCGGTGCATACCAGGAAAGCCACGGCCCGGCCCATCTGTTGCCGCGTCTGCTCGACCACATGGCGCACCGCCCCGGCCTCGCACCGGTGGCTGATCCCGGCTATGACGACAAGATCAGGAGCATTCGCCGTCACATACCGGCGCACGTGCCGCCGGTAGTACGTACAACCGGTCGCGGCGCGGACCGAGCGGTGGAAAACGATTTCCGATCCCGGATAGAACCGCTGGATCAACAGATGGAACTGGGAATTACCCAGGTCGTTGGCGATGCTGTCGCCCAGGACCAGGACTCGCAACGCACCTCCGCGCCGGAGTTTGCGAATCGGTGCATCCAGATGCCGAACCTGCCCCGGCGCGGAAGCGAGGCGCACCGGCGGAAGACTGGCGTACAACCGGTCGCTCCACGCCAGGACGTCGCCCGCCGTCGCCTCTGAAACCTCCAATGCGCCGACCCGAACCTCGCCGCCGGGGGCGACAAACGCGACGCGCAGGGAGGCGGCGTTTTCACGCGCCTGGGTGAACACGTTGTGCGTCCGCCAGCCGTCGGCCACCTCAAACGTGTTGTACTCATCGCTGGCGATCAGGCGCCCCTGGCCGTCCCAATAGCGGAAAGCGTAGGCGCCGCCCTGCGCCGCCTGTGCGGCAAAGCGCAACCGGTAATACCGGAATGGCGTCACGGGCAGAGGCGGCGACTGCCACAGCCCCTTCCTCACGCAAAGACAGGCCCGCCGGGGTCCCGCGCCCCCCGGGCGCCATTCCCCGTCAAAGCCGGCGCCTCCGGGCGGATACGTCCCGGATGATTCCCATCCGGCGGCGGCCGGTTCATTGTTGAATGTCGTTTGGAGCAGGCTCTTCATTTGTTTTCCTCGCAAGCGAGCGTAATGGGGACCGACCCTGAAAAAGTATTCTCTTGCCGCGCCCTGCTTACTCTCCCGTCCTGACCCGCTTCTCCATCCTCTCCATGGCCCAACGCGAACGGGCGGCGGTGTTGTCTTCGGGAGTATGCGTCATTTTCCTCAGCACCGCCAGCGCCGGCTCGTGGCGCGCATGCCCCAGGCACCACGCGGCCACGGAATGCACGGTGTAGTTCTGGCGGGCGTCGTCCAGCAGTGCCATGATCTTGGGCAGGGCGTTGGCATTTCCGCGTGCGGTCAGCGTCTGCATCGCCGCGCCGGTCCGCCGCCAGGCAGCGATTGGTGGATCGTCCAACGCCGCCAGCAGCGCCGCATCCGGCTCGTCCAGCAAAGCAAAAGGCGCTTCGTCCAGATCGCACAGCGTATGTTTTTCGACCATCTGTTCGTCGGTTACCGGGGCGTCATCCGGCACCGCCTCGATTTCCGGCGGCAGGATGAAGCGATCCGATCCACCTTCCCATACGGCCTCCCAGACTCCTGGTTCGACCTTCCGCAGGGTCAGTTCCTCCACGCCCTCGGGCAACAGGCAGGTCACAAACCGGACATCGCAACCCGTGACGGTCAGATCGCAGCGATCGCTCCCCTCGTCCGGCCAGGGATAGCGCGGCCCGTGGCCCTGCGGGAAGCCCGGCACCGTGGCGCGCGCAACGGAAACCGCTTGCGCCGTGCCGTCGGCCTCGGCCAGCCAGGCGAACGTCACTCCCCTGCCCGACGGCAGATCCAATTGCACCTGTTGCGGCCGGGTCTGCCGCACCCCCCGCCGCAGCCAGATCCGCCAGGTGAAGGCATGCGCGGAATCCGCCCGGATGTCGTCCACGATCCAGGTCACGCCGCTCTCCCCCATGGAGACGGCCCGTCGCATGCGGGTAATATCGAATGCCGGCTGGTAGCAGACGGCGGCCTCGCCCGCGAACGTGTGGCGATCCGGATCGCGGCGTTCGAACACCAGCCGTCCCTCGCGTGCCTGGCGCGGAAAATAACTCTCCCAGCCGTCCACCAGAATCGCGCAGGCCTGCCCGAGAAAACCATGCTGCTGGTTGCACACCCATTTCTCAATGCTACCGTACTGCTGCCGGATCAACTCCTGCTCGACCGGCGACAACGCAGCCAGCGTGCAGGCTAGCGACGCTTCCGATACCAGCCGTTCCCCGCCATCCTCCCATCCGTCCGCCGTGACGGGCTCCCCGCCCAGGTCAATCATCAGGTGGTTTGGATTCACCTGCCCGCGGCCAACCGCCTGCAAGCTCCCCGAACACCGATCCCAGACGGACAGGACGCGCAGGTTCCGCGGCACATGCTCGATCGCCGCCCCGACCGCCGGCAGGCTCCAGCCGGTGAGCGCAGGGTTCAGTGTACCGAACCCTGAACCCTCCTCCTGCGGCCAATACACCAGCGTCCAGAGGCGGTCATCGTCGCGCCAGGCGATGAAGCTCTCCTCGTCCCACACATCTTCGGCAACGTGAAGGAGTTGCTCGTCTCCGGAAAGGCCGGCCCATAACGAGCGGGCCGCCAGGTTATGGATGCGGGCCCAGCCATAGTGGTCCCAGGGAGGCAGCAGACCGCCGCAACTGCCCATCGCCGCCTCGATCCGGAGCGTGTCGGCCAGGCAGGCGCCATTGGGCTCTCGACGCCGGGTCCAGACATCGCGCTCACCCAACTGCTCAAGGAACACGCCCGCCCACATGACCAACGGGGAGACCACGTCGGATTGGTAAGTGGACCCTTCGCCCGAATAGCCGCTGGCGGGCATCAGGCCGAGCACCTGCCGGAACTTCGGTAACGCCCAGTCGCGCAGGGCCCGCGCCCGTTCGCCCACGCCCTCCACCCCCGCGAAGGCCTGCCCCGCCACCGCGCTGCAGAAGGTCATCGAGAACTGCTGGTTGTGCCCGCCCGGCGTCCGCGCCCGCAGCACGGGAATGACGTAGTGATGGAAGAAATCCATCAGCGCGTTACCGATCACGCGCCGCTCTTCCGGCGTCCATGCCCCTTGCGCGTCCAGCCAGGTGAAATAAACCGCCAGCCGCATGGCCCGCGGCGCCACGCACCAGATGTGGGCGTCGAGGCTCTCCTGCGCCGACGCTTTCGAGGAGGGTGATTGGGTTCCTGCCAGCAACAGCGGATCGTTTGCCCAAGCTGCGATCAACCCCTTCGCCTCGGCGATGGCAGCGGGATCCCCCAGCAGCGCGGACAGAAAGATGTGATGCCGCCGGAACCCGGCATCCTCCGCCAGCCGCTCCTGGAAGCGAGCATACAACTTGGCGAGGAGCGGCGGCGGCTCGGCCAGCTTTCGCTCCAAAGAAGGCAAATCCGGCACAAGCAAGGCCGGTCTCATGACGATCCTTTTCATTTAAGCGAAAGGCTCCCTACTCAGCACACCCAGTTTTCGCGCGACGCCTGCGGCTCCACGCATGGGAAGGGCATATCCATTGGCCTTTCCCTCACTTCCCGAAGAACCACGCCGTCAGCGGCTCGCCGGCCACCGGCATGAACCGCGCGCCCTTTCCGCCCGGCGCCAGGCCTGCCTGCTCGATCTCCTCGCGCCAGGCTTTCTGGAAGGCCGCCAAGTGCAGGTTGCTGTTGCCCGACCCGTCCGGCGAGCGACGGTCGAGCACCAGCAGTCCCTGGCCAAGCCGGATGACACGCAGATAGGGCTTGCCGGAGACGGCCATCACCTCGGCGCCCTTCCGCGCCGCCAGTTGCTGGAGCGCCTCCAGGATGCGCGGCCGGCGGCCGGGTGTCGTGGTGACGCCCGACGCGGCATCGAATCCGAGATCTTCGCAAACGAGATAAAGGTGTTCGCCCCGGGTCAGGAATGCGTCCAGCGCCTCGACGCGCGCGGTCCAGTCGGTTGTGGCCAGGAGCTGCATGACGCGCTGCCGGCTCTCGCCCATCTCGTAGGAGTAGTAGCTGTAGCGCCGCTTGTCCACGCTTTCGCGATCCAAATGACGGTCGCGCAACTGAATCAGCAGGCCTAGGAACTCGGCATCGGACATTTCCGGCCCGCGCCACATCATCTGCCGCGACAGGGTGTCGGACTCGGCCGGCAAAGCCGCCCTGGCGAGAGCCGTTGCCTCCTTGGACGCACGCACCTCCAGCTTCGCCTCCGCGGCCAGACCGCTGACGGCGTCCAGCCAGCGCACGGTCCAGGCGGCTGGCTCCCCCCCCCCATCCGTAAACGGATCATCAAGCCGGGGCCGCAGGATCAGCGGCTCCTCTGGCTTGAGGATGACGCTGCCGCTGTGGTGCCCCAGCAGGCCGCCATCAGGCCCCATGACCTCGACACGGCCATATCGCGTCGCCTTGGAGTCCGGCCCGACTGTGAACGGCGCGGACTCGCCCGCCTGCGCGGTCCTGGGACCGGCCAGCGCTGGCGCCGCCAGCGGCGCGGTCGTCAGGACCAGTAGACGCCAGAAGCCCGGCTCGACGGTGAGGACCGTTTCCGGCGCCTGCTGCGCGGGATTGAAAATGCTCACCATGCGCTCGCCCGCGAGCGCGTCGTAGGCCGTTGTGAACGGCGGCCGCAGCCGCAGCCGAGCATCGGCCTTACGGCCGCGGTAGTCACCGAAGATAGCCAGCACCCGCGCCGTCGTGCCGGGCAAGTCGTACTGCATGGTGACGAAGTCGCCAAGCCCCTCGCCATAGGCGCGCGTATTCTCGATCTCGAAGCCGGGCGTGACACCGCACCGCCGCACGAGCTGGTCGATGACCTGCCGGAACGTTTCGGTCGCCTCGGTCGCGGGCTCCGCCAGCCCGCTTTCGCCGGTCAGCAGCACGTTGAAGCAGATCGCCGCGCCCTTCCCCACCTTCCGGTAGGTCAGCAGTGGGTTGCCGTCCTCGTGATGGCCGATCACCACGACGTCCTTCGCCAGGTTCTCCAGCCGTTGCCGCCCTTCCGGCATGTAGTGGCAGGCATGCCCGCCGATGCGCATGCCGAGGTTGAAGAACAGGGGCGGCTGGACCGAGGGCGCGTTGGTGGCCGTCTTGTCCCCCCTCTCACCGAGCAGCCAGGCCTCCTCGAACGCCTTCTTCGCGGCGTTCTCGCCGGGGAACTCGACCTGCGAACGGCCCATCAGCCAGTCGGGCTCGGCCGTGAAGCCGAGCAGCTTGTCGAAGCCGGCGCCCGGATAGGCCGGGTACGGCTTCCCGCCCTCGTCGTACTGGGCGATCGTCGGAAACACCACCAGCGTGCCGCCGTTCTCCACGTACTGCCGCACGGCGTCGGCGGCTTGCTGGTCGATCGCCTCGACGTATGGGAGGAACAGGACCTTGCAGTCCCCGAACTCGCCGGGCCTGACGTGTTTTGGCGCGTAGCCCGAGGTGGACAGCGCGCGGTAGAGCGAGATTTCGGGCGGCTTGATATAGGAGGCGCCCGGCGCCTGGTACGGGCCCTTGCCCATGGCCAGGTCGTAGGGCCCGTTGCGCTGCAGGAAGAACCCGTAGCGCCCGCGGACCAGCATCCACCGGCTGTCGAGGGTGAAGATGCCGACGCGCGGGTCGACGTGCGGCGTCATCTTGCGCAGCAGGGCCTCGGGCCGGCGGGCCTGCTTCAGGGTCCTGGCCACGGCCAGCGTCGAACGGCTCGGGGTCAGGTCGCCATTGAACATGGGCCCCCAGTTGAAGAGGTAGGTGCAACCCGACGCCAGTCCCAGTTGCAGGAACTGGTTGTTCATGGCCTCGTCCTCGAAGAACATCCAGTTCAGGTGGAAGGGATTGCCGGGGGGCGGCGTCCGCGAGCGGACATAGTTGTGCCAGAGCGCCACGCCCTCCGGCGGGATCGCGGCCCAGAAATTGACCAAGGGGGCGGGAGTAAACTGCAGGAACGTGAAGTCGTAGCTCATCGTCCAGGTCGTCACCGGATTGGCCGTGGCATACCCCCTCATGTAGTTCTCGCAGTATTGACGAACGTACCACTCGTGGAAGGCATGCGTATCCACGTAAGGCGTCAGGTTCTTTTCCGGGTTCGCCGGTGGCGGCGCGAACATCCAGCCGAACGGCTGGGCGTATTGGCGCCAGATCTTGATCTCGCTCCAGTCCTGGAAAGCCTTGTCCCAGGCGGCGTTGAGCTTCGCCAGGTCGTCGCCGTAGAGCTGCCGCAGGTAGTGCCGGAACCACTTGTTGGCCTCTTCGGGGGCGCTCTCCTCCTTGCGCCAGGGATACGATTCCGACCAGGGCCCGAAGCCGGTCTCCTCGCCCATGGAGAAGAGGTTCAGGGAGGCGGAAGGCCAGGGCCCGCGATAGCCCGGTTCGCCGAAGCCCTTGCCAATGCCGGTTCTCGACCGTCCCTCCGCCTGGTAGCGGGCGGCGTAGTCCTCGATGCCAGCCTTGAACGGCGCCGGCCCGTTGGCATACCCGATGCGCGTGGTGCTCTGGTGCTCCATGTACTGGCGGAAGTTGTGGCGCTCGAGAACGTCCTGATCAGCAAAGCTGAACACGGCGTTGAACCCGATCTCGCCGAGATACGAGGCTAACAGGTCGGCCATGCCCGGCCGGGCCGAGACGGTTCCGGTGTGCCAGGTGCCGGCCAACAGTTGCTCGGTCATGTCGTAGGGCCGGTAGCGGTAGAGCCGGGTCACGGCCCGCGCCAGCCGCTTTCCCCTGGGATCGGTCACGTCGACGCGCAGCCAACCCATGTAGGCCCGCGGATCGGGATCCGCCAGCGTGTAGTCGAAGGTCTTCTCGACCTTGGCCCCAGCCTTGAGCTCGACCGGCTCGGCTCGGTAGGCCACGGCCTTGCGGGCCCAATCGAGCACGGTCCAGTGCAGCGTAGCCTGGCCGAAATCGGCCCTGGACTCCAGTTGCAGGACCGACCGGGTTTTGAAGTCGGGCCGGTTGCCCTGTTGCGTCGTGAAGAGGTCCAGACCCACGGGCTCAGGCAATGTCAGGAACGTAAGGCCGGAGGCTGCCGCGCCCGCGGCGGTCGCCGCCTCGATCATGGACGGTGTGCCCAGGGTCGCGTCCGCCATGACTTCGATGGTCACCGGTTCAGGGGCCAGCGTCACAGCCCCGGCCAGTTCGCGCACGGTTCCGCGCATGTCGGACTGCCGCACGACCACCACGGTTCCGGCCGGACCGCTCAGCGTCACCCGGACCTTTTGCTCCACGGCGGGCGGCGCGTTGGTCTCCGCAGGCGCGGCCTGCACCGTCACGGACGGCGCGGCCGAACCCGTGGCCGCAAAGCGTACCAGCCGCTCGAAGGCCCGGGCCCAGAGCCAGTCGCCATCGATGCCGGAGGCGAACTTAACCGGGAAAAGGGCGGGTAAGGCCAGGACACGGCCCTTGCCCACCGTCGCAAAGGTGACCAGCGGCGGCGGCGCCTTGCCGCCGGAGATCGCATGCAGGACGGTCACCCCATTGGTCATCAGCACCTTCCCGCGTCCCGCGGGTTTCATTCCCGCCTCCGCGAGGCCGAGCCCCGCCAACGGGTCGGGAAGCGGTGATGGCGCGGCGACCTTCTCCTGGAGCGCGTCGGCCAGCCAGTCGGGCGCCTTGTCGCCGGCGGCCCAGATCAGCGCGCCGCCGCCGGTCACATAGCGGGCCAGGGCCTGCTGCACGTCGTCGTCGGCCACGGCGGCGCCCACCAGGACCGCCGCGTAGGGCCGCCCGAGGTGCCGCAGGATCTCCGCCTTGCGAATGGGGATCCACCGGTCGTCGGCGCCGAAGTGCCCGTCCACGTCGGCCATGTGGTCGCCGGCCTTGTGCGGCGCCTGGACGGCCATAAACCGCAGGTCGGTCAGGCTTTCGAGCAGCGCGCACTCCGCCGCCGCGCCGCCCTCGTAACCGTGCGGCGGGGCGATGAAGAGCATGTTCAGCCGCTCCTTCGCGGGGAAGGCCGGCGCCTCGGCGGCCACCGCCGCCGTGCCCAAGCCCGCGACGGCCATCAAGATGAATCGCCGGAGCAAGCCCCGCGCCACGATCCAGGCAAGCGCCCGTAATCCCCTTGCCATACCCGTTCTCCTTTATGTCCCCTGCCGGACTGCGCTGGAAAAGCCGCCGCGACTCACCGGACGACGACGAGCGAGCCGGCCGATATCCGCGTCTCATACGCGCCCATGTCCACGGACTTGTTGGCGAGGCGCGGCTCCCCAGCCAGGTCGGTTGCCCCGGCCATCCAGGCCGGATTGACCAGGCCCTTGTCGATGCAGGGCGAGTCCTTCCGGAGCCGGAAGTTGTTCGTGGCGGCGTTCACGAACAGCGGATCGGCGGCGATGTTGCCGGTGTTGGTGACGAGCGGGGTGGTGCAGGAGTAGGCGATGGCCGTGTTGGTTCCGGCGTAGTTCGGATCCGTGAGGGCGGTGTTGAAATAGACGATGCAGTTGGTCACGGCGCCGGCGGCGCGGAAGACCCCGCCCCCGTTCAGCCCGGCGCTGTTGGTCGCGACCGTGCAATTCTCCAGCACCCCGCCGGCCAGGTAGACCCCGCCGCCGGCCTGCGTTGTACCCAGGTTCGCCACATTATGGCGGATGAGGCTGTTGCGAGCCACGGCGCTCCCCGCCATGTAGAGCCCGCCGCCGAAGCTACCGTTCTGCTGAAAGGTGTCGCCCTGGGCGAGGTTGTTGTCGAGGTGGCAGGAATCGAGCAACGCCGTGCCGAGAAGGTATGCGCCGCCGCCGTAGCCGGAACAGCGAGAAGTCGATTTCTGCGCCTGGTTGCCCGTGATGCGGCAATCCTGGATCGTCCCGCCGGAGGCGTAGACACCCCCGCCATAGGTGTGGGATCCGTAGCTGCCCCCGCCCACGGCGTTGTTGTTGGTGATGACGCAGTCGCGTAGTATGCCCGCCGTCATTCGGACCCCGGCGCCTTCCGCGGGGTCGATGAATTGACGCCCGCCGCGGATGGTTAAGCCCTCGACCACAACCCGCGAGTCGTCCAGGCGCATCACGCGGAACGAGGCCACGCCGGAGGAAGGCCGGTAGAGGGCCGTAAAGTCGCGTCCCCCCACGCTTGCCAGCCGCGTGTCGCCCGTCAGCTCGACGCTCTCCGCGACCGCCCAGTCGCCGGTGTGCACGAGGATGCGCACGGGCACATCGGCGCCGAGGGCCCGCATGTCCTTGTACACCGCATAGGCGGCAGCGAAATTGGTGGCGGCCGTGGCTTCGGTCGCATAGGGATAGGCCGGCGTCGCGGCGCGGGCCACATGGACGGTTTCCGCCCCCACGCGAACGTAGCCCGTCCGGACGGCCTGGCACACCTCGTCCAGCGCATTCGTGGCCGTCAGCGTCACGGTCCAGAAGCCGGGTTCAAAATCGTGCTGCACGCTCAGCAGGTTAACGCCGCCCTGCGTCGCGCCATCCCCGAAATTCCAGACACACTGCACGTTCTGGGTCTGCGAGAGGGTGCCGGCCAGGATGGCCGTGAACGTCACGTTCGTCAACTCCAGGTAGCCGATCCGCCCGGTCGCGACAACGCGCGCCGCAAACTCGCTGCCGTACGCGTATTCGTAGGCGCCCATGTCGATGACGCCGTTCTGGAGCCGGTTGCTGCCGGAGAGGTCCGTGCCGGCCGCCGCCCAGCCCGGGGTCGCGCCGGCATCCACGCAGTCCGACCCGAACGGCAGGCGGTAGTTGCCGGCGGGGGGGTCAACGAACTGGGGATCGTCGCCGATGTTGCCGGTGTTGGCGACCAGCGGATCCGTGCAGGAGTAGACGAGGCCGGTGACGGCGCCCCAGTAGTTCGGGGCCGTAACCGCGCTGTTCAGGTAGACGATGCTGTTGCTGACCACCCCGTTCGCGCGATAGACGCCGCCTCCGCTCCCCGCGCTGGCCGAGTTCCGGACAACCGTGCAGTTCTCAACCATCGAGGTGCTGGCCGTCAGGTAGATCCCGCCGCCGTTCTGCCCCGCCGAGTTGCCGTTCACCAGGCAGTTGCGCAGCTTGGCGCCGCCATCCAGGTAGACGCCTCCGCCGTCCATGTTCGACCGCGTGGCCGCGTTGCTGGCGATCACGCAGTGCGTGACGACCGCAACCGCGCCTGACGCGTAGACGCCCCCGCCGGGAGCGGCGTTATTCTGAGTCTGGTTGTTCCGGATCACGCAGTTGGAAACCACGCCGCCCGAGAGATAAACACCGGCTCCCGAGTATCCATACGTATTGTTGATGTTGTCGCGGATGACGCAGTCGCGCACCAGGCCGGCGGACAGCCTGACCCCTCCCCCCTGCTGGACGCCGTTGCGCAGGGTCAGGCCCTGCAGGACGGCGCCGGCATGCGTCAATTCGAAGATCCGGATGCTGCCGCTGCCGCTGCGCTGGACGAGGGTGACGTCCGCGCCATTCACGCTGCGCACCGTGATCGCGTTGGTCACCGTGATCTGGTTCGTGACGTTGTAGGTGCCGTTGCTGACGACCACGGCGTCGAAGGCGGGATAGTTCGTGCACGCGAAGTCCACCGCGGTCTGGATGTTAGTGGCCGCGGTCGACCAGCCGCTGTAGGGCGGCGTGGGCGTCGAGCCGTTTGTCACCACGTAGACATTGGCCGCGTGCGCCCCCGCGGCCATCATCAGGGCCAGCG
>CAYZVY010000124.1:0-12472 GCA_964481675.1 uncultured Verrucomicrobiota bacterium
CTCGGCCCGGGCCTGGACCATACCGACGCCGTCAGGCGTGGAGAAGAAGACCACGTCGGCGGGCTCCTGGGCGGCCGGATCGTCGGGCGTGAGGATCGTCAGGTCGCAGAATCCCATCAGGTGGGGGTAGAGCTTGCTCATCGGCATGCCGGTTTCGGTGGCCGCCACCAGGCAGGTCAGCTTCGCCTCGGGATGGCGCAGCAGCAGCTCGGTGATGCCCACACCCCCGTAGCCGCCCGCGCCCACAACTTTTGCCTTGATCATCGTCTTATCCCTCTTCTTCCTGCTTCGGGGGGGGCGGTTTCCGCAGCGTCGTGAGGTAGGAGAGAATCCCCCTCGCGATGCCGGCGGCGATCCGGTCCCGGTACACCCGGCTGATCAACAGCGACTCCTCGCCCGAATTGGTCAGAAAGCCCATCTCCACCAGCACGCCGGGAACGGGCGAGTTCTTGATGACGGCGAACCGGGCACGCTTCACGCCGCGATCGTCCGCCCCCGTGTAGGCCAGCAGGTTTTCCTGGATGGCGTAGGCCAGGCGCACGTTCAGGATTCCGTTGCGGTTGCCGTCATACGTCTTCGCATCCTCCCGCCCCCCCGCAGTGGAAGAATAGCCCGGGGCGGCCGTCACAAACGTTTCGACGCCGCTGACGGCCGCGTTGTCCGTGGCGTTGACATGGATGGCGACAAAGGCGTTGGGGCGGATCTTGCGGTTGATCGCGATCCGGTCTTCCAGGCTCAGCGTCTTGTTGCCGTCGCGGGTGTAGCGGACCGAGACGCCCCGCCCCGCCAGCAACTTGCCGACCCGGCGGGCCACGTCCATGTTCACGCGGGCCTCCTCCACCGACCGGTGGCTGATGGCGCCGGAGTCGGCTCCCCCATGCCCGGGATCCAGGAGCACGACATCCGTCTTCCGCTTGCTCTTGGCGGGGGGGATCGAAACCCAGGGGAAGCCCACCCCTTCCGTCCAATCAACCTTGTCGATGGTCCAGCTGTTCGCCTCGTGGGACACCGCGCCGTTGAGGTAAACGCCCACGCCGTCGTGCTCGATCCGCCGGCTGTTGGCCCGCACCACGATGGTGTGGAACCGGTTGCTGAAGACGGAGGCCCCCTCGCTGAGGCGGATTTCCTTCATTCCCAGAGCGGCCAGCCGGGGGGCCAGGGGCATGCGCTCGCCGGAGGCGGCCGCCGACAACAGAAACAGGGCGGCCGCCATGGCCGACGCCCGCCGCCATCCGTTTTTACTCGACCCCTCGCGCATATTCTCCTTTAATTTCCCTCAAATAACTATTATATTAACGGGTTATCAAGGAACGTCAAAAGTTTTCGCAAGGGACAGCCGTAAATGGACATCACACAAGAACCGGTTTCCGTTAAAACCCGTGACATGGTGAACAAGGGTTTTGCCGCCCTGGAGCGGGGCAATCTGGACTTCGCCATCGACCTGCTGACGGCCGCGCTGGACCAGGAGCCCGGCTGCCTCCGCACCCGCAAATACCTGCGGGCGGCCCAGATCAAGCGGTTTCACGGGGCCCCCTCCAACCATGCCATCAACCTCCTCTCCTGCCTGCCCCAGGTTGTCCAGATCCACCTGCTGCTGACCCAGGCCGGCAAAGCCGAGGAAGCCATGGCCGCCGCCGAGAAGCTGATGCGGCGCGATCCGATCAACCTGACCTTCGTCAACCTGTTCGTCAAGGCCGCCGAACAGGCCGGCTGTCCCGACATTGCCGTCATGACCCTGCAGCAGGTGCGGGAGTTCTACCCGACGGACCTGGTCCTGATCCAGACGCTCGGCGAATTCTACCTCAAAACCAGCCAGCCCCGGCTGGCCCGCGAGATTTTCGAGAAACTGGCCGAGCAGAAGCCGAATGACATGAAGATCCTCAAGGATCTCAAGGATTCGATGGCGCTCGACAGCATGGCCAAGGACGGCTGGACCGCCGGCGGCACCGACAAGGACGCCTACCGCAAGATGATGCGCAACGAGAAGGAGTCCGTCATCCTGGAACAGAGCGACAAGGTCGTCAAAACCGAATCCGACGCGAACGCCCTCATCACCGACACGCTCCAGAAGGTGGCCAAGGAGCCCGCCAACATCAACTACCGGCGCCACCTGGCCAACCTGTACCTGAACATCAAGGAATTCGACAAGGCCATCGACTGTCTGGAAGCGGCCCAGAACACCTCCTCCGGCCGCGACCCGCAGATCGACGGGGCCATCGCCGCGGCCCGACTCGCCAAATTCGAGCATGAAGCCGGACAGCTCGAAAGCGCCGGCGACGCCGCCGGGGCCGCCGCCAAGCGGAAGGAGATGGACGACTTCCAGTTCGAGAACCTCCGCGAGCGCGTCACCCGCTATCCCAACGACCTGTCCCTCCGCTTCGACTTCGGCCTGGCCCTGTTCACCCGCCAGGAGATCAACGACGCCATCCAGCAGTTCCAGCTCGCCCAGCGCAATCCGAGCGAGCGGATCCGGTCGCTCTACTACATCGGCCAGTGCTTCAAGATCAAGAAGCAGTATGATCTGGCCATCGACCAGCTGACCCGGGCCGCCGCCGAGATCCAGGGCATGACGGACCTGCGCAAGGACATCATCTACGATCTGGGCTCCATGTATGAGCTGCTCGGCGACAAGGCCAAGGCCCTCGAGCAGTACAAGATCATCTACCAGGTGGACTTCGGCTACAAGGACATCGCCAAGAAGATCGAACAGGGGTACGCCTCGTGAGGCCCGTCACCCTTCTCGTCATCGGGGCCGGCGGGCGCGGAGCCGGCTATTCCACCTTCGCCAAGACGCACCCCGACCGGGCCCAGATCGTCGGCGTGGCCGAACCGCGCGAGTTTTACCGCGCGCATATGGTCACTGAATACGGTATCCCGCAGGGCAACATCTACACCGACTGGCGGCAGGCCGCCTCCCGCCCCCGCTTTGCCGACGCCGTCCTGATCTGCACGCAGGACGCCATGCACGTGGAGCCCGCCATCGCCTTCGCCAGGCTGGGCTACCATATCCTGCTGGAAAAGCCCATGGCGCCCAGCGCCGCCGGCTGCCGGGCCATCACCGACGCCGTCCGCCAGGCGGGCGTCCTGTTCGCCGTCTGCCATGTCATGCGCTACACGGTCTACACGCGCCGGCTCCGCGAACTGCTCGACCGGAAGATCCTCGGCGATCTCGTCAGCATCCAGCTCCTGGAGCCCGTCGGCTACTGGCACCAGGCCCACTCCTTCGTGCGGGGCAACTGGCGCAACGAGGCCGCCTCCTCCCCCATGCTGCTGGCCAAGTCGTGCCACGATCTCGACTGGATCCGCCACATCATGGGACTCCCGTGCGAGGCGGTATCCTCGTTCGGCTCCCTCCACCATTTCAAGGCGTCCGAGAAACCCGCCGGCGCGGCCAGCCGCTGCCTCGACTGCGCCGTGGAAGCCACCTGCCCCTATTCCGCCAAGCGGATCTACCTGTCCCGCTTCGCCAAGGGAAACCTGAACTGGCCGGTCAACGTGGTGGACCCCCAGCCCACCGAGGCCGGGCTGCTCCAGTCCCTGCGGGAAGGGCCCTATGGCCGGTGCGTGTATGCGTGCGACAATGACGTGGTGGACCACCAGGTCGTCAATTTCAAGTTCGAGGGCGGCCGCTCCGGCGTTTTCACCATGACCGCCTTCACCGAGTCGCGCGCCCGGCAGGTTCGCCTGTTCGGCACGCGGGGCGAACTCACCGGCGATGGCGAGACCCTCAAAATCTACGATTTCCTGACCGAGAAAACCTCCACCATCGACACAACCGCCGGCGATGCCACCATCCTGGGCGGGCATGGCGGGGGCGATTGGGGGCTGATGGAAAGCTTCGTGACCGCGGTGGCGACGAACGATCCGTCGCCCATCCTGTCGGGGCTGGACGAATCGCTCGAGTCGCACCTGATGGTGTTCGCCGCCGAAAAGGCCCGGTCGGAAAACCGGGTCGTGTCCGTGCAAAGCGTCTAATCCCCGGAAACCAACCCATGGCGCTCGACCCCATCGCAGTCCTGGCCAGCCTGGTGGCGTGCCCCAGCCCCAATCCGCGGCGCGAGGCGCCGTCGGCCGCCTATCCCGGCGAAGCCGACCTGCTCCGCCTGCTGGAGACGATCCTGACCGGGCTGGGCGCCCGCGTCCGCATCGAGGAGGTGCTGCCGGGCCGGGGCAACCTGCTGGCCACCTTCCCGGGGCTGGACACGTCCCGCACCCTCCTGCTGGCCGCGCATGCGGATACCGTGCCGCAGGACGGCATGACCATCCCGCCCTTCACGCCGGAGATCCGGAACGGCCGCCTCTACGGCCGGGGGGCGTGCGACACCAAGGGCGGCATGGCCGCCATTCTTGCGGCGCTCTCGCGCTGGACGGAATCGCGCCGGCCCTTCCCCGTCAACGTCTGTTTCGCGGCCACCTGCAACGAGGAATTCGGCGCCCACGGGGCCAAGGCCCTGCTCCGGGACCATCCGGGCGAATTTACCGCCGCGGTGGCGGCCGAGCCGACCGGCCTTGAAATCGTTCACGTGCACAAGGGCGCCTTGCGGTTCGCCATCGAGGCCGCCGGCCTTCCCGCCCACTCCTCCACACCCGAGCGGGGCGCCAGCGCGGTGCTGGCCATGACGGCCGTGATCCGCCGCATCGAAGGCGACTACCGGCGCGAGCTGGCGGGGCGCACGCATCCGCTGCTGGACGCGCCCCGGGTTTCCGTGGGCCTGATCCAGGGCGGCACCCAGGTCAACATCGTGCCGGACCGCTGCCTGATCGAAGTGGACCGCCGCACCATTCCGGGCGAAACGGCAGCCTCCGTGCTGGCGGAATTCGAGGCGCTGCTGGCCGCGGCGCGCCGGGAAACCGATCCGCGCGTCACCTTCACCTGCCGGCCGACGGAGGAGTATCCGCCGCTGCACCAGCCGGCGGACAGCCCGATCGCCCGCCTGGCGGCCGAGGCCTGCCGGACGGTGCTGGGCAAAGCCGTCTTCGCCGCCGCCCCCTATGCCACCGACGCGGGCGTGTTCGGCAGCCTGGGGCTCCCGTCTCTTGTGCTGGGCCCCGGCTCGCTGGCCCAGGCGCATACGCAGGACGAATATGTCGAAGTGGCCGCGGTGCGCCAGGCCACGGATGTCTTTGAATCCCTGATCGGCCTGTCCGGCCGGTTCTTATCCGCCGGAGCGCCATGATCGATTCCCTCGTCGGCAACCTGTCCCTCTCCAAGAACGGGTTCATCCTCCTGCTGCGGCCGCGGAAGTCGCCCCTGAACCGGATGCTGCCCATCCTCATCGGCGTGGCCGAGGCGCAGTCCATCGCCCTGGCGCTGGCCCGCAAGCACACGCCGCGCCCCATGACCCATGATTTGATGAAGGTGCTGCTCGATACGCTGGGCGTCTCCCTGACGCGGGTGGAAATCGTCCGGTTCGAGGGCAAAACCTATTACGCGCAACTGCGCCTGACCCGGGACGGCGAGCCGCTGGACCCGGTCGACGCCCGCCCGAGCGACGCCATCGCCCTGGCCCTGCGCTGCGGCGCGCCCATTGCCGTCGCCGAAGACGTCTACATGAAAGGCGGCGTGGAGATTCCGGCCAACGTCGAAAGCGCCCCCGCGCTCCCCCACCCGGCCCTGGATCCGCGCCGCCAGCTCGAGGAAGAGATGAAAAAGGCGGTCCAGGAAGAGCGCTACGAGGACGCCGCGCGCATCCGCGACCAGCTCAGCCAGCTGGACCACCATTAGCCGCCTGCCGAACCGTTACAGCTTGATGCTGATGCCGCCGATCAGGGTGACGTCGTTCTTCTCCATGTCGGGCCCGGGCTCGCTGTCGTATTTGTCCTGAAGCACCAGGCGCAGGCTGAACCGGGCATTGACGGCCGCCTCGGCGCCCACTTCGGCGTTGACCAGGTAGTTCCCGAAATCGGCCGCCTCCGGCAGGTACTCCAGCGCTTCCCAGAACCGGGTCCCCGGCGCCACGGTATGCTCGTAGCGCTGAGCCGCGCGGACGGCCAGGTAGTTGTCGTCCTCCTCCGTCACCCGCTCCCAGATGTAGGTCGGACCGGCTTCCAGGCTGAACGCGTCGGCCGCCGTCTTGACCAGGTAAACGCCGGCGCCGGGGCCGGCCGTCACCCGGTAATCGATCTCGGCGACGTTGTCGTACAGGATCGACGTGTCGCCATAGGCGAAAGTCTTCGCCGTGACCGTCTTCTTGGCATTGACAAAAGCCTTGGCGTTGTCCACGTCCGTCTCCGTCTCCCCGTTCACTTTGCTCTCGCCGTAGTTGGCCTGGATGCCGCCGAGGATCGACCCCAGCGCCGGCCGTTCGCCCTGCATGCTGAGGCTCGCATTGCCTTTCATGGACTCGCTGTTGCCATCGGCAAAGGTGGCTCCCAGATCGAAGCTGAGCTTCAGCGGGGGCGGCGCCGCGCCCTCCTGGGCCAGGGCGGTTCCCGCCGCAAACGCAACCGCAGACAGCACGCCAAGGATCCGGATAGCCTTCATCGTTGTCTCCCTGTTTTCCTTTCTTTTATCCCCTGCCCCTCCGGTTTGCAAGTTCATAGTATCACATCTCAACGGGACTTGCGTCCCGCCCGTCCGTATGATACGTTTTCCTTCTCACCTAGTAGGGAGCCGACCATGAAAATCCCGCTTCACGGAATGAGCCATCACGGCGATGGCCAGCCCGAGAATAAGTTTTCCGAAGCCGAAATCCAGGCCTGCAAGCTCGGCGATTGGGAAGCCAAGGCCCGCATGGTCCGCGCCTTCACCCCCCTGCTCAGCAACCTGGCCCGCAAGCGGGCGCCCGACGGGCGCCCCGAGAAGATCAACGCGCTCCTGGAAGCCGGAAAGCACGGCCTGATGAAAGCCTGCCGCAAATACTCGCCCGAGGTCGGCCTGGGCAAGTTCCAGATTTTCGCCCTGAACTTCATCGAGGAGTCCATGGACGCCATCGGAACAGGGTTCTTCTCGCGGCTCAAGCGCCTCTTCGGAGCCGGCTGACCCGTCCGTGATTTTCACGCCAACCAGCCTGCCGGCCCCCCTCTCCCTCGACCTTCTCTTTGGGCGGGCCGCCCCTGTTGAAGTGGACCTTGGCTGCGGCAAGGGGCGCTTTCTCCTGGCCCACGCCGCCGCGCACCCCGACATCAACTTCATGGGCACCGACATCCAGGTCGGCCGCCTGCAGAAGATCCGCAAGCGCGCCGAATCCGCCAGCCGCACCAACATCCGCCTCCTTCACGCCGATACCGCCTACACGCTGGAATATCTGCTGCCCCGCGAGTCGGTGAGCCGCTTTTACCTGTACTTCCCAGACCCCTGGCCCAAGCGGAAACACCACCGCCGCCGGATCGTCCAGCCGGCCTTCCTGAACCTGGTCCACCGGACCCTGCAACGGCATGGCGCGTTTCACATCGCCACCGATCACGAGGACTATTTCCAGCACATCCATAAACTGGTGAGCGTGGATGCCCGCTTCACCCGCATCGAGCCGTTCGAGCCGCCGGCCGGGGAGAAGACGGATTTCGAAGTGCTCTTCACGGCCAAGGGAATGAAGACGTACAGATATTCGTGCCGAAAGCAGTAACCGGTAATCAGTGATCAGTCATCGGTGATCAGTGATCAGTGGGTTCGGGTTCAGGATCAGATAGCAATCAGTGATCGGTGAATAGAGGTGCGCGGCCTGCCCTGAGCGAAGGGCCTCGTCCGCGCGATCAGGCGAGAGCCCTTCGCATCCCCGCCGGAGAAGAGACTCTCCCGGAGACACGGCGGCACGGAGCTTTTCTTCGGGTAAGCCCCGCACCTCCCCGGACGCAAGGCAAACGGCGCCATCTCTCCCATTCGCCTTTTCTGCTGTTACCTCCCGTGAGGGCGGGCACATTTCATCATTCTTCACCGATTCGAATGATTGGATTCACAAAACCCTACCATCTGCAAGGTATTTTGATCCGTTGCCGGAGCGACACCCCCTTTCTTATCTTGTAATGAATTGATGGGAGAAAAGACTTCATGGACAGCAACATCCTCGTCCCCAGCCTGCTCCTCGCCCTCTGTCTGCCCCTCTTCGTCTGGGTCTTCTCCTTCATCGGCAGGAGACTCGTCCCGGGCTACCTGCGGCATGCGCGCCAGCAGGCCCATAAAGATTATCGCGAGTGCCTCCAGAAGCTCAAAGAACAACCCGGGAATCCGGCCCTGCTGGAACTGACCAAGGAGGCGGCCCGCTTCTACGTGAACGAATCCCGGGACGACCAGGGTGAGAGCCAGATCGACCAGGTGGGTCTGCGACGGGAAATCAACGAGGCCTTCAACGGCCTCGCCCGGAAGGCAAGCTGATCAACCCAGTTCCTCGAGGTGCGCCTCGATAATGGCCAGGCCTTCGTCCCATTTCCCCAGGGCCTTGATGTCGCCCGTCAGTTGGTAAAACCGCGGATCCACGTCGCCGCCGGAAGACGCCTGCCGCTGCAGCTCGGCCTTGGCCGCCTTCAGGTGGCGGACCCACAGGCGGAGAATCAGGGCCTTGACGGCATCCTCCCGTGAAAACTCCTGCTTGCCGGCCTTGTCCGGCGCCATCTGCAGGGCGGCCGCCCACGTCAAGAATCCCTCGTGACGCCCCGCCCGGGCCGTCAGGACCTCGTACCACTTCTCGTCGTTCTTCCGCGCCTCCGCCATGAGCGCCAGCGTCTGCCGGCTCCAGTCGTGATGAAACAGGACCGGCGGCGCATAGGCCTCGGCCAGGGGAAACAGCTCCGGGTCGGCGGCCAGGTGCTCCAGAAGCAGAACCTCCTCAGGCGGGGGCGGCTTGATAGGCTCCTCGGCCTCCGCCGGCGGGGATTCCTCCGGACGCGACGAGCGGGTCCGCTCGCGGGCGTCGAACGCGTCGAAATCCCGCTGCACGGCCTGGGGATTGACGGCCAGGCGCTGGGCCAGCCGCTGGAGCAGCGACTCGCGCTCGGCCAGGTCCGGCATGCGCTTGATCAGCTCGAAGACGGACTGCTCCACCCGGCGGAGGCCGGACGGGCTGCGCACATCCTCGCGGGCGCTGTAGACTTCGACGTAAAAATCGAGCACCTGCCGGGCCTCGGAGAGGATTTTCTCGAATCCCTCCCTCCCCTGCTCCTTGATCAGCAGGTCGGGATCCTTCCCCTCCGGCAGTCGGGCCACACGCACGTCCAGACCCGCCTCCGTGAACAGGAGGCCGGTCTTGAGCCCCGCGTTCTGGCCGGCCGTGTCGGGGTCGAACACCAGGACCACCCGGTCGGCGAAGCGGCGGATGATGCGGGCGTGATTCTCGGTGAAGGCCGTGCCCTGCGAGGCCACCGCGTTCGTGAAGCCGGCCGAGTGGCAGCGGATCACGTCGATCTGCCCCTCGCACACGAGGGCGGTGCGGGCTTCGACGATGGGCGCCCGGGCCTTGTTCAGGGCGAACAGGATGCTGCTCTTGCGGAAAATGGGCGTTTCGGGGCTGTTCACGTATTTCGCGGCCTTCGGGTCGGCCTTCAGGATGCGGCCGCTGAAGGCCACCACCCGCCCCTGCTCGTCGCAAATGGGGAACATCACGCGGTCGCGGAACCGGTCGTAGCGCCGGGGCGGCATGTTCGGCTTGGGCTCGGCCTGGGCCACCAGCCCCGCCTGCAGGAGCAGCTCCTCGGGGAAGCCATTCTTGCGCGCCCAGGGGATGACGAAATCCCACCCGTCCGGGGCGTACCCGATCTGGAAACCCTCGACGACGCTCTCGCCCAGCTGGCGCGAGGCCAGGTAGCGGCGAGCCGCGTCGGCCCGCGAATCGTCCCGCAGCACGCGGTGGTATTCCTTCGCGAGCTCGGCGTGGATCGCGTAGAGCTTGTCGCGCTCGGCGCGCTCGGCGCCGCCGCCCGAGCCGTTGTCGAACTCCAGCGCGATGTTGGCCTTCAGCGCGAGCTGGCGGACCGCGCCCATGAAATCCAGCCCCTCGCGCTTCATCAGGAAGGCGAACACGTCGCCCCCGGCGCCACAGCCGAAGCAGTGGAAGATCTGGCGCGCGGGGTTCACCTGGAAGGACGGGGTCTTCTCCTGGTGGAACGGGCACAGACCCTTAAAGGCGGAGCCGGCCTTGGTCAGCCGGACGGCGGCGCCGACCACGTCGACAATATCGTTTCGGCTCCGGATTTCGTCCAGAATCCGCTTGGAAAGCACGGGCATGGCGGGCGTCTCTCAGGGGTTGGCAGCCAGCCAGGCGCTGGTTTCGGGCGCATAGGCCCCTTTCGGGGCCAACTGCAGATAATGTCCGTAACAGTTGCGGACCTGTGTTTTGCGGGATGCGGTCTGGAGGTAGTAGCGACCGAGTTCGTAATAGGCGTCGGCGTAGCCGGGAGTCGTTTTCAGGATCTCGTTGAGGTGCTCCACCGCCTTGATTCCCAGCTGCTGCTTGAAATACACGCGCGCCAGCATGAACCGGGCGTCGGTCCACTCGGAACGGCGGGCCAGGGCGGTTTGGAAGAGCTGGCGGGCATGCTCGTAATCCTGGCGGTACCAGTAGACCAGCCCCAGATTGTAATACCCCTCGGGAAGGGAGTCGTCCATCTCGATCGCCCGCTTGAAGTCGAAGAGGGAGCGGTCCCAGTCGCACTGCTGGAAATACCGGATACCGCGCTCCAGGGAGGCCATCGCCTCGGCCGGATTCCGCACCTCGGGCTTGTGGAAGACCAGCTCACCTTCCGACAGCACGCCGGGCGGCGGGGCGGACGGCGTGGCCGGCGACGGACGCCGCACCGCCAGGACGTTGAGCCGCAGGCGGGCCTCGGCCGCGCGCCCATCGTCGGCAAAGGCCTGGAGGAACACGCGGTAGGCGTGGGCGGCGCGTTCGTCCTGCCCCGGCTTGCCGTCATACAGCCTGGCCAGCATCCAGACCGGCTCGGGCGAGCCCGGGGCGGCATCGGCCGCTTCCTGCAGGCGGACGGCGGCCTCGTCGTAATCCTGGCGCGCGATCGCGGCCTGGGCCAGCTGCATCAGGCGGCCGTCAGGCCGCGTCTCGGCCCGGGGCGGCCGGGCCGGATGCGCCGCGGGAGGCAGCCCCATCTTCTCGAGCGCCTTGCGGGCCGACTCGGCCTTGTCGCCGTCCGGCGCCACCTCCAGGTAGCGGGTGAACAGGTGGCGGGCCTCGTCGGCCTGGCGGAAGGCGTCGCGCGCGAGCACGGCGGAATTATACAGGGCGGGCGGATACCGGGGGCTCTGGCGAAGCGCCGCGGAGAACTGGACCCGGGCGGCGGTCGTGTTCCCGCGCATCACGGAGACGACGCCCATGGCATTCATGATCCGGGGGGACTCCGGCGTGCGCCGGAAGGCCTCGTTCAGCCGCTTGCCGGCTTCCAGCCAGTCGCCCTTTCCGACCAGGATCGAGGCCGCATACTCCAGGGGCAGCGGGTTGGCGGAGTCCAACTGGGCGGCCGCGAGAAAATGCGGAAGAGCCGCGTCCATTTTTCCGCCCTTCCACAGGGCGGTGCCGCACCAGAGCCGGGCTTCGGCGCGGTTCGGGTCCAGCCGGCAGGCCTTTTCCAGCGAGCGGGCGGCAGTGCGGTAATGGCCGCCGGCGCAGGCCTGAATGCCGGCGTCGAGCAGCACCGCCGGATCCCGGGAGCCGCAGCCGGTCGCCAAGAGGGCGCCCAGAAGGAGGAAACTCCATGTGAACGTGCGGGACATCATCGTGCCTATCCTTCCCGGGAATGGCGCATGTAATAGGACAGGAAGTTGCGAATCACGTCACTCTTGGCCACATCCTGCGCGGCGGGCGAGAGGGCGGCGCCGCTGCCGAACGTGCCTTCCGTGGCCACGATGCGCACGCCGCGGCGTTCGCGGAAGCGCACCTGGGGATAGGGCACCGTGCGATCGGAAAACGTCCGGGCCTGGAGGGAATAGGTGATTTCCTCCTCGCCGTTGTGGGCGACCTTGATGGAGACGGACGTCGGCGAATCGCGGATGGCCACCGTCCGCTCGTGCCGTTCCAGCTCGGCCTTCAATTCCTGGAAAGCCGGCAGCGCCACGTCCCGCAGAAAAGCTTCAAGCTCGAGGCGGCGCTCTTCCTTCTTGTCCTTGCGCTTTTCCTCGAGAAAGGAGCCCAGCTCTTTTTTCCAGTCGTTGTCCATACTCACCATCCTCCGGCGCCTACGATAACGCGCCGCAACCGCCCGGCACAAGCAAAAACGGGGAGCAAAAACGGGGATGCCGCCCGGAGAGGGATTACGATTACAGCAATTCCGTCTCCAGGCGGATCAGCACGAAAAACGGGCTGCCCCGAAGGATTTCGCTCAGTTCGGAAAGCCGCTTTTCGACCACGTCCTTTTCCGCCGCCACCGTGACAAAGGCCAGATCCGAGGCCTGCCAGACATCCTGCCGCCCCACCTCGGCCACGCTCACATTGTGATGGTTCAGTATCCGGTCCTTAAGCGAACGCAAAACCGCCCGCTTGTCCTTGAGCGAACGCGACTCCGGAATCGTGATCGTGGCCGTCAGCAATCCAAT
>CAYZVY010000125.1:0-3721 GCA_964481675.1 uncultured Verrucomicrobiota bacterium
TGCCCCCCATCGTGACGGTCACATCCACATCGCCGCTCAGCTCATACCCGCCGGCCGCCGCGCGCCGGAGCGTGACGCCGGTGCCCTGCCGGACCGTGTCGCCGACCCCGTATTCCCACACGCGCAGACTGCCATCGGCCCCGAAATCGGCCGCCGTCACGGGCCCGTCCAACCGGAACGCATATTGCTTTTCACCGGGCCGCTGGCCCAGGTAATCGGCGCGCCAGAACCGGGTGCCCTCCTTATTCGACACCACCAGCCGCTTGTCGAAGCCCAGGTCGGGCTCCCCGGTCCTCGGCGGCAACCCCAGCCCGCACCGCACCTCGCGCGCCGCCGCATCCACCGCTTTCACCCGCGACAGGTAATAATCGGCGCCGCCTTCCGTGGCAAAGGCGGTTTTCCCGCCCGTCGCGCTGCGCTTCACCATGTAAGTCGTCCAGCGGCCCGGCACGCCGATCTCCACCGCGCGGCTCGCCTCCGGCAGATCCGCCGGCCATGACTCCGCCAGCGTGAAGCTCCGAGCCTGATAGTCCACCGTCGCGACCGTTCCCGTCCGCTCGCGGACCGCCGCCTCCAGCTTCACCCCGGGCCCTTCGAGCAGCGTGCCCGCGGCCAGCGTGGCCTGCCGCAGTCCCGCCGCATCCGTGGAGCAATACGCAAACTCGCCCGCCATCCGGAACGCGCCGCCCGGCCCCGCAAACGTGCGCACCACGTCCGGCCGGCCGTCGGCAAAGACCACGTCGGTATGCCCGTTGGTCGTCACCACCTCCACCGCCACGGCGCGGGCGGCGTCCGCCTCGTTGCCGGGAATCGCGAGCAGCCGGCGGGCCTTGATGAACGGCGCGCCCGCATACGGCTCGATCAGCGCGGGGAAGACCACCTCGGCGTTGGTCTCGCTCCGCCGCTGCGTCATGAGCGTGTTGTATCCATACGACCACTGGCGGCACCACGCCCACCCGGTCATGGCGCGGGCGCCCGTCTGCCCCAGCAGGTGCAGGCGGGTGTATTTGCGGGGCGAGTCGGATGACCAGATGGCCGGCGCCATTTCCTTCTCCCCGAAGCCGTTCCCCGGAATCTCGACCGCCATGCGCCAGGTGGCCTCCAGCGTGTCGGGCGCGTCGCCGCCGACGCGGAGCGGCAGGATCGGATAGCCGGCGATCGGCGAATCGCGGAACACCGACACCGTCTCCTGCTCGGCGGCGGACAGCTCCGCATACGGCTTGCGGTTCTCGAGGTTCACCTCCAGCGCATCCTCCAGCGGCCCGTGGAAGCAATAGGTGTGCGTCTTGCCGCCCGCCACCCGGACCACGTCGAAAACATACGAATTCGGCGTCGTCACGTCCCGGTCGAGCCTGGCCTGCGGCGTCAGCTCGGCGGGCGTCAGCGGCCGGGAGCCGCGGCCTTCGTCCACGTCGATCAGCGCCACCTGGCGGCGATAGTTTTTCACGTCGGAATGGGTGGCGGGCGGAACGGCCTCGGCCAGCATGTAGCGCGCGCCCGCGGCGTCCGCCAGCGTGCGGATCCAGGCATGCCCGCACCAGTCCTTGCCGTCCACCTCCACCCCGTTGTGGATGCGAGTGGCCGTGTCGCCCGGCTTGCTGTAGCCGGGGCGCTGGCCGCCGTCGATGGTCATGGGCAGGCCGTGGGCGGTAAGCTGCAGGTCGAGCGTGTCGTTATGGGCGTGGCCGTAGCCCTGCCCGATGCGGAGCATGACCGAGCGGCGGAACCGGAAGTCGTCATGCTCCGTGCCCGCCTCCAGCGCGCCGAACCAGTTGGGCAGCACGCGGGACTTGTTCTCCAGCCAGGGCGCGCGGGGCTGTTTGGCGGCGGCCTGTTCGATGGCGCTCCAGTCCGCGTCGCTCTCCCCCTGCCGGCCCAGGATGTTCTTCACGATGTAGGCGAAGGCGGGATCGCGCGTCCAGCGCCAGCCGCTGCGGGCCCAGCCCGTGGTGTCGGCAAAGGCGGCGGCCACCCCCTTGTCGGGCCCGCCCACATCCCCCACCCGCGGGAAATGCACCCCGCCGAGGCGCGAGCGGAATGCCAGGAAATAGGCGGCCTCGCTCACTTTCGGGAACAGGCGGGGATTGGTCAGGTCGTACTGCGGGTCGCCGCCGGACTTGAGATAGGCCTCCAGCGCCTGGCCGTTCACGGCCGCCTGCTCGCCCACGCAATAGGCCCAGGAGCCGATATACCCCACGCCCTCGCGGCTGTTGCCGGTGCTGATGACCTCCCCCATCCCGGCCGGCGGGTTCGGGTAGATGTAGGCCTTGGCGAACAGCCAGGCCAGCCAGGGATCGGTCACCGCGCGGTCGCCCAGCACGGAGGCGGGGCCGGCGATCAGGGCCGGCGCGTTATCGTACAGGTAGTGGTAGCGCAGGATCTGCTTGGCCATGCTCTGGACCAGGTACACGTCGATCAGGCGGATCGCGTCCTCCGGCGTCTTCACCCAGGGAACGAAGCGCGACACGGATTTCGCGAACTCCGGGTTGCCGCGGATCACGTCGAACACCTGGTCGTAGACGGTGATGAAGTCGCTGTACCCGAAACCGTTCCCGGTCCCGACCTTGACGGAGGGGTCTCGGCGGCGGCAGCGCATCTCGCGCTCGAAGCCGCCCGGATCGGTCACCAGGGCGCCCAGCGTCTGCGCGCCGTCCAGGGCCGGGTACTGCCAGGCCGCGCGGCACAGCTGCAGGGCCGCGTCCCAGCCGGCCTCGCCGTTCCCCTCCTCCTGGTACTGGCGGGCCTTCGCGGTCATGTCGATGAAATAGCGGTTGTACCGCCCGGCGGCCGCGTCCGCCACCACGGTGAATTCCTGCTGGGTCGCGACCCCCGCCCCCGCCGGCGTAACCACCCCGGCGCCGGTGTCCTTGACGGGATACGGGTCGGGCAGCGGCTTGTGGGCGGCCAGGTCGGCCATGGTATACGTCAGGTTCAGCGCCGTGTTGACCAGCAGCGTGGGCGTGTCGGCGGTCTTGGGGGCTTTCCATGGCCCGTAGTCCGCCTCCAGTTTCGCCAATGGCGCCCCGGTCGCGCCGAACACCACGGTATTGGCATACCCGCGGTTGAGCCCGTAGATGCCGCCCAGCTGCGCATTCAGCGGCGGCAGCGCGTTCCAGAGGGAGGCGTCGCGGGCGAACCGGGCGGTCAGATCGCCGACCGGGGTCGGGGCGGTCCCCTTGTCGAGGCGCAGGCGGTCGCGCGCCTCCGGCGTGGTGAGTGTCATGCGCGTTTTGACGGCGCGGCGCGTGGCGCCGGCCAGCACGTCGTGCAGGTCGAGGCGGTGGACGAGCAGGTCCACGGCGCTGCCCGCGTCCACCCAGACCCGGGCCGTGTATGCCCGCCGGGCGGGCGCGTGGAAATAGAACTCCGCCACGCTGTAGAGTTCGTCCACGAAGCCGAGCCGCAGGCGGTAGGTGGAGTCCGAGCCGTCGTTGCCGTCGTTGACGCTCATGGCGGCGTAGAGCGGGGCGCGCCGGAGGCCCAGGTTTCGGGTTTCCACCGCGCCGACCACGCGGACCATGTAGAGTCCCTCGGGCAGTTCGCCCAGGTCGAGCGTGAAGACCGGGGCCTTGACGCCGCAGCGCACCACGGGAACGGGCGCGTTGGTCAGCCCGGTCGGCCGGGGCGCGGCGTGGCGGGGAACCCAGTAAAGCGGGGCGGCATAGCGCTCGCGCCGGGCCGGGTCCGCGCCCGGGAGATCGGGGGCTGTCCAGGCCTTCAG
>CAYZVY010000125.1:3821-6039 GCA_964481675.1 uncultured Verrucomicrobiota bacterium
GCTCGCGCCGGGCCGGGTCCGCGCCCGGGAGATCGGGGGCTGTCCAGGCCTTCAGGAGGCTGGCGCCGTCGAACAGGGGGCGCACGGGCACGTATTTCATCCAATAGGCGCGCCAGTTCTCGAGAGAGCCGGGAACCACCTCGAACTGCGGCCATTGATCCTGGGGCGTCCACTCGCCCGCGGGGGCGTTGGTGTCGGCCGCCGAGCGGGCGATGAGCGCCGGCACGCAGCCGGGCTGCCCGGCCGCCTCCCCGTGCTGCACGGGATACGGCGCCAGGACAGGCCCCTCGAGGGGGCCCCCGACATCAAAAGGGGGAGCGGCGAATGCGAAACCCGCGGCCAGGGTGGCCACGACGAATGAACCCATCCCGCGTGACACCATGACGTTGTCCCTTTTTTGCTATAACTCGATCTGGATGCCCACCTCGATCACGCGGTTGGGCGGAATATTGAAGAATTTGGACGCATCGAGGGCATTCTTGGAGAGGAAGGCGAACAGGTTCTTGCGCCAGAGCATCATGTTGCGCCCGGGAACCAGGATCAGCGTCTCGCGGCCCAGGAAGAAGGTGACCTTGCGGGGCGTGAGGTCCAGTCCCTCGATCTTCAGCTTGCCCAGGAGATTCGTCAGGTCCGGATTCTCGCTGAACCCGTAGCGGGCGGTGATCTGGGTGAAATTCTCGTCGAGCCGGTTGACCGTGACGCGCTCGGCCTCGGGGATGCGGGGCCGCTCCTCGTTTTTCAGGGTCAGCAGGATCACGTTCCGGTGGAGGACCCGGTTATGCTTGAAATTGTGCAGCAGGGAGCGCGGGGCGATGTTGCTGGCCCCCGTCAGGAAGATGGCCGTGCCCGGGACGCGGTGGGGCTTGCTCCGCTCGACATCCTCGATGAAAATCGACAGCGGGAGGCTCTCCTCCGTCAGTTTCCGCCCCAGCAGCTGCCGTCCCTTGTGCCAGGTGATCATCACGACAAACAGGACGATCGCCACGGTGATCCCCACCCAGCCGCCGGCCTTGAGCTTGAGGCAGTTGGAGGCGAAGAACGTGATGTCGAACGCGAAAATCGGGATCATGAGCAGGGCGGCCAGCAGCGGGTGCCATTTCCATTGGCGCAAAATGAAAATCGTCATCATGGCCGAGGTGAGCAGCATCGTCATCGAAACCGCCAGCCCGTAGGCCCCGGACAGGCTGTCCGAACTGCGGAAGCCGAGCACGAGCGCCAGGGTCCCCGCCAGGAGCATGGCGTTGACCGCGGGAAGATAGACCTGCCCGATGGTGTTTTCCGACGTGTGCACGATGGCCAGCCGCGGGCAGAAGCCCAGCTGCATCGCCTGCCGCGTGAGGGAGTAGGCCCCCGAGATGACGGCCTGCGACGCGATGATCGTGGCCAGGGTGGCCAGCCCGACGAGGGGGTACAGCGCCCAGGACGGCGCCAGGTGATAGAGCAGGTTGGAGGTGCCGGCATGGGTCGCCCCGTTCGCCAGCAGGAACGCGCCCTGCCCGAAATAGTTGATGAGCAGGCAGGGAAGGACGAGGCAGAACCAGCCGACCCGCATGGGGAGGCGGCCGAAGTGGCCCATGTCCAGGTAAAGATCCTCGCCGCCGGTCAGACAGAGGAAAATGGTTCCCATGGTCACAAAGGCGTGAAACTTGTGCTCCACAAAAAAGTTGATCGCATAGGCGGGATTGATGGCATGGAGCACATAGGGCGTGTTGATGATGTGGGGCAGCCCCAGCACGCCCAGCGTGATGAACCAGACGAGCATGACGGGACCGAAGACCGCCCCCACCCGATGGGTCCCGTGCTTCTGGAACCAGAACAGCATCACGAGGAGCGCGACCGAAATGGGGATCACCCAGGAGGAAAAATAGGGCGAGGCCACCGTGAGGCCTTCCACCGCGCTGAGCACCGAAATGGCCGGGGTGATCAGCCCGTCGCCGTACAGGAGCGCCGCCCCGAACAACCCCACCGACATGATGACAAACGCCCGCTTCGTCTGCTTTCCCGGTGTCTGGTTCCGCACAAGCGCCATCAGGGCCAGGATGCCGCCCTCCCCCCGGTTGTCGGCGCGCAGCACCAGCATCAGATATTTGACGGAAATCAGGCCGGCCAGGGACCAGAAGATCAGGGACAGGACCCCCAGGATGGCCGCTTCCGTGGGCGGGGTCGCCTCATTGAAGCACAGGCGGAAGGCGTAGAGGGGGCTGGTGCCGATGTCGCC
>CAYZVY010000125.1:6139-12431 GCA_964481675.1 uncultured Verrucomicrobiota bacterium
CATGATTCGATGTCATCCCACACAACGGGGAGAGGGGTACAGCGGGACCTACGGGACCGCTGCGGACGGCTTGCAGCGGTCCCGTAGGTCCCGCTGTACCCAACCCACCATGGCCTGGATCGTTCCGCTCGTTCTGGCCCTGGCGCTCCGCCCGGCCTCCGCCACGGAATTGGACGCGCAGAAGATTCCCTCCTGGAAGCTCTACAAGCCGGCCACGAACAACCTGCTCGGCATCAAGCCCGCGGCGCCGAAAACCAACGCCCCGCCCGCCTCCGCCGCCTTCTCGACCCCCGGGTCCAAGCCGGTCGCCGCCGCTAAGGGGGACATCGACTGGGCCCAGGCCTGGTGCGAAGGCTTTCCCCCCGGCATGGCGCCGCCGACCGGCGGGGCCTGGGGCGGCTCCGCCGTCAAGGGCGGAAAATACAAGGTCGCGACAAAGACCAAGGCCCTGCCCCAGCTGGATCCGGCCCAGGCGCGCGAAACCGCGATCCCCGGCATCGCCTCCCGCTACCTGGACGACCTGGGGCTGGACAAGGATCCCGATGTGGTGGTGTTCGCCGACTTCGACGACGGCCAGATCCACTATGAGCTCGCCGACGACTGGAGCGGCACCCGGTGGGGGGCGGTTTCCAAGATCAGCAAGGTGGAGCCCGTCAGCGGCAGCTACTGCCTGGCCAATACCTGGGCCGGGGACGATACCGGCGGCACGGCGTCCCGCTGGTTCCTCGAAAAGCTCACGGGCCGCGGCCGCCCCATGTACTTCATGCGGCTCTACCACAAATTCGACGAGAACTGGTTCGGGGAGGGCAAGGTCCTCGGAATGAAAGGGTTCGGCTTTGTCGGGTACGCCCAGAAATGCGGGGCCACGGTCCCCTGCGACGGGAAGAACTGGTTCACCAGCGAGATGCAGTGGGTCGGCTGGGGCCCCAGCGCCAAGCCCAACATCTATAAGGGCCTGTGCATCCAGGGCCACTATTACAGCTACAGCACGGCCCTGGAAGGGGTTCAGCCCACGATGAACGACGAGCTCAAGATCAACACCAACGAAGGGGGCGGCGCGCCCTACCGCTTCTCCGCCTACACCCCGCCCTACTCCTGGCTCCAGCTGGGCGAGTGGTACTGCTTCGAGGTGGGTATCCTGCCCAACACGCCGGGCCAGAGCGACGGCGAGGGCTGCCTGTGGATCAACGGCCGGCTGGAAACCCGGGTCACGGGCCTGCGCTACTACGACCTGGAAAACGCCTTCAAGCTGTATGCCACGATCCAGCAATACCGGACGCAGACCGACAACACCAAGGCGGCCGAGGTCAGCCGCTACGTCGACAACCTGGTGGTCGCCCGCCGGTACATCGGCCCCATCCGCTTCAGCCCCGAGCGGCTCCAGTACCTGCGCGACCATGGCATCGTGGTGCACGTGGACAACCCGGACGACGTGACCGCCATGCGCCGGACCCGCACGAAGCTCCAGCCGAAGCGGTGAAGCCCCGCTGGACAACCGACCCTGACCGCCTACCGCAAAATCACCGTATCCACCGGATCGGGGGCGGCCATCTCCACGCGGATGCGGTCGCCGTCGCGCGTCCATGCCAGCGGCCCCTTCAGGGATGAGACCACCTCCTTGACCGGCCGGGCCGTCTGCACGGACAGGGTCACCTTCCCCTCAATCGCATTCGTCGCCGCGTTGTTCAGCGTCACCGCCGCCTGGCTGTCCGTCTCGAACAGCCACACCTCCGTCAGCGGCTCCGAAAACTCCACCCGCATCCGCCCCAGCGCCACCTCGGCCGGCTTCGTGACGAGCGCCCGGCGCTCCAGCATGTAATGGCTGCCGCCGCGGGCCGTGCCCTTGTACAGCTGGCCGGGCATGAAGCCCAGCAGCAAGGTCTTCCCCTTCCCCACGGTGTTCACCACCGCGGCGCAGGCGCCGTTCGAATAGGCCCCCACCGCCTTGCCGGTCGTCGGCGTCAGCTCCGCCTTCACGCCGATCAGGTCCACCGTCATGGCCGGCGTCAGCTCGCTCTCCCGCAGCGTCAGCACATCGATGGGCGCATGCTCGGGCAGCTGCATCGGATGCCAGCTCCCCTTGGACAGGCCCGCGATCACCTGCGTCGCGCCGAACAGCTCCGCGCCGGCCCCGGTCGGCGTGTCGCTCTCATCGCGCATGGCCGTGCCGGCCACGCCCACCAGCACGCCGCCCGCCTCCACCCAGCGCTTCAGCGCCGCCACCCGCCGGGCCTCCAGGTTGTACCCCTGGACATAGAGCACCTTGTAACCCGCCAGCCGCTCGTCGGTGCAGTCCTCCTCCAGGATGATCTCCAGGGGAATGTGCGCGTGCGTCAGGGCCATGAACTCCAGCAGGCGCTCCGACTGGAACCCGCCCTCGCCGCCGTTCCAGATCTCGTGCGTGCGGTTGTACAGCACGGCCGCGCGGCGGGGCTCCATCCGCCCCTTCGCGAGAATGGCGTCGGCCGGCCCCACGGCGTGCGTGCCCTTTGCAATCTCTTCGTAAATGATCTTGTTCTCGCTCCACGAGTTCTGGCCGTCCGCCACCGCATACAGGGGGCCCCAGGAATACATGGCATACTCGTCAATGCCGCGCGGAACCAGCGAGAAGATCTTCTTGTCGCTCCCGCCCATCGTGCCCACCACATAAAAGCCGGAGGGCAGCTTCCGCGTCCGCGCCGCGCATTCGACCCAGGCGCCGTAATAGCTCACCACCTCGCGCCCCACGAAGCCCCAGCTGCCGCCGCTGGCCCAATCCTCGCCCCAGGCCATGTTCGCGCCGCCCTCGCGGGTCAGGACAAACCAGTCGGACCCGTTCATCTGCTGGCCGAACATCGGCGGGTGCGGGGAAAAGTTGCAGTAGGTCCGCACGCGCGGGAAGACCCGCTCCGCGGCCCGCGTCAGCTGCGCGTAATACTGGGCCGTCAGCACGAACTTGTACCGGGCGCAGTCATAGAACAGCCGCCGCTCGAACAGGCCGGGATTCTCCGGTGTCTCGCCCAGGTAGAGAAGATCCTCCACGTTCTCCGAGCCGTAGTAGGAAACCGCATCCGTCTGGCGCTCGGCCAGCTTCTCGCGCAGGTACCGGTGGAACGAGCGCTTCAACGTCTCCAGCCCGTTGATGGAAGCGGGCCCGGCCACGGCGCCGATCTCATCGCCCATTTTCAGCGTCACCAGGGGCGGCTCCGCCTCCTTGCCCTTGAGAATCGGGATCGCGCGCGTCCGCAGCGAGGCCTCGAAATTGCGCTCCGCGGCGGGGTCCAGCGGATCGTGCGACAGCATCAGGTACTGCGAATCGTTGGCCCCGATGAACACGGTGTCCTCCTGGCCCAGTTCCCTGCGCAGGGCGTCGTTGGAAATGCCCAGCCGGTTGATCCCCAGCCGCGCCAGCATGCGGTAGGCCGTCTCGCGCTCCGCCGGCGCCGCCCCGCAGCCGGTCGTGAATTCGAGCAGCTTCGGCAGCGGCGCCCCTTCCTTCAGGCCCAGTTGCGCCAGCGCCTCGGTGCCCCATTGGAAGTGGCGCTTATGCACGTCGGTCGCCGTCTCCAGCCGCGCGACATCCCCCTCCACGCGCATGCCCCAGACGCCCCCCGGCGCATTCGTTCCCGCAAGGGGCGCCTGCCAGAGCGTTTCCAGCGGAACCATAAAAAGGGCCGCGTTCTCGGCGATGCCCGGCTTGATGGTCTTCAGCACGGCCCCCTCGTGCGGATACCAGGCCAGTTGAACTTCCGCCTGCCCCGCCTTCACGCCCTTGAAGGCGAATCGCCCTGTGCCCCAGGGGCCGCCGCCCCGCGCCCACGGCCCGTTCATGACATCCTCGGTGCAGTCCACCCAGCGCGACCAGTCGCCTTGGGGAATCGCCGCCTTCCCCTCCTCCGACACAAAGCCCGCCTTGTCCTGCGAGCCCAATGGCTTGCCCCAGGTCGGCTCCTTTTCGCCCTGGTACGTCCGGGCCCAGTGATAGCCGAGCATCGCCTCCACGGTCGTCGCTTTGGCGCCCTCGGCCGCCTTCGCCACTCGCACGCGATAGTAGGACTTGTAGATGTTCCCCTCGCCCGCCAGGTGCGACTTGCTGGGCGAGAACGACTGGCTGGCCGTCAGGAAAACGCCGTCCACGCGGGCCGCCGGGTCGACCGATTCGAGGGACAGGGCCGTCGTCCCGGCCTGGAGCCGCAGGTCGGCATACTCCCAGATCACCACCGGGCCCACCGGCGCGTTCAGCCGCTTGAGCTCATCCTCGAACCGGATCGGCAGGCTCTTCTCCTGCTCCTCGCCGCGCTCGCGGCCCAGCACGACGGCGCCATAGACATGGCTCGTCGCCGTGGCGCCCGAGAGCGTCAGCGTCGCCGGATGCGGCTTGCCCGGTTCCGCCTGATAGCCCAGCCACACCCGGTAAACGCGCGACTCGGGCACCGCCACCACCGTGCGGGCCGCGGCGGTCCGGCCCGCCAGCGGCTTCACGAGAACGCGCGGCGGCACCACTTGCGAGGAGGCCTCCTGCCAGCCGAAGGCGGACAGGTCCGCGCCCTTCTCCGGCCGCTCGGGGGCCACGCCCTCCCACCGGCACAGCTCCGTGTAATGGCTCAGCCGGAGCAGGTCCAGGTCCGAGGACTGCTGCCCCATCATCGACTCGACCCCCTTCACCAGGTCGGCCGGATCTTCGGTCTTCTCGCCCCAGCCCGGAAGCTGGGCGAAAGCCGCTGAAAAAGGGACCAAAAGGACCAAAAGGACGTAAGGGACGGTTTGAAATAAGGGGTTTGTTTTCACGGGGCGTCCTGGGCTGGCGGGATGACGGCATGCACAAAACCATCCTGGTCCTGGCACAGCAGGGCGGGCCGCGTGGCCGCCGAACCTGTTTCCATTTCAGCGACAAGGCCCTCGGGCTCATCGGCGGCGGACAGCGCCCAGGCCGCGGGGACCTTCTCGCCGTACCAGACGGGGCCCCTCAATTCCCAGGGAAAGACGACTTCCTGCACCGGGGTCAAATCGGCCGCCCGCAGCAGGGTCAGCCGCTTGCGCAGGTCCGTGAGGGCCACCAGCGGGCCCTTCTTGCCGGGCGCGAGCGTGAACCCGCGCAGCCAGGCGGGCCAGGTGCGCGACGCCTTCACGGCGCCGGTGGCGGCGTCCAGCACGGCGATCGCGTTGTTCTTCCCCACCACCAGCGCGAGGCCGTCCCGCTCGACCGGCGGGCCCAGCAGCACCTCGCCCGGATCGTAGCGCCAGCCCGCGGGGCCGGCGACCGACACCACCCGGTTCGACTCCACCGTGAAGCGGGAGGGCGCCGCCGCCAGCTCGTTGGACGACACCGCCACCGCCCGGCCGGAAGCCGGCTGGACGGCCTTGAGCCCGTCCTCAAAAGCCAGGAGCAGCCGCCCGTCCTTCCAGGCCACGGCCGCGGCGTCGCGCGGGCCGAAGGCGGCCGATTCCAGGATCACGGCCGGCTGGCGCAGGCGGAAGAAAAGGCGGGCGAAGTGATCGTAGAGCGTTTCACGGGGGATATTCCGGCGGAGCCAAGCCTGTCCGCCGGACTCCAGCGTAGCGCGGGTGGCGACGAAGATCCCCATCTCCTCCTGGGCGGAAAGGCGGATCGCGATGGGGGCCTTGGCGGTGGTTGGCTGGAAGCCGGCCTCATAGGCGGCGGCAAAGGCCAGCGCCTCCAGCACCTCGGGCTGCATGGAGGAACCGCCCGGCTCGCTACCTGCACCAGCGGCCTCGGCCCAGGGTTCCACGGCAATCTGGAGCGCGGGCCGGGCGCGGGCCGTCTCGTTGGACTGGCGGAACACGAAGTCGGTGGCCGTTTCACGGATGGCGTTTTCGGGAATCTGGTCGGGCCCCGGCGGCACGGAGTAGTAATACTTGACCTCACGCACGCGCGAGGGGCGGCGGCCGGCATAAGCCACGGTGCCGTTGCGGTCGGCAAAGCGGAAGAGCAGAAAGTCGCACTGCTGGCCGAACTTGACCTTGACCAGGCTCAGCCACTGGTCCGACTCGACTCCGGCGGGAACCGTGCGCCAGGATTCGGCTTTGCGGTCGGAGAGCCGGGCGGCGTAGCCGGGCGCCGCGTCGATGGACGCCACCGCGGTGGCCACCCGCTCGCCATCGGCGGCGCCTCCCATGTTATAATACGCCAGCGTGTAGGTGGATGTGGCGGCAAGGACCGGAAAAGCGGTCAGCCAACAGGCCGTTAAAAGCAAAAGCCAAAATCGCGTGTTCATGGTTCCGGATCATACGGAGAAAGCCGGGAGGGCGCAAGAGCCAGTGATCAGTGACCCGTGATCAGTAATCAGGTCAG
>CAYZVY010000126.1:0-12374 GCA_964481675.1 uncultured Verrucomicrobiota bacterium
AGAGCATGGTGGCCATGTTCGGCTCGATCATGCCGGCGCCCTTGCACATGCCGCCGAGGGTGACGGGGCGGCCGTCGACGGTGAAGCGCAGGGCGGCCTGCTTGTCCACCGTATCGGTGGTCATGATGGCTTTGGCGGCGGCGTCCCCCCCCCGGGGCGAGAGGGCGGCGGCGGCGGCGGGGAGGGCGGCGGTCAACTTGTCCACGGGCAGGGGGATGCCGATGGTGCCGGTGGAGCAGACGAGGATATCGGCGGGTGCCAGGGCCAGGGCGGCGGCGGCGGCGCGGGCCGTGGTTTCGGCGTCGCGGAGCCCCTGCTTGCCGGTGCAGGCGTTGGCGTTGCCGCTGTTGATGACGATGGCCTGGGCGCGGCCCCGTTTCAGCCGGGCCTGGCAGAGGCGGACGGGGGCGGCCTTGACCCGGTTGGTGGTGAAGAGGCCGGCGGCGAGGGCGGGCTGGTCGGCCACAAGCAGCGCCACATCGTGGCGGCCGGGGTACTTGATGCCGGCGGCGGCGGCCGAAGCCCGGAAGCCGGCGGGAGCGGTCACGCCCCCTGTGATTTCCTGGATTCGATTGGACATGGACACTCCTGTTATGGGCGGTGGCATGAAAAGGGAGAGTAGCGGGAACGGGCTGGAAAAGTCGAACGAAAAATGGGTGTGCGGGGCAAAAAAAAGACCCCGGCGAAACCGCCGGGGCCTTGAGCGCGAACCGTGGTTTAACGCTTGGAGAACTGGAAGCGGGCGCGGGCGCCGGGCTGGCCGTATTTTTTACGTTCCTTCATACGGGAATCCCGGGTGAGGCAGCCGCTTTCCTTGAGGACCTTGCGGTTGGAGGCGTCGGCCACGCACAGGGCGCGGGAGATGGCATGGCGCAGGGCGCCGGCCTGGCCGGTGACGCCGCCGCCCGTGAGTTCGGCGGACAGGTCGAAGCGGACGAGGGTATCGGTGGCCTTCATCGGCTGCTGGATGTAGCTGATCACGGCTTCGGTGCAAAAATATTGTTCGGGGGTGCGCGCGTTGACTTTCCACTTGCCGGTGCCCGGCACGAGGTGCACGCGGGCGACAGCCGTCTTGCGGCGGCCGGTGGCGCTGAACTCGGTTACTTTATCGGCCACGGGTATGTCTCCTTCTTCGATTAACCAACTTTGGGCGCCTGTGCGGCGTGGGGATGAGCGGTTCCGGCGTAGACCTTGAGGCGCTTGAACATGTCGCGCGCGATGTTGTTCTTGGGCAGCATGCCCTTGACGGCGGCTTCCACCAGGCGTTCCGGATGGCGCTCGCGCATCATCGGGACCGTGGTGGCGAACAGGCCGTGGCGGTAGCCCGTGTAGCGCTTGTAAGTCTTGGTGTCTTCCTTGCGGCCCGTCAACACCACTTTTTCGGCGTTGATGACGACCACGAAATCCCCCGTATCCACGTTGGGCGTGAAGATGGGCTTCGTGCGTCCGCGCAGCATATTGGCGATTTGAACGGCGACACGGCCGAGCGGCTTGTTGGCGACGTCGACCAGGATCCACTCCCGCTTGACGTCTTTTTCAACCGGCATAAATGTTTTCATGCGTACCATTTCCCTTGATGAACAATGAACGGTAAAATCTATCTGAATTCCATGTCCGGTGTCAACAGCATTTTACCGATTTCAGCCGGATTTCAGCCGGGCGCGGCCGGGGCGGGGGCCGGCGTGGCTGCCGGAGCCGGGGCAGGGGCCGGCGCGGGCGCCGGGGCGGGCGGCGGAAGCGGATCGGATGGGGCGCCCCGTTTCTGGTCCAGCTTCTGCTTGATTTTGGCCAGCCGGACCTCCTCGTCCGAGGGATCGGCCAGTTTGCTGTTGGACCAGCCCCGCTTCCAGAGGCCGGCCGCGTCCACCGAGTTGCGCCGCCGCAGGCCGTCCTTGTAGATGTCTTCAGGCGTGTCCAGCACGTAGGGGGTGATGAACACCACCACCTCGTCGCGCTGGTTTTCGTTCTTGGTGTTGCGGAAGGGAATGCCGAGCAGGGGAAGATCGCCCAGGAACGGGATCTTGGTGACGGAATTCCGCTCCGTCTTCTTGGTCAGGCCGCCCAGCATGATGGTGTCGCCGCTGGTGACGGCGATGGAGGCGCTCAACTTGCGCCGCGAGACGATCGGCCAGGTTCCCTGGTTGGGGATGACCTGCTGGCCGGAAATGTCCTCGATCTTCTGCTCGATTTCCATGACCACGAACTTCTTCTGGTTGATGCGGGGGGTGACCGAGAGGGTGGTGCCGACGGGAATGCGCTCCACGTCCTCGACGTATTCGACATTGCTGCCCGCGCTGACCGGCTTCTGGCCCTTGTAGACGTAGATGTCGGAGGAGATGTCGATGTCGGCCTTCTTGTTGTCCGTCGTCAGGATGACGGGCGAGGAGATGATGCGGACGCGGCTGTCGCTGGCGCTGAGGCGGATGACGGCGTCCAGATTGAAGTCGAAGAAGGTCATGTAATAGGTCAGCGAGCCGGGGAAGGAGTTGGGCGTGTTGAGGGCGTTGATGGGCGTGCCGGCGCCCAGCCCCGAGCCGCCGGTGAAGGCGAACAGCGGCTTGCGGCCGCCCTGGTTGGCGTCGAAGGCGGTCATCGAGCGCTGGATCCAGTCCACGCCGGTTTCCGAGCTCTTGTCGAGCGTCACGGAGAGGATGACGGCTTCGATGAGCACCTGGGAGAGCATGATGTCCATGTCCTTGATCACGTCCTCGATGGCGGCCATATCGCTCTTGCTGGCCATGATGACCAGGGCGTTCGACCGCTTGTCGGAGAGGATCTTGACGTTCGCGGAGCTGAGCTCGCCGACGCTCGACTTGACGGGCGCCGAGGCGGCGGCCGCGGCGGCGGCGGAGGCGGCGGCCGCGCGCTGCGCCTGCAGCTGGCGGACGTATTCGCCCAGTTCGGCGCTGCGCTCGGACGGGGAGCCTTCGCCGCCGGTCGGCGGAACCGCGCCCGGCGCGGGGGCGCCCGTGTCCTTGGGCGCGGCGCCGAGCAGTTTGCTGAGCATGCCTTCCACCTCGGTGGCGTCGGCGTATTCGAGCCGGAACACCTTGACCAGCACATCGGGTTCGACGCCGATGTCGATGGCTTCCACGATCTTGTTGAAGAACTCCATGTTTTCCGGGCGGGTGATGATGATGAGGATGTTGGCGCGGTCGTCGGCCACCAGCTTGACGTGGCCCTGGATGAGGTCGCGCTTGGTTTCGCCCTCGATCGTGGTGGTGGTGGTGCGCATCGGGCTCGGGGCGCCGGCGCGGATGACGCCGGGCGGCCCGGAGATGGTGGGGCGCACGACGGTGGCGGTGGTTTTCTGCTGCTGGGCCTCGGATTCCGCGATGATCTCGGCGAGGCGCGACTTGATGTCGGACGCCTTGGCGTGCAGGACGCGGATGATATGGAGCTCCTCCTTCATTTCAATCGGCTGGTCGATGAGGGCGAGGAGCTGCTTGACCCGCTCGAGGTTCGACTGGGTGTCGGTGACGAGCAGGCTGTTGATGCGGAGGAGGGGCTGGATGTTGGCGTAGGGGTGGACGAGGGTGGCGATCGCGGCCTGGGCGTCGGCCGCCTCGATGTGCTTGAGGGGAATGATTTCGCTGATGAGGTAGTTGTTGTCCCGGGCCGATCCTTCCGTGATGATGGGCTGGGCTTCCTGGCGGGCCGTGTTGATGGGGATGACCTTGACGAACAGCTCGCCATCGTTGACGAGGGCGATGTTGTTCATGGCCAGCACGGCTTCAATGGCGGAGATGGCCTGGGGGACGGTGACCTTTTTCTCGATGCGGAGGGTGACGTTCACCTTGACGCCGGGCGCCATCAGGATGGTGCGCCCGGTCAGCTCGGAGTAGCGGTCCAGGACCATTTCGAGGGGCGTATCGCTGAATTTGAGCGAGAGAAGCTTGTCGCCGCTGTCGGAAACGGGGGCGGGATTGGCGGCGGCGTCTTCATCCGGCGGCGGGAGCGCTTCCGTTGGGGCGGCTTCCGCCGCGGGGGCGGCCGGGGCCCGGGTCAGGGCCGGCCGGATCGGGCGGACCATCTGGGGGGCTTTGGGCGTCAGCGGGGGCGGGGCGGGCGTATCCTGGCCCGGAGCCAACGGCGCCAGGGCGGCCAGAACGGCGGCCAGGGCCATGAAGAGCATGCGTTTCCCGTGCATCATACCGGATCCTTGTGCTGTGGCGCTAAGGGTTCGGGCCTTCCGCGGCCGCCGCGGCGTTGGTGGTCCCCCCGGGGCCGTTTGTCACGCCCGGCGCCGCCGCTTTCTGGCGCACATACGAGCAACTGACGGTGAACGTCCCCTTGAGCAAGCCCTTGTTCTCGGACTTGATGTAGAGCTGGCTGACATCCAGCATACCATGATCCTGTTGAAGGGCAAACAGGAAATGGGTCAGGGCGTCGAGGGGGCCTTCCCAGTTGCATTTGATGTCGAGCGTGCCCAGGCCGCCGTGCCGGCGCTCTTTCTGGGGTTCCCGGCGGGTCAGGACCAGGTTGTTGCCGGTGGCGAGGCGTTCGACCTTGATCAGCATATCGGCTGTGACATCCTGCGATTCGGGGAAACTGGAGAGTGTTTTCAGTGTCTCGTTCAGCTTGCCCTGCCAGGTCGGCGCCTGCTGCGTCATCCCCCGTTCGCCCTCCAGGTCGGACCGGAGGCTCTTTTCGCGGTCGCTTTTTTCGCCCATGTCCGCCAGGCGGGGGGCGATGAAGAGGAAATAGGTGGGCAGGAAGAGGACGACGACGCCGGTTATCCAGGCCAGGATCATTTCGCGAAGGGTCAGCTTCATTCCGCGGCCTCCTGCAGCGCGATGGCGATGCGGAACGTTTCCCGGTTGCGGGAGCGGACCGGCCCCTGCAGCTCCGTGCCATGGAAGAGGCTGGAGCTGTCGAGCGCCTTCTTGAAATCATAGATCGGCTGGGACGCCGGCGCCTCGCCCGACAGGGCGATGGCCTTGCCCTTCTCGAACGTCAGCTGGTTCAGCTCCACGCCTTCGGGCATGCGGGAGGTGATCTCGAGGAGGCATTCGAGGGCGGAGTGGGAGATGTCGCCATACAGGCTGAGCGCCTGGACCCGGCGGCGCGCGTCCCGGACCTCCTGGGCGGCCGGCTTGACCGTGGACAGTTCGGCGTCCAGACTGGAAATCCGACGGGACTGGAGTTGCTGCAGGAGGATGATGGCGCCGATGGTGATGACCCAGAGTGCGAACACAAGGGCCGAGGCCAGCACCAGCCCGTGCTTGATGCGGCGGTTCTTCTCGTCGGCGCGCCAGCTTTCGGGAACCAGGTCCAGCCGGACGGCCGGCGGGTCTTCCGCCTGCCGCGCCACGCCCTCGCTGAGCAAGCCGAGCGACTCCAGCGGCTGGGTTTTCACGTGCCAGCCGCCGTTGGCCGCCAGGCTCTCCGGCAGGCCGGCGGGCGCATCGGGCCCCATCAGGACGGTGAAATCCGTCACGCTCTCGGCCCCGTGCTCCAGTTCCAGGGCGGTCATGGAGGCGATGATCTCCTCGGTGATGTCCTGGGCGAAGTCCTCCTGCGAAAGGCCGTCCAGCAGGGCGTGCGACCGCACTAGGACCGGAACGCCGGAATCCGCCACCAGGAGGTCGCACGACTGCTTTTCCGCGATCAGCACGACCCGGCGGCCGGGCTGGGTGAAGGCGGGGAGGCGGCGCAGGACCGCGAGCCAGCCGGCGGTGCTCAGCGTCAGGCGGGAGATCAACAGCTTCCGGTGGTGGAAGGCCGACCCCACCAGGTCGATGATCGATTTCTGGACAATGGCGATCAGGACCCGCGTGGAGGAGGCGGATACCTCCAGCACTTCATGGGCATAGGCCACCGTTTCCGGGGGGAAGGGGGACAGGGCGTCGATCTGCAGCTCCACCATGCCGGCGAGCTCCTGCGGATCGGTGGTCGGCAGGACGACCACGCGCTGGATGGCGCAGGAGCCGGGGAGCACCAGCGTGGCGTGGTTGCCGGACATGGCATGTGCGGCCGCATCGAGGGAGGCGGCGATTTCCGGAGCGGGCTGGGCGATCAGGCGCAGCGGGTCGCCGCCGTCCGGAAGGAGCTCGCGGCCGGAGGCTTCCGGCTCCCAGCCGTCACGGGCCCGGCGCAGGCGCGTCCATTCGATCGCCCCGCCGCGCAGCGCGATGACCTGATTTTCAGGGTTGCCCATCCGACTCCTTACAAGGCGGTTTCTTCCTGCCAGCGCAGGATCCGGAACCCGCCCTTCGCCTGTTCCGCAATGCATGAAACGGTCCACGTCACATCCCCGACGCGACCGACACTGACGATCCGTAAAATCTGCGACTGGGTAGTTATACGATCTTTCAACCGGTTCCTCAAGTCCGGAAAATCGGAGAAGCGGGCGAAGAAGTCGTCGGCGTTCTTATACGACGTATCCTCGTCCGGTAATTCGGGGTCGCCCTCCCGCTCCAGGATGATGTCTTCCGCCATGGACTGGTCGATGTCGATGGAGATCGCCTGCAGCACGTCCAGCGAGGCGGCGTTGATGTTGATCTGGCGGCTGCCGTAGGTGGTCAGCAGCCCGGCGATGCCCTTGATGCTGGCGGAGGCGTTCGTTTCGCCACGCCAATCGGTCGACTCCAGCACCCCGCCGTAATAATAGGCGTTGGTGAAGCCCTTGATCAGGAGCAGCTCATCGACGGTGTCGAGGGGGCCGTTCTTGGCCCGGTAGGGTTTGTCCAGGGTCAGGTAGTAATCGTCGCTTTCCGCCCCGTCCGGATGCGGGACGTCGTCCGGGTCGATCCAGTCCATGAACGCGTCGAACAGCTTGGGCCATTCCTCCTCGGGGATGCCCCCCAGGTCGAAGACCCCTTCCCAGTCGGCCAGCGTCTTCAGCTCGTTGACGTTGATCAGGGAGGGCTCCGGCACGATGGTGATGCTCAGCTCACCCTCGCCCAGCGCTTCGGTGATGTGAACCACGTTGAGCCCTTCCTTGAGCCGCTTCGCCTGGTCGTACCACCCTTTTCCGATATGAACGTCGTCCGGATTCTTGGGGTTGATGGAGGCGCTCTGCACCAGCAGGAATCGGGCCTTTTCGATGCCGGAGCGCGCCAGCTGCTCCGCCTTGAGCCGCTGCCGGTAATAGCCCGCGATCCGGGATTCCATTTTCATTTCAAAGGCGAACGACCCGATCATGAGCGACAGCAGGGCGATGACCCAGATCGCGATGATCAGGGCGGAGCCGGAACGGCGGCGGTCCCTCCCGCGGGGCGGGGGGGGCGTCGGGCGGCCGGACTGGAAAAGGCGGATCATGCGCGTGTTGTCACCAGGATAGGGGGGCTATGGGGATCTCGACCAGCCGCTCGACCTTGATCGGCTCGTCGCCCGATTCCCCGGACTTGAGAAACAGGCTGAGATGGAGGCGGAGCGGGATGCTGTTGGTGTCATCCCAGTCCGTCTCCCACTCGATGTCGCCGGTGAAGTCGGTGTTGGTGCTGACCTCGCAGTCGAAGCCCTCGACGGAGGAGGAGACGAAGAAGAAGTCCGCGTCCTTTTCCGGGTCGAACTCCTCCGTCTGGCCGAAGGGGCGCCAGGCCTTGACCGCCGCGCAGGAGCGCCCCTTGTCGTCGTCCGCCACCGTGAAGACCACCCGGTGGAGGGTGGAGATTTCCTGGGAGTCCGGGTCGATCAGGGCGGAGCCGGTCTTGACCCAGCTGATGGAGTCGCGGGCGTTCGGCCCGCTGCCGTCGTTTTCCAGCCAGAAGCCGTAGGAGGAGGCGGCCTGGTTGCCGGCCTTCTTGAAGTAGGCGGAGCGCAGGCCGGCGACCAGCTGGTCCAGGATGGCGTCGGCGTGGTTCAGCTCCGCGGCGGCGGTGGTCCCGTTGCGCCAGGCCCGGGAGATGCTGGAAAACGTCATGACGATGAGCGTCATGGCCATGACGAGAATGGTGACGGCGATCAGGATCTCGACGAGGGTGAAGCCGGCGCGGCGGCGGGGAGGGGGCGTGGTCATGGGCTTTCGGCCTCCTCCAGGTCGTTGGTGAAGTAGTAATACCGGAGGGTTTCTTCGAAATTGTTGCTGCCGGTGCCTTCCCAGCTGACGCGGTTGCGCAGCAGGAACAGGCCGGTGTCCTCATAGTCCTCGGTCGATTCGGCGAGGCGGGTGAAGGTGAAGCCGGGCATGATTTCCGTGTCCGATACCTCCTTGTTGACCAGCTCGCCGTCGATCTCGCTGATCGGGTATTTCAAGTCGGCCAGCTCCAGGGCGTAGCGGGCCTGGTGGTAGGTCTTGGTGGCCGTAACCAGGGCCAGGCAGCGGGAGGTGGCGGTGGCGAGCACGGCGATGCCCAGGCCGATGATGACCAGGGCGAGCACCACTTCAAGCAGGGTCATGCCACGGGCGTCACTTCTCTTCATGCGTGGCGTCCCCCAGGAAATCCACCGCGATGGTGGATTCTTTGCCGTCATCGTCGACCAGCACGATTTCGTAGGGCGGGCAGGTGCCGTTGCTCTTGTACGCAATGGTGACGGACCCCTCTTCCGACGAGAGCCCGTCGTGGATGACCAGCGACTTCACCTTGACGCCCTCCATCTCGCGGGAGAGGTTGCGCGAGGGGCCGGCGGACGGGGCGGCGGGCTTCGCCTCCAGGGCCAGGTCGTCCATCGTGGCCTCGTTCGTCAGCGTTTCGAGCTGGTCGCGTGTGTAGACGGGGGCGGTTTTGACGCGGGGCGCGGGGCCTTCCTCGACGGCCAGGCGGCTGCCGCCGACGGTGAGGACGAGGTTCATGTTGCGCTGCCGGGAAACGGCCATGGTCCGGGCGTATTTGCCGCATCCCATGACGAGGCGGGTGGCTTGCTTCAGGCGCTGCCCCTTGAGGGAGTTGACGAAGGAGGGGGTGGCGATGGCCGCCACGAATGCGATGATCAGCACCACCAGGACAACTTCGATCAGCGTGAAGCCGCGTTTAGTTCGTAATATCATCCTCGGTGCCTAATGAGCCGTCCTTGCCGGGGGAGACGATCTTGTAGGAGCCGTCCGAATGGTTCGGCGTATAGGAGAAGTCGGTGCCGAAGGAGTCCTTGGGGACGGCGGCCACGTTCTTGAGGTAGGGGATCAGCTCCTGCAGGGAGCCCGGGAGCTTGGCGTTGTGGTCGAGCATGTAGTTGTCGATGGCGGTATCGAGGGCCTTGATGGTTCCCCGGGTGGTGCTGATCTGGGCCGTGGCGAGGTTCTTGGCGATCTTCGGCACCGCGATGGCGGCCAGCATGCCGATGATGACGACGACCAGCATGATTTCGATCAGGGTGAAGCCGGAACGGCGGCGCGAGCGGGTTGTCATGGTTCTTTCCTTCCTGGTTCTAAAGCCGTGTCAATTATGCTGTTTTTGGCAACCGGTTGCAAGGCCTTATCGACGCCTAGTTTCCGAGGCCGCTGGTCATTTCGAAGACGGCCATGAGCATGGAGATGGCCACGAAGCCGACCAGGGCCGCGATGACCACGATCATGATGGGCTCCAGGAGGGTCGTGAAGATCTTGATGCTCCGGTCCAGCTCCCGCTCGTAGCGGTTGGCGATGTGGAGGAGCGAGCCGGAAATATCCCCCGTCTGCTCGCCCACCGCCAGCATGTCGGTGATCATGGGAGGGAACACGCCGCCCGCGGCCAGCGGCTTGGAAATGGTGGTGCCGTCGGTCACCCGCTCGCGGGCGTTGTGGATCTCCTCCGCCAGCACGGCGTTGCCCAGGACGCGCTCGACGATGGTCAGCGACTGCAGCACCGGCACGCCGTTGGACAGCAGCGTGCTGAGCGTGCGGGCGAACTGGGCGAATGCGCTGGCCTGCACGATGCCGCGGATGAGCGGCACCTTGAGCTGGGTCCGGTGCCACCAGAGCCTGCCCTTCGGGGAGGCCAGGTAGCGCCGGCCCATGATGACGCCCATGACGATCACGGCCAGGATCACCAGCCCGTAGCGCTTGCAGACCATGCTGAATCCGATGAGGATGCGGGTCGGCAGCGGCAGGTTGCTGCCGAGCTCCTGGAAGATGACCGCGAAGCGGGGGATCACGAAGACCATGGAAAAGACCAGGGTGCCCAATCCCATGAACAGCACGATGGCAGGATAGACCAGGGCCATGGAGACCTTCTCCTTGACCTCCTGGATCCGCTCGAAATGGGTGATCAGCCGCACCAGCACGTCCGTCAGGGTGCCGCTGGCTTCGCCCGCCTGGATCATCGAGATGTAGAAGGTCGGGAAGGTGTCGGGATACTGCGCCAGCGCGTCCGACAGCGAGAGGCCGCGGTTGATGGAGTCCCGGATGTCGCCGATGAGCGGGTTTTCCGTGCCGTCCTGGCCCCGGCGCGCCAGGGTGGTCAGCGCCTGGCTGAGCTTCATTCCCGAGGAGAGCAGGTCGGCCAGCTCGCGCGTGAAAGTCAGCATCTCCCCCGTCTTCATTTTACGCTTGCGGGCGGGCGGGGTGAAGCGCAGGAGCCGGCGCAGCGCGCTCTCCTGGCCGGCGGGCGCGGGAGCCTTGGCCGCGGGTTTTCCGGGCGCCTTGGCGGCGGGCTTGGCGGCCGGGGCGGCGCCCTCTTCGACCACGGAGACGGGCGTCGAGCCGGCGGCCTGGAGTTTCAGAAGCACGGCCCGCCGGTCGGACGCGTCCATGACGCCGTCCGTTTTCTCGCCGGAGCGCGTGCGGGCGGTATAGACGAATTTCGGCATGCCTTATTCGGTCTCCTCGGTCACGCGCAGGACTTCCTGGACCGTGGTGACGCCGTTGAGCACTTTTGCCCACCCGTCCTCGCGCAGGGTCTTCATGCCCTGGGAAAGGGCCTTCTGCTTGAGGGCGGAGGCGGAGGCGCGGGAGACGATCAGGGGCTCGATCGCGTCGGTGACCGCCAGCACCTCGAAGATGCCCAGCCGGCCCTTGAAGCCGGTGGAGCGGCATTTCTCGCAGCCGTTAGCCTCGAAGATGGAGGCCTTCAGCCGCGCCTCGGGGGACAGGTGCAGCTCCGACGCCAGGGCCTCGTCGACGGATGCCGGCTTGCTGCAGGACGGGCACAGCTTGCGGACCAGGCGCTGGGCGATGATGCAGTCGAGCGACGAGGCCACGAGGAACGGCTCCACCCCCATGTCGATCAGGCGGGTGACCGCGCCGGCGGAATCGTTGGTGTGCAGGGTGCTCAGCACCAGGTGGCCGGTGAGCGAGGCGCGGATGGCCATCTCGGCGGTTTCGAAGTCGCGAATTTCGCCCACCATGATGATGTCGGGATCCTGGCGCAGGATGTGGCGCAGGGCCGTGGCGAAGGTCAGGCCGATCTCCTGGCGCACGTGAATCTGGTTGATGCCCGCCATCTCGTATTCGATGGGATCCTCGACCGTGATGATGCGGTCTTCCACCGAATTGATCTCGTGGAGGAAGGCGTACAGGGAGGTCGATTTGCCCGATCCGGTGGGCCCCGTCACCAGCAGGATGCCGTTGGGCCGGCGGATCATCTTCTCGATCAGCTCCCGGTCCCGGGGATTGAAGCCGAGCTCCTCCATCCCGATGTGCTGCTTGCCGCGCAGGAGCAGGCGGAGGGAGACGCTTTCGCCGTAGACCGTGGGCATGGTCGAGACGCGGATGTCGATGTCCTCACCCCGGATCCGCAGGCCGATGCGGCCGTCCTGGGGCATGCGCTTCTCGGCGATGTCCATGTTGGCCATGACCTTGATGCGCGAGAGGATGGCGGCCTGGAACCGGGTGAGCTGCGGGGGCAGGGGCGTGGCGTGGAGCACGCCGTCGATCCGGTAGCGGATGCGCAGCTCGCTCTCCATGGGCTCGAAGTGAATGTCGGTCGCCCGCTCCTGGTAGGCTTCCCAGATGATCTGGTTCACGAACTTGACGATCGAGGCTTCCTGGTCGTCCTCGTTCAGCTCGGTCTTGAACTTGACCGCATCGTCTTCCACCTCGATGCGGTTGTCCTGCATCAGCTGCTCGACGGTCTCGGCGCCCACGCCGTAGCGCTTCTTGGCGGTGCGGGCGATATCCGGGCCGGCGGCCAGGACGAGGCGGATCCGCATGCCTGAGGCCAGGCGGAGGGCGTCGGTGAGGCCGGGGCTGAACGGGTCGCTCGCGGCCACCTGCAGCATGCCGTTTTCGATGGCCAGCGGCAGGACGTTGTGCTGGAAAACAGCCTTGGTGGGAAGCTTTTCCAGCACCGTGGTCTCGATGGTGGCGGCGTCCAGCTCCCGGAAGGAGAGCGAGAGGCACTTGGCCAGCGCCTGGAGATAGGTCGATTCGGAGGCAAAGCCCTCGGCCACGACGGTGGCCGTGATCCCCAGGCCCGATTGCGCGCTTTTTTCAAGGATGGCCGTAATCTGCTCGGGCTTGAACAAAGCGGTTTGCTGCAAGATGCCGGACAGGCTGGACGGAGCTCTCATAACTT
>CAYZVY010000127.1:0-9788 GCA_964481675.1 uncultured Verrucomicrobiota bacterium
ACGTCAAGCCGGCCGACTACCTGTTCTACCTGGACCTGAAGGAGCGGATGTTCGGGATGGCCTGAGCCGGTTCCAAAGCCGCTCGTCCACGGCGTTTTACCAGCCGTAGAAGCGGACGCCGACGACGGCGTTCAGGTCGACTTCGACATAGGGCGCAAAGTCAAAAACAGGGACAAGCTCCGCGAACCATTCCACGTTTTTGTCCATGAAGAAGGAGAGGCCCGCCGGCAGGCGGACGCCGGCCTCAAGGTGTCCTTCCTCGGGGTAGTTCAGCCGGCCGCCGAGGCCGGTGTAGAGCGCCAGCTCGGGCAGGTTGAACTGGCGGCCGAACTGAAGGAAGTGGAGCACATAGTCGGCGGATCCCTGGACCGTGTTTTCGTCAAAGGGGTTGACCCCCAGGCCGAAGGTCCACGCTTCGTCCTGGTCCAGCCATTGCTTGGCGGTCACGCCGGTGGGTTCGCCGAGCGTGGCGCCGAGGCCGAGGCCCCGGCTGGCGGCGGGGGAGGCCGCGGGGTTCAGGAGGAGGGTGAGCAGGAGGGCGAAGGCGAGCGTCAGGCGCATGCGGGTTCCCTTGCTTAGGTGTGGGCCGGCGAGACGACGGCAGTTTTCCGGCTGTGGCCGGCGTGGGCTTCGAGGGATTTGGACGTGGGCGGGAGTGCGCGCAGGAAGCTTGCGAGCGGGCAGTTGGCGTGCCGGCCGCATTCATGCTGGCAGAACCGGCCGCGGATCTCCCCGGCGAACCGGTCGAAGTGGTGCTGGAGGAAATCCTCGGTGGCGGCCTGTTCGCCGACATCGCGCCCCACGCGCTCGCTGAGGAACCATTTGTTCTCGTCGAGGGCGTAATGCAGGCGTTTGCGGAATTCGCCCATGTAGCGGCTGAACTCGGGGCAGGCAGGCTGGGGCAGGGCGCACATTGTTTCAGGGCCTCTTTGATGGAAACGTTTTAACATTACCATAACTCCCGGCAAAAGTGTATATTCAATTTGTTTTCCGGGTGACGGCTCAAGGAGGCGCATGAAAGCGGCGGTCTTGAAACATGGCGATGGCGAAGCGGGCACCCCCCTGCTGTGCGAGGTGTCCTGGGAAGTCTGCCAGCAGGTTGGCGGCATTTATACCGTGCTGCGGTCGAAGGCCCCCGCCATGATGCATGAGTGGGGAGGGCGGTATTGCCTGGTCGGCCCCTGGAATCCCCAGCTGTCACCCGCCGAATTCGAGGAGACCAAGGCCACGGGCGAGGTCGGCGCGGCCGTCCGGGACCTGCAGAGCCGGGGCTTCGGGGTCAAAACGGGGATCTGGCTGGTCACGGGCCGGCCCCGGGTGGTGCTGGTGGATACCCAGACGGTGATGAGCCGGCTGGGGGAAATCGAGTACCTGCTGTGGGAGCACCACCACATCGGCCTGCTGGGCGCGGAGCCCCTGGTCCATCAGGTGACGGCGTTCGGGTTCCTGGTCGGCGAGTTCCTGCGGGCCCTGGCCGCGGCCGCCGGAAACCGGCGGATCATCGGCCATTTCCACGAGTGGATGGCGGGGAGCTGCATTCCCGAGCTGCGGCGGGACCGGGTTCCCGTGGGGATCGTTTTCACGACCCACGCCACGCTGCTGGGCCGCTACCTGGCCATGCAGGATCCGGGGTTCTATGATCATGTGCCGTTTGTGGACTGGCGGGCGGACGCCCGGCGGTTCAACGTGGAGCCGCAGGTGCTGCTGGAGCGGGCGGCGGCGCACGGGTCCCACGTGTTCACCACGGTCAGCGACATCACCGCCTTCGAATGCGAGCACCTGCTGGGGCGGAAGCCGGATGTGATCCTGCCCAACGGGCTGAACATCCAGCGGTTCACGGCGGTGCACGAATTCCAGAACCTGCACCGGATCTACAAGGAAAAGATCCACGAATTCGTGATGGCCCATTTTTTCCCCAGCTACACCTTTGACCTCGACAAGACGCTCTATCTCTTCACCTCCGGCCGCTTTGAATACGTCAACAAGGGGTTCGACCTGTCGCTCGACGCCATGGCCCGCCTGAACGAGCGGCTGAAGGCGGCGAGCGAGACGCAGACCGTCGTGTTTTTCGTCGTCACCCGCCGGCCCAGCCGCTCGGTGAACCCGGAGGTGCTGCAGAAGCAGGCGGTGCTGCAGGAGATCCGGAGCACCTGCACGGCGATCAAGGACCAGATGGGCGAGCGGCTGTTCAAGGCGTCGGCCGAGGGCAGCTGGCCGCGGCTGGACGAGCTGGTGGACGAGTATTGGCGGCTGCGGCTGCGGCGCATCCTGCTGGCGTGGAAGACCACGCGGCTGCCCGCCGTGGTGACGCATGACCTGGAGGACGACCGGCACGACGAGGTGCTGAACAAGATCCGGAGCTGCGGCCTGCTCAACCTGCCGCAGGACCGGGTGAAGGTCGTGTACCACCCCGACTTCATCTCCTCCACGTCGCCGTTGTTCGGCATGGATTACGACCAGTTCGTGCGCGGCTGCCACCTGGGGCTGTTTCCCAGCTATTACGAGCCGTGGGGCTATGCACCCCTGGAGTCCATGGCGCTGGGGGTGCCGGCGGTGACGAGCGACCTGGCCGGCTTCGGCACCTATGTGCTGCGGGAGATGGAAGGCCTGCACCTGCGGGGCATGCGGGTGATCCGCCGCCGGCACAATTCGTATGAGGATGCGGTTCAGGAGCTGACCCAAACCTGCATGAATTTTGTCCGGATGAACCGGCGCGAACGCATTGCGATGCGCAACGAGGTGGAAAGCGCCTCGGATGAGTTTGACTGGGGCCGCCTGGGCCGGCACTATGCCGAAGCCCACGCCATGGCGTTGAGCCGGATGGGCTGATATCAGGGGAGGAACAGGCCGCTGATGCGGCGCAGGTCCTGCGGTTCGGAGGCCCACAGCAGGGAGCCTTCCGGCACATCGGCGGTCACATTGCGGTTGTTGAGGATGAACGCGGCCGTGGTCCCCGTCACGGTTTCCTGGACCGGGCTGTCCTGGCCGGGCCGGAGGACCCGCGCGAGGGGGGCGGCCAGCCAGCGCTTGTCGATCGGCATGCGGTAGCGGATGACGAGGTTTTTCCCGAGGCAGTCCTGGCAGACGCCCTGCCCCTTGCAATCCTGGCAGAGCTTGGAGCCGGAGCATTCCGGGCAGACTTTCTTGCCGTGGCAGACTTCGCAGGGGTCCAGGTACCGGCCCTGGCCGCCGCAAAGCGAGCATTCCGCGGTGCGGCCGAGGCCCCGGCAGGTGGGGCAGGCGCCGGTGCCGTGGCAGACGCCGCAGCTCTTGCGCCCCGTCCCGTCGCACGCGGCGCAGGTTGTGCGGATGGTGATGTAGGTGCCTTTGGTTCCGTTGCAGCGAAGGCATTTGACTCGATTTTGCGCGTTGTTGGGCCCCCGCAGCCCGTCCTTGTAACCCCGGCCGCCGCAGGAGGGACAGGATTCGAACTTCTGCTCGTCCTTGCCGTTGCCCGAGCCGTTGCAGACGGTGCAGATCGTGGTGCGCCGGCCTTTGCATTCCGGGCAGATGCGGGCGCCCGAACAGGCTTTGCAGATGCACTGCTGGCAGGCGATCCAGTCGCCGCCCCGCCCCTGGCAGGTTTTGCACAGGCCGCTTCCCGAACAGACCTGGCAGGCGCGGCGGCCTTTGCAGGTCTGGCAGGTACCGTCGGTGCAGGTCGTGCAAAGGGCGCCGACCAGCAGCGTGACGCGGTGTTCCACCGGCAGGCGCTCGGCCCAGAAGGGATCGGTCAGGTCTTCGCCGCGGAGCTGCCCTTTCAGGGTGGCCAGGTTGGCCGAGGCCTGGATCAGGTCGCCCGCTTTCAACTGGTGGACGTATTCGGTGAACAGGTCGCCGGTCTTGTCATCCGGCTCGAGCGCGAGAATTTCCTCGGGAGTATCGACTCCCGCGGGCTGGACCGCGGGCTGGGCCGCCGGCGCCTGGACCGGCGCGACCGGCTTCGAACAGCCTCCGAGGAGGACGGATAATCCGAGCGCCAGCAACAGCGGTTGCCCCATACGCATAAAAATTCTCATCGTCGTCATTACCCGCTAGTATAGCTCAGCGAACTTTTCATTCGCAATCTTTAGTTTCTGAAGTCAGCCATCTTTTGAATGATCGATTCAGGACGGTTAGCTCGCGGGAGCCGTCATCCGAAAAATCCATGGCGAAAAGGCGGGAGCCGGCGGCGGTATCGACGCGGACAGCGGCGGCCTCCTCCGGAGGCAGGGGCGCGTTTGCCTCGCGGACGGGGAGGAGGGCGATGTTGGTGACGATCCCGCGGCCGGATAAATCGTAGACCGTGGCAAAGGCGGTGGACCCGCCCTCGTGCCGGCGCAGCAGGAAGGGGACGCGATCCGCCGTGTTGTAGCCGATGCCCATGCCGGTGAAGAACCGGACCCCGGGGGCGGCGTCGGCCGTCCAGACGCGCCAGCAGGAGGCGGTTCCCAGCGAAAAGGTGAAGGAGGCCGGAGTGGCGAGGGGCACCCCCTCCGCCAGGCGGGTCAGGTGGGCATAGCCGTCCGTCCCGTCGAGCGCCTTGTCCCGGGGCGCCAGGCCCGGGGTTGCGGCCAGCTCGCCGCGGCCGTGGAGGAGCCAGTCGACCCTCCCTTTTCCATGGCGGCTGACGGCATAGACGTCGATCAGCAGGTCGTCCGTAAGGATCAGGAAGCGGCGGAGGACGGCCCCGTCGTAAGCCCCCGCCGAGAGGGCGAGCGCCGCGGAGGCGGCCGGCGTATCGGCAAAGAAGAGCAGGCGCCCGCAGTCGGGCTTCTGGTCGCGGCCGTCAAGGACCACGGTGTTGTGGGCCACGGTGGTCCGGCACCATGTCTTGTATTCCGGCACGCTATAGGAGATGCGGCCGGGATCCAGCAGCAGCTCCCGCCCGAGGCCGTAGAGAACAACGTTCAGCTTGTCGGGGTGGCCGTGGCCGTCGCCATGCTGGCCGTAGTCCATCATGAGGCAGGCGGCGGAATCTCCCTTGCCGCGGCGGAGCACGGCCACGCCAATCCCGGCCAGGTTGGTGCTGCCGAGGCGGGAGGGATCGCCCGCCGCCAGGGCGGGATCGTTGAAGTAGCGGGCGCCCCATTCGAAGATCCCCTTGTAGTTGGAGAGGGAGGCGGGGTCGCTGTCGTGGAACACGGGGCATTGCCCGTTGGGATAGGCCATCTGGAGAGGACCCGTCCACAGGCTTTTGAGGGTCTGGTCGGCGGAGAGGCTGAGGCCGGCGGTCCGGGCGGCTTCCAGGGTTTTCATGATGGCCTGGAGGGCGTAAAAGTGATAGGCGAGGGCTCCTTCGTACCAGAGGCCGTCGGAGGTGATGGAGGTTTTCAGCTGCCAGCGCAGGCCGTGATCGCCGTCGAGGGCGCGGCGGAGGAGCGGTTCGTCGCCGAGGGCGAGGCCGGTGACGGCATAGGCGGCGTTGAACCAGGTCTGGTGATTGTTCCGGCTCCCCGTGAAAAACTCGAAGGCGCCCAGTTCGTCGGCGGGCATGCGGAAGAGCTGTTTTTCGATGAGGGCTCGGTCGTCGGCCGAAAAACAGGGCGCCGTGCAGACCAGGTCCCAGACGCCGGCCAGGTTGATGAGGCTGACGGCCTCGTCGAGCAGCTGGCAGAACCGGCGACCTCCCACGACCGCCAGCAGGCCGGTCCGGCCCCAGCGGTCATGCCGGGTCAGGGTCGGCCAGGTCCTGGCGAGGCTGAGCAGCGCGTCCCGGCCGGGTGCGGCATATTTCACCTCGCCGCTGACCGCATAGGCCGTGGCCAGGGCCTTCAGATCCTGCTCCAACGCATTATACAATCGGGTCCGGTACGCCGCCGCCGTCCTTTCGTCTGTAAACACACGTTTGCAGACAGGGCATGAATGACGGTCCGGGGTTTCCGCCCGGAGGTCGGCTCCGTCATCGGGGCAGGCGTAATAGAAGATCCAGTTGCCCTCCTTGACTGGAACCGTGAGGCCGTTCTGGAGGATCTTGTCGGCCCGCGCCAGCAACTGGGTCCGTTCGGCGGCGCGGCCGGGTTCCGTTTGGAGGGATTTGAGCTCGGCGGCCGACATCAGGACGCGCGGCCTGGGCGGGAATGAAAGGGCGGACGCGGGCTCAGCGGCAACGCCAAAACCGGTCAGAATCACCAGTAGCAACGGTGTGAATATAAAAAGGCGGCCGTGCATTCAAGAAAGCATAGACAGCCTTTCGCTCCGGGGCAAGGGGAAAGACTTATAAACCAAAACCTGATTAGCCACGAAGGAACACAAAGAACACAAAAGAGGATTTTCTTTGTGATCTTTGCGTTCTTTTGTGGCCAAAAAGATTGAGTCCGAACGACCTGCTCCTGCGTATCGCCGCTGGCGCGTCTCACGCAAAGCGGGTTGATAGGGCTGGTTTTGGTTCAGCGGGAGCCCGCTATTACGGGGCGTTGACCCGGTGGACATAGAAGTTGTCGACCGACACTTTCCAGCTCGCCGGCAGGAGGACGTCCCCGTAGATGTAACCCTGCGCCAGCGGCATCGTCGCCAGTCTGTTCATGGTCGTCCCCCTTTGTTTAATAACATCTTTTTCAGCCAGGGTATCGCGGCATCGGGTTTGAAATAGTGGTCGCCGTCATAATTGGCGTAGCGTCCGTAGTCCTTGGGGGCGAGTCCCTCCGGCAGCGGCAGGCGGGTTCGCTTTTTCGGGTCCGCGAAGTGGGGCATGAACGTGACCTTGAAGCGCGAGGCCCTCTTGAGGCCGGCGTAGGCGCGGCGGATGCGGGCATGATCGTCCAGCCGCCCGCCTTCGGTGATCAGGAGAGGGCGGGGCGCCAGCGACGCCATCAGGTCCATGTAGTCGAACCACCTGGCAAATCCCGGGATGTAGTGCCAGGGCGGGACGCCGGCCAGGCGGGTGGCCGTTTCGCGGTTGCGCCAGGACGAGGCCATGTCGTTCCAGACGACCGCCGCCACGCGCGGTTCGATGGCCGCCAGCAGCAGGGCGGGTTTGGCGCCCAGCGAAAAGCCGCAGGCCGCGATGCGGGCGGGGTCGATGAAGGGGCGCGTGCGGAGCCAGCGGAAGGCGGCCCGTTTATGGAACACCGACAGCCCCTCGTAGCTGCGGCCCAGCCACATGAGGTGGTCGGCCTGCCGTTTCCAGTCGGTGTAGGCCGGATCGTGGAGGGAGGCGGTGCCGGGGTTGTCGAAGGCCACCGCCACGAAGCCGGCCCGGACCATGTGCAGGGCCATTTTCTGGCGGTCGTCCTGGAAGGTGGGCGTGAAGGCGTCGGGCACGGGCTCCCCGCAGAGGCCTTCCTTGGGGTGGTCCGTGCCCGGGAAGCACAGGACGGCCGGCGCGGGGCGGGCGGCGGTGGCGCCGTCGGGCACCAGCATGAGGAAGGGGACGGCGCTGCCGGGCTCGGGATAGAGCTCCCAGGCCTGGAGCGTGTAGCCGGCGCGCGGTTCGGCGCGGAGGAGTCGGGGCGGCGGCTGGCGGGGCACGCGGGGGAACGCGAGAAGCGTCTTCAGCTTGCGCCGCACCCGGTCCTGCCAGGCGGCGAAGGCGCGGGGGGAGAGGCCGGGGCGGTAAGCGAGTTCGGCGGGCCGGCGGAGAAGGTCGGCCACGAAGGGGGCGGTCCGGGTCTGGCGGAGGGGAGGGGACATAAGGGCTACTCCGGGAATAGGTTACCGAAGCCGGCGGCGAAAAGGAAAGCCCATGAAAGGGGCGCGTTGGTCCAGCCCGAGTAAATGCTGCTGGCGCCGCCCTCGAAGCGGTCGCCGCCGCCCCAGCGGCCCGCCTGCGTGTCGTACATTCCGCGCCAGCAGCCGTTGAACAGCGGCGAGGAGTCGCGGTCCTGGATGGACGCCAGGAAGCGCAGCGATTTTTCTTCCGCCGCCCGGTAGGCCGTGTCGCCCGTGAGCGCGTGCAGATGCTGGAATGCCAGTACGGCCCAGTTGTCGGTGTAGACCAGGTCGGCCAGGTGCGGGGCGGCGGGCGCCTCCTCGTGTTCCGCGGGGAAATGACCGTCCTCAAATTGGACGCGCAGCAGCTCGCGGCCGGCGTGTCCGGCGATCTCCCCCGCGCGGCTGCCGGGGAACTGGCGGGCCACGACCGCGGCGGTGAGCCCCAGGTAGGCGTATTCGGAAAGGGTCCAGGCGCGGCCGGTGCCGGGCAGGGGCGCGTAGCGGGCGTCCCGCTTGGGCGGGCCGTCGAGCACCTGGGCGTAATAGGCGTCCAGGATGGCGCGGCAGTCCAGCGCCGGGTCCGCGGCCGCGGCATGGGCCAGCGCCATGCAGGCGAGGCCGATCCAGTGCGGGTTGAGCATGAGGCCTGACATCGGGATGTCGGCAAAGGCCTGGCGGGGCAGCTCGCGGCCGTTCTCGGCGTGGCGGGTGAAAAAAGTCGTGAGATGCCGGTGCAGCGTGCGGCCTGCCTGGAGGCCGAGCGGCTTCAGCTCAGGGCGGCCGCGCGCCGCCAGCTTGAGAAGCAGGATGATGACCCAGGCGTTGTCGTCGGTCCAGCAGGTGTCCAGCCGGATCGGCATGGCCCAGCCCCAGAGGCCGGCGTTCGGGTCTTTGTCGTCCCGTTTCCGCAAATGGCTGCGCGCCAGCAGGAAGTCGATCAGGTTGTCGGCCACCGTCTTCAGGGCCGGCTTTCCAAGGGCGTCCGCGGCCAGGTCGAACAGGAACGCGGTTTCGAAATTGCAGTCGGCCCGCCGGTGTTCGATGGCGGCCACGTCGGACGAGAGCCGGGTGTAACAGGGGAAATGGCGGAAGGTCATGTCCAGGGCGCCGTTGCCGGTGGTGACGGCGAGCCGCTCGGCCACGCCCCAGAAGCCGTCGGCGGGGCGCATGACGCCGGATCGTTGGAACCAGGCGAGGTTGCGGCGGACGGCGGACAGGCAGGCGGCTTTTTTCACCGCAGGGACGGAACCTGGCCCGTCCAGCTCAGGCCGAGCCCGGGGAGCGCCTGAACGCAGAGCATGTAGACCATGACGCAGCAGACCAGGACGGCCACCAGCGACAGGATGGAGAACGTGGCGCCGGGTTCGTCCTCGTCGGTGTCCGGTCCGGCGGCCTGGGCGGCGGCGAAATCGGCGGCGGCCCGGGGCAGGGTCACGGACGGGCGCGCGTCGCCGTCGGCGCCGCCCGGCCGGCGCAGCTTGATGGTCTTGCGCTGGGTGGGCGGGCCGGCTTCGATGGGGGGCTGTTCCTCGGCCGGCGCGGACGTGGGGGCGGGGGCCGGGGATTGCGGGGCGCCGGCGGCATCGCCGGGCCGCTTGATGCGGATGGTCTTGGGGCCGGAGGGGGCTGGCTGGACGTCCGTGGGGGCGGCGCCGGCCGCCTGGCCCTCGGCGGGGGCGACAAAGGCTTCCTGCAGGGAAATGCGGGAGGTCTGGCGTTTGGCCTGGGCCGGGCTGAGCGGCGGGGCGGCGGGAGCCGGGACCGGGGCGCTTGGGGCGGCGGGCGGGCGGTTGAGCTTGATGGTGGAGGCTTCGCTCGGGCGCTGGATCTTGATGGTCTTGGGAACGCCGCTCTCGGGGCCGAACGCGCCGAGATTGATGCGGGTGGTCTTGGATTTTTCCTCGGGAATCATGGCGGCCGCCGCCATATCGATGCGCGTGGTGGCCTTTTTGGGCTGGGGAGGCGTGACCGCCTGCTTCAAATCGAGCTTGGGCGGGATGTTGGCTTCGGGCTTGTCGGTTTTCTCGTTTTCGCCGTCCATCGGTAATCTCCCGGCTTCAGTTCGTCTTTCAGTCAAATAAAATACGCTTTGACCGCATCAGGGGTCAAGGTAAAAGGCAGGGGGGGTGGAACGGAAGCCGAGCGGGCCGTGCCGC
>CAYZVY010000127.1:9888-12311 GCA_964481675.1 uncultured Verrucomicrobiota bacterium
GCGGGCCGTGCCGCCCCTGAATAAGCCTTTACTTTTGCGGGTCTTTTCCCTATCGTATGGCTCCCGGATGCAGCAAGCCCCGCACCTCCGGAGAAAGCCTATGCCCTCAGCCGACGCCAGCCACACCCCCGCCCTCCGCTACAAGCGGATTTTGCTCAAATTGAGCGGCGAAGTGCTTCAGAACAAACAGACCGGGATGGCCATTGACCCCGAGATCCTCCGCCGCATGGCCGAGATGATCCGCGACGTCCACCGGCGCGGCGCCGAGATCGCCATCGTCATCGGCGGCGGCAACATCTTCCGCGGCAGCACGGGCGAGCTGCGCGGCATCGACCGCAACACCGGCGACTACATGGGCATGCTCGGGACCATCATCAACGCCCTGGCCCTCCAGGATGCGCTCGAGAAGCTGAAAGTCGACACCCGCGTCCAGACCTCCATCGAGATGAAGCAGGTGGCCGAGCTGTTCATCCGCCGCCGGGCCATCCGCCATCTTGAAAAGGGCCGCGTCGTCATCTTCGGCGGCGGCACCGGAAACCCCTATTTCACCACCGACACCACGGCTGCGCTCCGCGCCAGCGAGATCGGCGCCGAGGTGCTGCTCAAGGCCACCAAGGTGGCGGGGGTTTACGATACCGACCCGATGAAGGATCCCTCCGCCAAGCTCTACACCCACCTGACCTACCTGGAGGCGCTGACCCGCCAGCTTCGGGTTATGGACGGCGCCGCCTTTTCCCTTTGCATGGAAAACCACATCCCGATCATCGTCTTCAGCCTGTTCCAGGAGAACACGCTGAGCCGCATCCTCAACGGCGAGGCCGCGGGCACGCTGGTCACCGATTAACGTACAGGAGAACCGCCATGGAATCCGTCGACGAAATTCTGCTTGAGACCGATGACAAGATGTCCAAATCGCTGTCCATGCTGCATGAGCAGTTCAGCGGCATGCGTACCGGCAAGGCTTCGCCGCACATGGTCGAGAACGTCAGCGTCATCTATTACGGCGCGCCCACCCGCCTGCGCGAGCTGGCCAACATCTCCACCCCCGAGCCGCGGCTGATCGTCATCAACCCCTACGACAAGAATGCCCGGGACGGCATCGTCAAGGCCATCCATGCCGCCAATCTCGGCTTCACGCCCATGGACGACGGGCGCGTCATCCGCATCCCGATCCCCGAGCTGAGCGAAGAGCGCCGCAAGGAGATGATCAAGGTGATGAAGCGGATGGCCGAGGAGGCCCGCGTCTCGGTCCGCAACGTGCGGCGCGACATGAACGAAGCCGTCAAGAAGCTCCAGAAGGACGGCGGCTGCACCGAGGACGAGCGGGACAAGGGGCTCCATGACGTCCAGGCGAGCACGGACCAGTATATCGCCAAGATCGACGGCATGGTGTCGGCCAAGGAAGCCGAATTGATGCAGGTCTAGCCGGAAACGAAACCAGGAGGAGAGGCCATGAGCGAATCCATGCAGGGAACAGCGGGTCAGCAAACGCCGGAGGATCCGGTTTCGAAGTGGATCCGGTCGCAGCCTTTCCTGGCGCAGGAGAAGCAGGCCGGTTTCCTGCGTTCGGCGATCGGGTATCTGATCATGGGACTGGCGGCCGTGCTGGCGGTCTGGTTTTTCCTGAACTGGTGCCGGATGGTTCCGGACATCAAGGAGATGTCGTTCGTGGAAGGCGTGGGCTTCCTGATGCTCCTGCTGGGGCGGCTGCTGGGGGTGCTCCTGGCCCTGGCCATCATGTTTTACCGGGGCTGGCTGATCCGCTCGCTTTCCGCCTCCGGTTTCATCTTCGGCCCGATCCTGGGCACGCTGGCCGCCATGTGGGGGGAGATGGCCTTCGCCTTTCTGGCGGTCATGAGCCTGCCCGCCATGGTGTCCGTCTGGTGCGAGTCCCGGGGAATGCGCCTGCCGCTGCTGTGGACACCCGACGGCGGCGACAACCGCTTCCTGGACGGCCTTTCCATCTTTCTCGCCTGCTGGGTGACGGGGCTTGCCGTATTGGTCGTCGGCCGCTGGATCAAGGAATGGCTCCAGATCGTGGTCCAGATCGCCCAGGATGTCCGCGTCATCCGGGACAAATAACGGGTCTGGGGCGCCGGGTCCGGACATACTCCCTGAGCGGGCTTTTGCGGTCTTGATTTCATCAGGCCGGAAGTCTTATTATATATGTAACGACGTTTGTTTTTTTGCAGTACGCGAGAGCTGTGGCTCGCCTGATGATATCCGACCATGCAGACAAGAGGGGTTGACATGAGCAGGATGCGTTGTTCCCATGGGTTACTGGCCGCCATGCTGGCCGTCTTTTCTTGCGCGGGCGTTGTCCGCGCCGCCTCCACCTGGTATGTCGCCCCCGGGGGCAGCGATGCCAACACGGGGGCCGGCTGGGGCCAGGCCTGGGCCAGCATCAGCAACGCGGTGACCAA
>CAYZVY010000128.1:0-12298 GCA_964481675.1 uncultured Verrucomicrobiota bacterium
CATGAATGGCGTGGCACGGCCTTTCTAGGCCGTGTCCCGGAAGCTTGCCGGCCTTTTTATCGCGAAGGGAAGAGTTGCCACGCCGCCGCATTGACGTTTCCAACGGGTGTTTGTGCCATCTGTTGGGCATGCGTTCTGGATTAGTCGGGGACACGGCCTGGAAAGGCCGTGCCACGCCTTTCGTCAAGCAGGTCAGGGAAATGAGATCCGTATACGGTTCGGGTTCACGCCAAGGCCCTCATGATGGCCTCATACGCCGGCTTGGGCCGGTAATCGCGATCGAACGGCAGCGACTCGTCATACGCGCCCTTGGTGAAACCGGGGATCCAGGAATGCCTGTCCGTGAGGCCCCAGAACAACAACGCCTTGACGGCCGGAATCTCCAAAGCGGGACGCAGCACCTTTTCATATTCGGCGGCCTGCTCCCGCCGCAGTTCATCCGTGACCGGCACCTTGATGGCCACGTCCATCTCGGTCAGGTGGATTTCCAGCCCGAGGTCGGCAAATCGCCGGATGTTGGCGGCGACCGCCGGCATGTCGAGTTTGTTTTCAAGCCGCAAGTGATACTGGAAGCCCACGCCGTGCAAGGGGACGCCCCGCTTGAGCATGTCCTTCAGCAGCGCGTAAACGGTGTCCGCCTTCGCGTTGGGCATCTCGATGTTGTAGTCGTTGTAGAACAGCTTCGCGTCCGGATCGGCCTCGTGCGCCCAGCGGAAAGCGGCTTCCAGGTAGTCGCGCCCCGTCAGCTTGAACCACGGGCTGTCCTCCCGCCAGGCGCCCTTGTCGTCGATCGCCTCGTTCACCACGTCCCAGCAGATGACCGAGCCGCGGAAGTGCGAAGCCGCGCCGATGATGTGGTCGCGGAGGATGTCGAGCGCTTCCGTCTTTGAAAAAGGAACATCCTTGAACCAGCGCGGCTGGGCGAAGGGGTAGTGCCAGACCAGCGCATGCCCGCGCAGGCGCATGCCGTGCTCCTTCGCGAAGCGGACCAGGCGGTCGGCCGGCGCGAAATTGAAAACGCCCCGCTCCGGCTGAAGGCAGTGGAACTTCATGCAGTTCTCCGCCACCAGGGCGTTGAACTCGCGCCCCAGCGTTTCCACATAGGCCGGTTCATCCAGCAGGCCAGGCTCGCAGCACGACCCGATCAAAAGCCCGCGTTTCGCCGCTGCCTGCCGCAAGGTCAGCCTGCTCATGGAATCCTCTTCATGGTTTCAGTTCCGGCCCCAAAGGAATGCGCAGATGGCCGGCGGCCGCCCGCATGACGCGATCGTTGGTGATCAGGGGGAACGCGTTGCACTCCAGTGCCGTCGCCAGATGGATCGCGTCCAGCGTCCTCAGCGGAATGCGCACCCCGCAGGACTGAAGGGCGTCGCCAGCACCGGCCAAAATGGAGCCGGAAACGGGAAGCAGCTTCACGCCGCCTCCGGTCCAGAGGTTTTGAAGGCGGCCCCAGGCGCGTTCCCGCGTCTTCTCATCCAATTGCCCTTCGCGCATTTTCCGCAGTAGGGCAGACCGGCACTCCACCACGGCCAGTTCGGATGAGCGGACGAAACGCTGGTTTTCCAGCAGATCCGCATAAAAAAGGCTGTCCGCTTCGCGCACGACCAATTTCACGAAAACCGCGCTGTCTACGTACATCGCTAGCCCCTCGCATCCCGGTCATCGCGAATGAGCCGGTCGGAAGAAGATCCCTTCCTTTTCACCGACATATCCTTCAGCCATTCCCGGTCGATTTTCAAAGGAGTCCCGTCCCCCCCGGCGGCCGGCACAATCCGGGCCCTCGGCTGCCCATGCCAGGTGATGGTGATTTCCTCACCCCCGGCCGCCTGCTCCAGCAGGGAGGAAAAATGAGCCTTCGCTTCGCGCACCGACATGGAGCGCCCGGCTCCGGTTGGATAAACCGCGGATTTAATTCTTTTAGCCATGACCGAAATGTAGTCACATAAGGTCACATTGTCAAGCGGCCTTATCACGGCGCTCGCTTCAAGCCTTCCCAGCGCACAACCCACGAACCGTCAGCGGGAAAGCCGGGAGCTTCCCGCTCCGGCGCGCCGTCCCAGCCGGCCGCCATCAGGGCCACGGCATACAGCAGGCCGCCGTTCCCGGGAAGGTAAGGCGCAGGGCCACCGAGGTTGGCCCCGCGGACGTCGAACCGGTTGCGCTTGCTCTCCCGGAGCAGCGCCTCCACCGCGATCTCCGGCTGCCCCGTCCGCGCGGCCGCCATGGCCATCCAGGGGCAGTCCCAGCCCCAGGTGCGGTCCCACTGCCACGTCTTCCACACCCGCTTCGCCGTCCGCCGGGCCGTCTCCGGATCCACCCCGTCAACGGGGGGCAGCATGCCCAAAACGCCGACCGGATCCGGGTGTTCCCAATTCCTCTTCTCGTAGGTGTCCGCCCACTCGGCGGAATGCACGTAGACGCCCCCCGCCTCCGGAAGAGGGGCCAGCCCGCGCCGCACCTCGTCCCAGCGCGGCTCCCGGGGCAACCCCATCCGCTCGCGCCACACCTGCGCCATATCCAGCCCCCAGCGCCAATACGCCAGGTCGAAAACCGTGTCGCGCGTGATGCCCAGCTCGCTCGGCGGCATGACTGAGTCCAACGAAAACAGTCCCGTTCGCTCATCCCGCACCGGCACGTCCGCCATGTGCTCGGCCGTTCCCTGTATCAGGCCGGCCCACTTCTCGAGCGTGGCCCGGCCGGGCCGCAGGCGGTATTCCAGCTCGGCAAAGAAAATCGGATGCGGCTGCTTCCAGAGCAGGACCTGGTTGCCGACCCAGGGGGCGGAACGGCCTTCGGGGCCGACCGATTTGGGCCACTTCAACCCCTTGTAGCCGAGCTGTTCCGCCAGCGCCCGCGCGGTCGGGGCAAAGCGCCCGTAGCACTCCAGGGCCTTTTCAACCCGATCCCACCGATCCCAGAGCGCCGCATGCGCCAGGTGCCACCAGACCATCTCCATGTGGAACTGGCCGCGCCAGGGATCGATGGTCATGAGGCCGGACTCGGACGGCGGCCAGCTGCCGGACGACTGCGCGGCCAGCAGGTATTGCGACAGCACGATCCGCCGCTCAAGCTCCTTCCAGCGCGGGTCCCGGCTGGCGGAAAGGTCGATCGCCCCGCCGGACATCCAAAACCGTTCCCACCCGGCGGCGGCGGCCTTCCGGGTCTCGTCAAAATCGGGCAACACGGCCGGCGGCGAATCCGAAGAAAAAAGGCACACCAATGATAAAGCGCTGGAACCGCGGGTTGACAGCCGGTAAATCGCGGAAGGATCGGAAACAAAAGAAGCGCCCGCCGACCAGGACAAGGCGGCATGATACACGGTGGCATCCGCCTCACGCCGGAAGTCGGCTCGTCTTTCGGCCGGGCGGGAAAGCGTAGTGGCGTGTCCGTCACGCCGGGAAAAGTCGCCCACCCAGGCCTCGTTTTTCAGAGCCGGATACGGAAAATCCAGCGTGACGTCGAGCAGGCCCTCCGCCACGAGAGGCGACTCGATCCGGATGGCGATCATGTCCAGGTCCGGATGCACGCACGTTTCGACGCGCACCGGACAGCCGTCGATCCGGAACATGGCAAGATGCAGGCCGGTCCAGGGATCGAGAGTCCGGACCAGGTCCTTGATATCGGAAGGATCGAGATCACGGCCGCCGGCCTTGTGCAGGCGCAGCCTGCCGAGGTTCAGGATATGAGGATTATCGATCATCCACTGGCGGATGGCTTCGGTGCCGGGCGGAAACGTGTCGGGCCCCTGGCAGCGCCCCTGCTGGAACGTGCCGGTAACGGGAACCTGTTCGGCCGTCCAGCCCTCAGGAAGGGGAAACGAATGCCAGCCCCAGTGCGCCATCGCGTTTCCGCCGAACGTCTGCAGGCCGGTGCCGTCGGCCGTGAAGCAGAATTCGCCGTTGCCCAGCGGCAGCTGGCCCACCGCCTCGTTCCACTCCACCCTGTGGCGGGTTACCATTGTGAACCGGTCCAACATGTTACCGTCCTCCGGCCTATCCCGGTTTTCGCCAGCCCAGCTGGCAGAGGCGCTCAGGCGACAGGGCGTCGTCCAGCTCCGCCGCCGTCATCCAGCCGCGGGCCAGCACGGCCTCGCGCACGGACTGGCCCGATTCCGCCATGGCCCGGGCCAGCTCGACGGCGCGGGCGTGCCCCAGCTTCGGGATCAGCGCCGTCACGATCTCGCGCGACCGCTCCATCAGCGCCCGGCACCGTTCCGGATAGGCGCGCACGCCGGCCACGCAGGAATCGGCAAACAGCACGTCCGTCCGCTCCAGCAGCCGCAGCATATCCAGCAGCGCGTCGGCCAGCAGCGGCATGAACGCGTTCAGCTCCAGCTCGCCGTGCATGGCGACCTGGCAGACCTCCTGGTCGCGCGCCATCACGCGGTAGGCCACCTGAATCACCATCTCGGGCAGGACCGGATTGATCTTCCCGGGCATCAGGCTGCTGCCCGGCTGCAGGGCCGGCAGCTCGATTTCCCCCAGGCCGCCCTCCGGCCCGCTCCCCATCAGCCGCAGGTCGCGGGCCATCTTGCACAGGGTCACCGCATGGACCCGCAGGATCCCGCTCACCTCCACGAAGGCATCCAGGTTCTGCGTGGCGTCCATCAGGTTCTCGGCCCGCGACAGGTTCAGGCGCGAGCCCTCCCGCAGTTTCTCGATGGCCAGGAAGATGTAATCGCGCGGCGCGGCGAGTCCGGTCCCCACCGCCGTCCCGCCCAGGTTGGTCTCGCGGATCCGCTCGGCGCATTTGGCGATGCGCCAGCGATCGCGGCCCAGGGCCGTGGCCCACGCGCCGAACTCCCGCCCCAGCGTCACCGGCACGGCGTCGCGCAGTTCGGTCCGCCCCAGCTTCACCACGCCGGCGAATTCCCGCTCCTTCGCCTGGCAGGCTTCCGTGAGGCGAATCACGGCCGGCTCGAGGGCGGCAAGGCCGCGCAGCACCGCCACGCGCAGGGCGGTGGGATAGACGTCGTTGGTGGACTGGTGAAGGTTCACGTGATCATGCGGATCCACGCGCGCCCCGAGCAGCTGAGTGGCGCGGGCGGCGATGACCTCGTTCCAGTTCATGTTCGTGCTGGTGCCGGCGCCGCCCTGGAGCGCGTCGGTCACAAACTGGTCGGCCCATTGCCCCGCGATCACCTCGTCGCAGGCGGCGGCGATCGCCCCGGCCACGGGCGCGGGCAGATAGCCCAGTTCCGCGTTGGCCCGGGCGCAGGCTTTCTTGACTTCGGCGCCGGCGCGAATGAGGGACGGCTGCACGAGCTGGCCCGACACCCCGAAAAGCCGGCGCGCCCGTTCGGTCTGCGCGCCCCAAAGAGCGCCATCCGGCACCTCAATGTCGCCAAGCAGGTCTTTTTCCAGGCGCATCGCAATTCCTTAATCGACGGAGTTCACTATCATTCCCATGATAATCGAGCACCGCCCCCAAATGACACTGAAATATTTCCCGCCTCATCGCCACAACAGTCCGCTCTGCGTGAGCCGCGCCAGCGGCGATACGCAGCAGCAGGTCGTTCGGCTTCAATCGTTTTGCCGCAAAAGATCTCAAAGATCGCAAAGACCGATCTTTCTTTGTGTTCTTTGCGTTCTCTCGCGGCTATCCCGTTTTGTTTTTGTTGTTATCGTTTCCCGAACACGGATCAAGAAAAAGAAAAAGGGTTCAGGATGTCATTCCTGAACCCTGAACCCCGCCACCCTCTTCTCACCCGATCGCCATCCCCCCGCGTTCGCCGGTCCGGATCCGGACGCACTCCGCCAGGTCGAGGACAAAGAGCTTGCCGTCGCCCACCTGCCCCGTGCGGGCGCCGGTGGCGATCGCCTCGATCGTGGGTTCGACAAAATCGTCGTTGACCGCAATCTCGAGCTTCACCTTGTGCAGCAGGCTCCCCGCCTCCTTGTGGCTGCGGTAGACCTCCGCGATTCCCTTTTGCCGCCCGCGCCCCAGCACATTGGTCACCGTGACCAGGTGAATCTCCTTGTCCGTCAACCGTTTCAAAACGTCGTCCACCCGGTCGGGCTGAATAATCGCAATGATATACTTCATGATGTTGTTCCTTCGCTCAACACGGTTAATCCAGGATGGTATAAGCCGCCTCGCGATGCTGCGTCAGGTCCAGGCCGATCCGCTCTTCCTGTTCCGACACGCGCAACCCGAGAACCTTGTCGATCAGCTTCAGCAGCACATACGTCACGACCAGGGAATAGACGGCGGTCACGGCGACCGCTTTCAGCTGGATCCACAGCTGGACCGGGTTCCCGTAAAACAGGCCGTCGGCCCCGGCGGAGTTGACCGCCTTGGTGGCCCAGAGCCCGGTAGCCAGCGCGCCCCAGATGCCGCCGATGCCATGGACGCCGAACGCGTCCAGGGAATCGTCGTACCCGAACTTCACCTTGATGAAGGAGACGAACAGGTAGCAGATCAGCGACACGCCCAGCCCGATGCCGAGCGCCCCGCCCACGGTCACAAAACCCGCGGCCGGGGTGATGGCCACCAGACCCGCCACCGCGCCGGTGATCATGCCCAGCACGGTGGGGCGACCGTTGACGATCGCATCCAGGATCGCCCAGGTCAGGCCCGCCATGGCGGCCGCCACGTGGGTGACGATGAACGCGTTGCCGGCCAGCCCGTTCGCGGCCAGCGCGCTGCCGGCGTTGAACCCGAACCAACCGAACCAGAGGAGCGCCGCTCCCAACACGGCGAAGGGCAGGTTGTGGGGCGGCGACATGGTATCCTTCAGCCCCAGCCGCTTGCCCAGGACCAGCGCGCAGACGAGGGCCGCGACCCCCGCGTTCACGTGCACCACCGTGCCGCCGGCAAAATCCAGGGCCCCCATCGTCCGCAGGAACCCGCCCACGCCCCAGACCCAGTGCGCCACGGGATCATACACCAGCGTAGCCCACAGGAGGATGAAGGCGATGAACGCGCTGAACTTCATCCGCTCGGCAAAGGCGCCGAGGATCAGCGCGGGCGTGATGACCGCGAACATCATCTGGAAAATCATGAAGACCTGATGGGGAATCGTGGCCGCATAGTCCGGATTGGGCTCCATGCCCACGCCCGACAGCCCCCGCCACGACAGGTCGCCGATGAGCCCCTTCACGTCGGGCCCGAACGACAGGCTGTACCCGAAAACAACCCACTGCACGCTGATCAGGCACAGCACGATCAGGCACTGCATCAGGATCGACAGCACATTCTTCCGCCGCACCAGGCCCCCGTAGAAAAAAGCCAGCCCCGGTGTCATCAGCATGACCAGCGCGGCGCTGATCAACACCCAGGTCGTATCGCCGCTGTTCACCCCGTTCATCCTCTCCATCCTTTCCGTTTCAAGTCCGTTTCACCGGCTCCATCCGGCTGCCATGACTATAGCACCCGCCGTGCCAAGCGGGAAAAGCCCTGTAAAAACGGCATTTTCATGGGAAAAGGATGAAAAAGGACACGACGAGGGAAAAGAAGAGAACTACCGTTTTGTTAATCCACAACAAAGAAACTACAAAAATGTAGCAATGCAGCAATAGGTCCTATAGGGCCTATAAGTCCTATCTCTTAACCCTTGCCAGGCAACCCGCCTAGGGGGTTTTTCAGGGTGCGCTCGAAAAACGCGGCGATCCGGTCCCGGGTGAGGGCCGCATCCCACCCGTGGCCCGCGCCGGGCAGCACATGCAGCTCGGTATCCACGCCGGCGGCTTTCAGGCGGGCATGGAAGTCCATCGTCTCCTCGACCGGCACGATGGTGTCGGCGTCGCCGTGCAGCAGCAGCACGGGGGGGCAGGCGGCGGAAATATGGGTGGACGGGCTTGCCAGCCGGGCCAGCTCCTCCCGCTCCGCCACCGGGCCGCCCAGGTACAGGCGCAGGTTTTCGGCCACGGGGGCGAACGTCGCGAGGACCTCCGGCCGCGTGAACCAGAAAAAATCGTGGGGCGCGCCGCAAGCGTCGCAGACGGCCTGCACGGCGCTGGACGTCCCCGCATAAGCCCCCTCGCCCTCCAGGGCGGCCACGCCGGCGGATGTTCCCAAAACGGACGCCAGCAGGCCGCCGGCCGAATGGCCCCACGCGCCGATCGCCTCAGCGCGGTAGCCATACTGGACGGCGTGGGCCCGCAGCCAGCGGACCGCGGCCTTGCAGTCATGGACCTGGGCGGGGGCGGTGACCTCGCTGCTGACGCGCGCCTCGATGGAGGCCATGGCAAAGCCGTGTTCGGTCAGCCACCACTGGGCGTTTTCACGCCGGCAGCCGCGCATCCCTCCCATGGGTATATAGAGCACGAGGGGGGGCGGCGGAACGCCGCGCGGAACGCGCAGGTCCAGATACAGCGTGCGCTGGGGCGTGTTCGCGTAGGGGATGCCGGTCCAGACGGAAACCGCGGGCGTCATGCCTGCTTCCACTCAAACACGACGTCGCCCAGGCGGGCCTTGATCTCCCCCATGATGCGGCGCTCTTCGGCCTGGGTCTCGGCGATGAAGGTGACGGAAAACCGGACATACCGGCCCACGTCATCCCACGGCACCGTGGAGATCAGCTTCTCGCGGATCAGCCACTGCGAAAAGTCCTCGGCCGTCTCGAAGCTGGGGCCGTCCTTCACGCCGGCGGGCGCTTCGACATACAGGTAGAACGACGCCTTCGGCTTGCTGACGCGGAAGCCCAGCGCCTTGAGCGCCACCACCAGCAGGTCGTGCCGGCGGGAATACTTCTTCGCGGTCAGGTCGGTCATCTCGGGATGCGCCAGCGCAAAGGCGCCGGCCAGCTGGACGGCCTTGAACTGCCCGGAGTCGTTGTTGTCCTTCACCGCCCCGAAGGCCTTGATGATCTTCTCGTTGCCGGCCAGAAAGCCGAGGCGCCAGCCGGTCATGTTGAAGGCCTTGGACAGCGAGTGCACCTCCACGGCCACGTCCTTGGCGCCGGGGGTGGACAGGATCGAGAGCGGCGGATGGCCGTCGAAGGTCAGCGCGCCGTAGGCGCAGTCCTGGATCACGATGATCTGGTTCGCCTTGGCGAAGGCGATGGCCTTGGCGAAGAACGCGGCGGTGGCCACGGCCCCGGTGGGGTTGTTGGGGTAATTGATGTAGAGCAGCTTGGCGCGGCGGCGGATGTCCGCGGGAATGCTGTCCAGGTCCGGCAGGAAATTGTTCTTCTCCAGCAGCGGCAGCGGGTGCACCTGCCCCCCCAGCCACCGGGTCATCGTGCCGGTCACCGGGTAGCCGGGAACGGTCATCAGGGTCACATCGCCCGGATTGATGAACGCCTGCGGCAGCATGGCCAGCGCGGGCTTGGACCCGATCGAGTGGATGATCTCGGTCTCGGGGTCGAGATCCTCGACCCCGTAGACCGTCTTCATGTAGGCGGCCGCGGCGGCTTTGAAGGCCGAGATGCCGTTGTCGGCGTAATCCCGGTTCTCCCACTTCTTGGCCTCGTCGTACAGCTTCCGCACGATCCGGTGATCGGCCATCCAGTCGGGCTCGCCCACGCCCATGTCGATGATGTCGACACCCGGGTGATTGGCCACGGCGTCGCGCTTGGCGCGCTTGATCTTTTCAAATTTGTAGAGGACGGTATCCCGCCCGAACCGGTTTCCGCCGATGCGCTCGGCGAACATTTCCTGAATGTACGAATCCATCGTCCTTACCCTTTCAGCCAGACGCCATCGAACACGAACTCCGCCCCGCCGGTCATGCGCACGCCGTTGTCGGCCTCGCTCCACGCGATGCGCAGCGTGCCGCCAAGCAGGTCCACATCCACCTCCCGGCCGGTCAGCCCGTTGAGCACCGCGGCCACGGCCGTGGCGCAGGCGCCCGTGCCGCAGGCCAGCGTTTCGCCGGCGCCGCGCTCCCAGACGCGCATGCGGATGCGCGTCCGGCTCACGATCTCGGCGAATTCGATGTTGCACCGGCGCGGAAAAACGGAAGCATGCTCGAAAACCGGCCCTTTGTCCAGCACCGGCGCATCGGCGACGCTCCTGACGAACGTCACGGCATGGGGGTTGCCCATCGACACGCACGTCCACTCCAGGCCGCCCAGCTTGAGGCGGTTGGACCTGGCGGCCACCGGGATCTTCTCCGGCTCCAGGATGGGCGCGCCCATTTCGACGGTGGCCGAGACCATGCGGCCGGCCTTGACCGACAGGGTGATCGGCTTCAGGCCGCAGGCCGTTTCCACGGTCAGGCGGGTCTTCTTGACGAGTCCGCGGTCATGCACATATTTGGCCACGCAGCGGATGGCGTTGCCGCACATCTCGGCCTCGCTGCCGTCGGAGTTGAACATCCGCATGCGGCAGTCGGCCTTGCGCGAAGGCAGGATCAGGACGAGGCCGTCGGAGCCCACGCCGAAGTTGCGGTTCGACATGGCGATGGCGAGCTTGGAAGGCTGGCTGATTGTCTGGCTGAACCCGTCGATATAGACGTAGTCGTTGCCAATCCCGGTCATCTTCGTAAACCTCAACACAGCCTTCCGTCTCCTTTCCCTCTTACTAGAGGAAGAACATCTCGCCATACGTCGGCAGCGGCCACAGGTCGGCCGGCACGTGCTCCTCGAGCGCATCCCCGGCTTTCCGGAGGGCCGTCATGGCCGCCACGATCCTGGCGGACTCATGGCTGTCCAGCGCCTTTTCCGTCTGGGCGATCGCCGCCACCAGTTCGTCCACATGCGTCGCCACGGCCTTGGCGATCTTGCGCAGCCCGGCATGGGCGCTCAGGCCCCGGCCGGCCGCCAGCGTCGCGGCCAGGTCGCGCTCGCAGGCAAGCCCCGCCGGCAGGATCATCGTATTGGCCATGGTCAGGGCGCAGTTCGCTTCCAGGGCGATGGTCTGCTCGTAGGCGTGCAGATACGCCTCATAGCGCGACTTGAGCTCCCGGGCCGTCAGAACGCCGTATTTTTCGAACAGCGCGATCGTCTGGGGCGCGACCAGGTCCTTGAGCGACGCGGGGGTCGAGGTCACGTTCGGCAGGCCCCGCCGGGCCGCTTCCTTCTTCCAGGCCTCGGAATAGTTGTCGCCGTCGAACAGGATCCGCTTGTGCTCGCGGAGGACGCCCCGGATGATTTCCTGCAGCGCGACGTTGAAGTCGACGCCGCCGGCCAGCTTCTTCTCGATCGCCGTGCAGATCTCGTCGAACGCCCAGGCCGTGATCGTGTTGAGCGCCACATTCGAACCCGCGCAGCTCATGTTGGAGCCGACCGCGCGGAACTCGAACTTGTTGCCCGTGAAGGCCATGGGCGAGGTGCGGTTGCGGTCCGTCGCGTCGCGGGGCAGGTCCGGCAGGCCCGACAGGCCGATCTGGATCGAGCCGCCGCTCTTGCTGGTCTTGGCGTTGCCGCCCTTTTCGATCTGGGCGATGATGTCGGTCAGCTGCTCGCCCAGGAAGATCGAGATGATCGCGGGCGGCGCCTCGTTGGCGCCCAGCCGGTGATCGTTGCCGGCCGACGCCACGGTCGCGCGCAGCAGCGGGGCATAGGTGTCCACGCCCTTCATGATCGCGGCGATCACGGTCAGGAACTTGGCGTTGTCGTGCGGGTTGTCGCCCGGGCTGAGCCAGTTCTTGCCGTCAGGGCCGGAGATCGACCAGTTGTTGTGCTTGCCCGACCCGTTGACGCCGGCGAACGGCTTCTCGTGGAGGAGACAGGCGAACCCATGCCGGCCGGCCACTTCGGCCAGAACCTGCATCACCACCATGTTGTGGTCGACGGCCAGGTTCTGCTCCTCGAAGACGGGGGCGATTTCGAACTGGGCGGGGCTGACCTCGTTGTGGCGGGTCTTGGCGGGCACGCCCAGCTTCCACAGCTCGCGGTCCACCTCGGTCATGAAGGCGATGACCCGGGGCTTGATGTGGCCGAAATAGTGGTCTTCCATCTGCTGGTGGCGGGCCGATCGCTTGCCGAACAGGGTGCGGCCGGTCTGGACCAGGTCGGGCCGCGCGACGAAGAACTCGCGGTCCACAAGGAAATACTCCTGCTCCGGGCCCAGCGTGCCATAGGGGCGCGCGGTGCCGGGCACCTTGAACAGCTTGGCCAACCGCACGATCTGCCTGGCCAGCGCATTCTGGGAGCGCAGCAGCGGCGTCTTCTTGTCCAGCGCCTCGCCGTGATAGCTGCAGAACACGGTCGGGATGCACAGCACGACGCTGTTATTGGGCCCTTCCTTCACGAAGGCGGGGCTGGTCGGATCCCAGGCGGTATAGCCCCGGGCTTCAAACGTGGCGCGCAGGCCGCCGGACGGGAAGCTCGAGGCATCCGGCTCGCCCTGGATCAGTTCCTTGCCCGAAAACGTGGTCAGGATGCCGCCCTCGCGGTCCGGCTGCAGAAACG
>CAYZVY010000129.1:0-5391 GCA_964481675.1 uncultured Verrucomicrobiota bacterium
CCCCGGCACGTGCCACTCCCAGACGGTCGCGCTGTCGTTCGCCTCGAGCTGGCCGCCCACGTACTCGAGCATGGCCGCCAGTCCCCCGGAAGCGTCCCCGCAATGGGAACGGGCGTCCTGGACGAAATAGTGGAAGTAGGGCGTCTGCGGCTCGGGCAGCCGGCGCGAGCGGAAGAGCGAGAGAGCGGCGCGCCGCAGGGCGGGCGTGTCCAGGAGTCCGGCGCGCCAGGCCAGCGCCAGGACGTGGCGCGACGGGCCGCTCGGGCCGGCGTCGGTCTTCTTGTGGTAAAGATCGAGGTAGCGGCGCTGCGGATCGAGAATGGCGTTGAACATCGGCAGCCAGCCGGTCGTCGTCCGGCGGAGCGTGTGGTGCAGCAGCCCGCTCCCCGGCGCCTGGAACCGGCGGCGGATCACCCGCGCCAGGCGGTCGGCCCGGCGGGTCCAGCGCGCCGCATCCTCACCCTTTCCCAGCCAGGCGGCAGACTGCGCCATGAACCGGAGCGCCTCCAGGTGCTGGCACTGCAGCGGCGCCAGGTCCTCGAACCGGCCTCCGAGCGGCATGGGGCTCCAGTCGAAAAAGCAGACCGTGCTGAAATACGCCTGCTTCGGGTCGCGCGTGATCAGCCCCGCCCCGTTGCACTGCGTCCGGGCTGCCCACTCCAGCATGGCGCGCAGCCGCCCGTAAGCCGCACTCAGCCCCGGCGCGCCGGTCCCGTGCGCCAGGAGCTGCTGGCGGAACATGGCCGCGGCGTCGAATGAATATCCCGGGATCCCCATCGCCCAGCCGTCCACGGGCAGCTGCCCCTCCAGCATGGCGCCGGCCGGCCGCGGGTCGTGGAAGACCGCGTCCGCCGTCTCCTGCATCACCCGGGCGTCGCCGAACCACCCGTGGCGGTCGCGCTTGATCCCGTCCCAGTACATCGTCTCCCGGGCGCAGAGCCGGACCGTGTAGACCGAGGTCTGCCAGGCTCGCTGGAACCTGGAATCGGAACAGAGAAAATCGCCTTTCCGCTCGCGGAACCCGAACACCGCCCGGACGCGGACCGATTCCAGCGTCATCCGCGCCGGCGCATCGTGCGCCTGGAGGCGGACGAACCGGAAGCCGCGCGAGGGAAAGCGGTTCCTCGCCCGCGCCGACTCCGCCACCCACTCGACGGCCTGCAGGGGGTGCGTGGTGGGCATCCCCCACCCCTCCGCCTCGGGAATGCTTTCGCCGAACCCGGCAGTCAGCCGGCAGGGCCCGCCGCTGAGCGCCACCTCCAACTCGCCTTCCACTTCGGTTCCGAAATCAAGAACCAGGTCCCAGCGGCCGGCTTCGGATGTGAGCAGGAGCGGCGCGGCCGGCCGGAACCGGCCGAGTCGAGCCGCCCAGGAACGGACGGCCGCCGAATCGGGCGCCGCCCGCAGGCATGCCACGGGATGCAGGACGGCGGCGGTCTGAAAGGAATCGCCCCCGACTCCCTTGCGACCGTAGAGCGGATCCGGACTGAGCGATTCGGGATGAAGCAGCAGGCTCATGGCCGCTCATAATCGAACATCCCAACCGCGATTTCAATGCATTTCACGAGCCCGGGACGTCAGGCATTGGTCACGGTCACCCCGGGCCAGTCGTCCGTCCGGAAAGGAACCGCCGGAAGGCCGGCCCCGTTGACCAGGTTGCAGTCGGGATTCTGCGCCCAGGCGTAGCGGACGGCCACCGGCCGGGGCACGCGGGACGATTCCACTAGCACGGAATCCCCCTCGATAGCCGCCGCGGCCCACTCGAATCCGCGGTTGCCCCGCGTAAAATCGGAAGCGCCGCCGGACACGGCAAACCCGGCAGGCGGCCGCCCGTCGGCCGAGGCCAGCCCCCCGTCGGCATGATCGAAGCGGATGCGGACCCGCCCCCCCTCCACCGCATGGTCCCGGTAAACGGGACCTGAAAACGGAACGGCTTCGCCCAGGGCAACGACGCGAGCCAGGAGAGCGAGGCGCTCGCCCAGCGGCGCCTTCCGGACGGGGTGGATGTTTGTCTCTTCGCCAAGATCGATGGCCACGGCCATGGCGGTCCGGGGTTCGGCCAGAGCCATGAATTGGGCTTCCCGCAGTTCGGCCCAGGAGTGCTCGCCGGGGTCAGTCCGGCGCGGGCCGAAATTGGCTTCCTGGGCGTAGAGAAAGGGTATGTCACCCAGCCCCCAGGCGTCGCGCCAGGCGCGGATCAGGAGGCGGAACAGGCGGCGGTAGTGAAACGCCCGCTCGGGGGACGCGGCGCCCTGGTACCACCAGATGCCGCGGACAGGCGTGGCGGTCAGCGGCGCGATCATGCCGTTGAAAAGGCCGGCTGGCGTCCACGGATGGCCCGGCCCGATCAATTTGGGGAACGCCCCCGGAATGGGCCGTCCCTCGCGCTCCGCCAGATCGGCGTCCCGGTCCCACCGGACGAAGGCCTCGGCGTACAGCCCCTGGGAGTCGGGATACGCGGCCAGGGATTGACGCCACCGTTCCAGGTACGGGGCGAAATGGGCGTCTTTTTCCATCACCTCCCAAGGCATCCAGGATTCGCCGGGCGTGGCGCCGACGGAGGCGGAGATCAATCCCAGCGGGATCTCCGGGTGAGACCGGCGCAGCGACCGCGCGGCATAATACGCGAGGGCCGAAAAAGGGGCGGCCGATCCGGGCGCACACGGCTCCCAGACTGCCCCGCCGATATCGGAAGCCGGGGACGACTCGACACGCCGGGGAACCGTCAGGAACCGCAGGCCCGGGTCGACTGCGCAAGCGGCATCGGCCGGGCCCCCTTCGGCATTCCGAAGCGGCATGGCCATGTTCGACTGCCCTGAGCATACCCATACATCGCCCACCAGGATGTCGCGGAACTCCCGGGCACCGTCGGGAGTCACGACCGCAAGAACGTCGGGCCCGCCTGCGGAAAAAGGGCCGATCGCGAGGCGCCATGCCCCATCGGCGCCGGCCCGCGTCCGATACAACTGGTCCCGGAATCGGACTTCGATGTCGGCCCCGGGCCGGCTCGTCCCCCGCAGGGGCAGGGAGACATCGCGTTGAAGAACGCCATGATCGCTCAATAAAAGGGGGGTCATGGGTTTGACTATGACATACCCCTCGGCGGAGTGAACAGGAAAAACAATCCGCTTCATGCATTCTTGCTTTGACGTTTCGGGTCAGGCATCATGACCGCACGTTTCTGAAATCCCTGTCAAGGAAGCCTGTCATGCACAAGCCTCTTCCCGCCTGGACCCGGCGCAACCGGGAAGTCATGCCAGACGCCTATGCCCCGATCATGGAAAACACCCCGGCACGGCTGGCTCGACTCAATCCGCGCTGGACCGGAAAACAGGGTTATGTGTCGAACTGGGGAGACGGAGCGCCGCTCGGAAACGGGGATTTCGGCGCCCTGATCTGCGGCGGGCCGGAAAACCTGTCGTTCGTCCTGGGCAAGAACGACCTCTGGCTCCGCACCACGGAGCGGAGTTATTTCCCGGGGAAAAGCTTTGACGATATCCTGGGAATCTACCGGCGTCAGGACCGCGACGCCTATGACCGTCTGCAACCCGCTGACCCCGGCTGGTGGGACCAGTACCGGGCCAGCACCCTGATCGGCGGCGGATGGCTGCGCTTTCATCTGGCCGAGGCCGCGGCCATCAAAAGCATGAGCCAGGAGTTGCAACTGCACGAGGGCGTCTGGACGGCATCCTTCGAGGCCCAGGGGCTTGACAATATGTGGGCGGTGCCGCCCGATTTCAGCCTGGACGCCTTCTGCTCGGCGGTCGACGAGGTGCTGGTCTTCCGCATCCGCCGCATGGCCCGCCCGCTCCGCTCCTTCACCTGGAGGCTCGGGCGCGAGGAGCATCAGTTGCTGCCCCCGCCTGCCACGGACACGCAGGGCGCGCTCAGCTGGTTTGAGCAGGAGCTGGCCCGGGAGGACCGCTATGCCATCGCCCTCCTCCAGGACGGGGCGCCGGTGGAAACAACCGCGACGGGACGGTCCGTGATCGGCGAATGCGCAGGGGTCGAATCCGAAATTGTCTGGTACGTGGCGGCGGCGACCACGCGGGATGCGGCGGACCCCCTGGACCTGGCTTCGGAACGCGTTCGGGCGGCCGCGCGAAAAGGCTACGCGCGCATCCGGGCGGACCATGAGAAGCAGTGGTCCGCATTTTGGGGACGGTCGCGGGTGGCGATCGCGGAGCCCGCCGTCGAACAGGCCTGGGCGGTTTCGCTTTACCTGGCGGGGTCCACGCTGCGGCCGGGCAAGGTGTCGCCCGGCCTGCAGGGCATGTGGTGCCGCGAGAATGTTCCCGCCTGGAGCGCGGACTTCCACGGCAACATCAACATCCAGGCCATTTACCAGGGGCTGCTCGGCGCGAATCACCTGGAGCTGTTCGAGCCCTGCGTCTCGCTGTATGCCGGCATGCGGCCGCAGTGCGAGCGGGACACGGCGGCCTATTTCGGCTGCCCGGGTGTCCGGTATCCGCACGCCGGCTCCATCGACGGCCATGAACTGACCGAGCCGAACTACCTGGCCCTCGCCACCTCCTTCGCGCCAGGCGCCTGGATCGCCCGCCTCTTCTGGTGGGCCTTCACGCACTCCGGTGATCGCGCATTCCTGAAGGAAGAGGCCTATCCCATGCTGCGCGACGTGGCGCGCTTTTACCGGGGCATCCTGGAAATATCGGGGCGCGGGCCCGACGGCCGTTGCCGCATCGAGCCCTCCATCTGGGGCGAACACGAGTGCACCAACTTCAACGGCTGGGGACGCGATTCGAGTTACGACATCGCGGCCTTCGCGGCGGGATTCGAGCAGGCGATCGCCGCGGCGGACATTCTGGATTGCGATGCGGACGAACGCGCGGCCTGGAAGGAACTGATCGCCCGCCTGCCGGAGATGCCGGTCGACGCGGAAAACATCTGGCTCTATTTCCCGGAGCCCACTCCGAAAAACCGGCGCTACACGCACGGGTCGTTCTTCCATGCGGTCTTCCCGTGCGAGCGGGCCAGCCTGTATCACGGCCCCCCTCCCCTGCGGGAACAGGCGCTGACCACCTGGCGCCACTGCCTGTCAACCGGCGCGCTGAACGCCTGGTGCGGCGGCGTGCCGACGGCCGCAGCGGTGATGATGGGCGACACCGCCAGCGCCTGGACCTCGATCAAGGGCGGGCTCCAAAAACCGGACGGCACGTGCAACGGCCTGACGGGCGGCAAAGTCCAGGGCTTCTTCCAGGCCGATCACGGGACCGGATTTGCCTTCGGCGTCAACGCGGCCTGCCTCTTCAGCGTCGGCGGGCAGTTGCTCCTGTTCGGCGGAATCCCGGCGGAGGTGGACTGCGCGTTCCACTCGTTGCGCGCCGGCGGCGCGGTGCTGGTCAGCGCGGAGCAGAAGGGCGGCCGGGTCAC
>CAYZVY010000129.1:5491-12259 GCA_964481675.1 uncultured Verrucomicrobiota bacterium
CCCCTGACATGGATGGCGAAAGCCGGCGTCGTCTACGAACTGGTCGCGAGTGAAAAGGAAAACACATGATGAATCCCTCGGGCATGCTGGCCGTCATTCCCTCCCGCCTCGGCATCGGCGAGCGATTTTACCTGCGAGTGAAACTGCTCGGGCCCGTCCACCCCATCGCCAGCAAGGGCGGCTTCAACACGGTCAAGCCCCGGCTGTTCAGCCCCTTTAACAGGAACACCGAACGGGCCATCCAATATCTCGACAACGCCCTGCCGGAGTGGAGCGGCTCCCTCGAGGCGGACGGCGGGGCCGCGCTGGACGGCGTTCGGACTCTCGCCTTCGACGGCCGGGACCAGGGCGTCTTCCCCGGCGACACGCGCCCCATCAAGACGTTCGGGCCGTTCCGCTGGACCGCGCCAGGGTTCCAGTTCATCCGCCTGACCGACCCCGTGTCGGGGCTCGAGGCCTGGACCAATCCCGTTTATGTGACCGCGGACATTCCTGACGAGCGGCTGGCCTGGGGCGATCCGCACTGGCAGTCCATTTTCAGCGACGGCATCCGCTGCCCCGAGGAGCTTTACGCCTTCGCCCGTAACGAGGCGTTCCTCGACTTCGGCGCGGTCTCCGACCACATGGAGGCGCTCACCGACCGCCAGTGGGATTACTTCCGGTCCGTGACGCGGGACTACAACGAAACGGGCCGTTTCGTGACTCTGCACGGCCAGGAGTGGACCCACCACCAGCGCGAGACCGGCGCGCCCGGCCACCGGAACATCTACTTCCGGGGCGACGCGGCCCCGGTGCTGCGGTCGACCGATCCCGACTGCAACACGCTCGACAAACTCTGGCGCAAGCTCGATGGCTTCGGCCTGCCGGCCCTGGCCATCCCCCACCACAGCGCCAACGTGGTCATGGGAACGGACTGGGCACAGGGCTGGAACCCGAGGTATGAAAAGGGCGTCGAGATCTATTCGGTCTGGGGCAGTTCGGAATTGCCCGCCGAAGCCGGCAACACCCGCCCCATCCGCTCGCTGAAGGGTGAAATGGCGGGCCGGCATGTCCGCGACGCGCTGCGCCGGGGATTCCGGCTGGGCTTCTGGGGCGGCGGCGACATTCACGACGGCCGCCCCGGAGACGATCTTCACACCGCACAACCTGATACCCACGGGTATGACGTCCTCTATCCCCAGGGCTTCACGGCGGTGTCGGTCCCGATCCTGGCACGGGAAACCGTTTTTGATGCCCTGGCCGACCGGCGCTGCTACGCGACCACCCGGCGGCGTATCTATGTGGATGTCCGGGTTGAAAAGAACGGGCTCCGCGTGCAGGCCGCGTCCGAAGACGGCATCGCGGAGGCGGTCCTGATGCGGAACGGCGAACCCGCGGATCGCCTCACGCCCGGAACCGATCCCCGCGTGGTGGAAGGCTTTCTGGCCACCGACCTGGACAAGCGGGACTTCGCCTATATCCGGATTATGACGACCTCGGGCGACATGGCCTGGACCTCACCGGTGTGGGGCAGCACTACCGGGGCTCTTTCCCGATAATGGTCTCCAGGAAATCCCCCGCCGCCAGTTCGCGCCCGACGGTCAGGGTGCCGGCTTTGTCAACTTCCAGGGTCTTCAGCAGCAGGCGGCCGCCCAGGACGGAAAGCGTCACGGCCGCGCCGTCGGGCCTGTCCTGGATGGCAAGCGTGCCCCAGGCAAAACCGGTTGACCAGAGATGCGCGCCGCAGGCCTCGCCCCATTTCATGTGGCCGTTCGCCGCGTCATACCGGAAGCCGGTCAGGGCCGGGATGGCGCTCCAGCTCATCATGGCCCGGGCATAATGATGGCCGCATTCGGCTTCGTCAAACGGGTTGCGCTTGCGGCCGTCATACCGGTCGCGAATCGCCCCGATGCAGGCCAGCCCCTCCTCCGCCATGCCTTCCAGCAACATGCCGCAGGCCGCGGTATACTCGAAGCCGGTCATCACCTCGTCGGCGTAGGGGAACGGGATCCGGGGCTTGCCGCCGCGCGGATAGGACGCCATCAGCAGGGCGGACTCGTCGCCCAGCACATAGCTCCTCATGGGGTTGAAATGATCGTGGAACCCGCGCTTGAAGTTATACTGATAGATGGCGGACAGCGTCCGGGTGATCGTCTCGGGCGGCAGCAGGTAGTTCAGGCCGGAGAGATGGGCGAACACCTGGCCCACCAGTTGATCCACCAGGCAGCCGGGACCGAGTTGGTACAACGGATCGGCCAGTTCCGTTCCGCTCATGCCGATGCGAAGCCCTTCGGCGATGTCGGCGGGATTCGGGATCGGCTGGACATGATGCTCGAAGTATTCCCCGTTGAACAGGTGGCTCACCAGCCAGGAGCGGCCCCGCTCGTAAAGCCCGCGGCAGGTTCCCGCAAAGGCGGGGTCCCCCACCCGCTCGCCCATCTCCGCGCACGCCAGAAGAGCGCCCAGGTACCAGATGTTCATCTGGGGATTCGGGCCGAAATACTCCACATCCATGGTGTTGTGCTGGCAGCCTTCCATGACCCCGTCGCGGTCGGCGTCCCAGCCGCCCGGAATCCACGCAAACGCCATGGCCCGCTTCGCCGCCGGCCAGAGACGCGCCAGCCAGGCGTCGTCGCCCCCGAGCCGCCAGTCCAGATACAGCCGCATCAGGGCGCCCATCTGGCCGTCCGCCGCCGCCTTGCCGAACGCCATCGCCTTGTCGGCCAAAGGAAGCCGCGTGCGGAAACTCATCAGGCCGTTCGCATCCGTACTATATAGGAAGGAGACTTCGCGCATGGAGCGGGACAGGGAGCCGAACAAAAACGGGAGGGCCGTCTCGTAATTCCACACATGCGTGCAGGAGCCCTCGCAGCAGCCGCTGCCGTCATGGCACCCCTCCCACCCGTAAAAATGGCCGTCTTCGGTGCGGAAGCAGGTCGGGCTGCGGAGCGTGGACAAGTTGAACAGCGCCGCCTCCTTCACCGCCGCCGGCAGGGGGCTGTCGCACAACGCGCGGACAAACCGGACCGTCTCCCGCTCCAGCGCGGGCAGGTCCGCCGCCATCCGGACCAGCGCCCCCCAGGCGTCGGCAAACCGGGTCGTGTAATGGTTGCCGATCCGCGTCTCGCTGCGCCAGTCCATCCGGTTCGGATAGTGCCAGCCGATCAGGAACGTGAAGACCGCCTCGCCGCCCGCGGGAATCGTCCGCGTCAGTGTCAGCGACCCCACCGGGCAGCCCGGATTCTCGGCCGGCTCGTCCAGCCGGCCGTCGGTCTTCAGGTCCTTCCAGAAATCCAGCCACACATCGCCCCAGCCCAGGCTCGGCCAGCGGGTGCGGACCGAACACGCGGCGGACTCGCCCAGCGCGGCCAGCGCCAGCGTCCCCCAATGAATGGCGTTGGGATCGCCGCCCTCCGTGTTCCACTGAAGCCCCTGCATGCCCGCGGCTTGCTTCGGAACCTGCACGGATGCGCCCTGCCCCTCCGCGATAGGATTGACCAGGGTGCCGCAGATCGTCGTCTCGAGCGGTGTCTTCCCGGTGTTGCGGATCACCACGCGCTGCACGGCAACCGGGAAGCCGCTGCGGTCGGGCTCGCAGGGAATGAGAGGATTGAACGCCTCGAGCCGCGCCGTGAACGGCAGGTCCGGCTGGTCCAGGACAACCTGGGCCAGCGGATAAGCCACGCCGAATGAGGCGTTCCGGAAATGGGGCAATCCGTGAAGCGGGACGGGACAGCCGGAGCCGCCTTCATACGACTCGGGGGAAATAGGCCCCTCAAGCACGCGGATGACCGGTTCGTCGCCAAGGGCCGCCGCACGGATGGCAAAGAACGGGGCCACGCGGGCGGAGCCCGACCGCCAGGTCGGCACAAAATTCTTGGCCGGCGTATTGCGGATCTCCCAGTCGCGCCACTGGCCGCGGCCGCCGAAGGAGATGGTCCCGGCGCCGATGCCGCCGACGGGCATGGCGATTTTGTCGCAAAAACCGGCCCCATAGGTGCGGAGCACCGGCCACTCCGGATTCCAGCGTGTCGATTCACTCATACGTTTCAGCGCTCCGTAAAGCCCAGTTTTTTCCACTCCTTGCGCGCATGCCGGATGGATTCGGCGGACGGCTTGATATGCCCGTTCAGGCTGGGCGGAGGCTGGCCCGGCCCCACGTCTTCGGGGAACGGCGACCACTGGTCTTTCAGGAACGGCTTACGGGCCGCCTTCTTGCGGAAGTCGGGAATGGCGAACGGGGCTCCCTCGTCCAGGCAGCTGCGCCAGCCCAGGATGGAGACCGCCGCCATCGAAGTGGCGCGATAGACGTCGAGATACGGGGTGCGGCCGGTACGGATGGCGTCGGCGAAATAGTGGCAGGTCCAGAAGTCGCCGCCGCCGTGGCCCGCGCGGTCGGCCTGCACGGCGTTGCCGGGCCACTCGGGCAGGTAGGTGTTCTCCGCCCGCTCGGTCGGCTGGCGCATCCAGGGCTCGTGGTGCACCCGCACATAGGACCAGTGGTTGGGATCGGCCGTGGAGATGAGGCCGCGGTCGCCGTGGATCTCGTAGCGCACCCGATGGATGGAATTCATCCCGAGCCCCCAGATGCGGAAGACCGCGCCGTTGTCCATGCGGCAGAGGATCACACCGCCGCAGTCGCCCACCTTGACCGAGTGCGGGGACTGGGTGCGCGGCTCGGGGATCGACAGGGCGTTCAGCGTCACGGGCCGGGTGTCGGTAATGACCATCAGGGGCGCGAGGGCGTGGGTGACGTAGTACGTGGGCGGCAGCCAGTTGCGCCAGTGCTTGAGGCCGGGGGAGATGCTGAGGCGCCAGTTCTCCTCGCCGGGGTGGTTGTACTCGCCCTCGGCGTAGCGGACGTCGCCGATCTCGCCGGCGCGGTAGAGCCGGGCCAGCTCCATGTTGGCCTTGCTGTAGGGGTAGTTCTCGGCCAGCATGTAGATCTTCTTCGAGCGCTCGACGGCCTCGACCAGTTCGACGCACTGCCCCATGGTGCGGGCCGGGATGCATTCGCTCAGCACGTGCTTGCCGGCGTCCAGGGCCTTGACGGCAAAGGGCGCGTGGTCGTGGCAGTAGTTGGCGAGGACCACGGCGTCGAAATCGTGCTCCAGGAACTTGTCATAGTCGGCATAGGTGGCGATGCCGTATTGCTTGCCGACCTTGGTGAGCCGTTCCTTCCAGGTATCGCAGATCGCGACCAGTTCCATGCCCGTGTGGGCTGCGACCCGCATGAAGCTCTGCCCGCGCCCGACGCCGATCACGCCGACCTTGATTTTACCGCTCTTGGCCATGACGATCCTCCCGCTGAGGTTGTTTCCAAAAGATCAGGGAAACATTAACAGGGGGATCGACCGGTTAACAGTCTCTTTTTAAGGGTTTCCCCGGCACGCCAGTGGATTAGCGCTGCCGGTCCGGAGCCGCTCTCGCGCTCTTCCAATCTCGGAAATGGTGTGTTCTCGACGCTTATCGTCGAGAAACGTTGGAACGACAATATGTTGTGTCCAAAAAACGGCTAAAAACGAGTCTTACAGCCTCTTTTTGGCCCGTTTTTTCCCATTGCAAGAAAAGCTCCCCTTTAATATGTTGTAACCCATGCCACGAGCATCTGAGTATTTACTCGAAGGATACACCTATCATCTGACGCATCGCTGCCATAACAGGCAGTTTTTCTTACGTCTCGCACGCGACCGTGAGTTGTATCGCGAGTGGATGTTTGAAGGGATTCGAAGATTTCACGTCCCTCTTTACGGCTATTGCATCACAGCCAATCATGTCCATCTTGTTGTGCACGCGGACAATATCGAAAGCGTAAGCCAGTTTATGCACCTGGCAGCCGGTTCGACGGCCAAGCATTATAACTTGCGTAAAGAGCATTTGGGATCCATATGGGAGCACCCCTATCAATGCACGATCATCGAAAACCAGCAGCATCTGTTCAACTGCCTGTGTTATGTGGACTTAAACATGGTTCGGGCGGGCGTTGTGTCTCATCCTCGCGACTGGCGCTGGTGCGGATTCGATGAACTGAGCGGCCGCCGTAAACGATATCGACTTCTGAATATGGACCGCCTGCTCGAAAGCCTGAATAGCAGCGGCATTCGGGAATTCCAGGAACACTACTCCGACAGCATCAACCAGCGACTGTCGACCAGGCAACTCGTGCGCGAAGCACATTGGACAGAATCACTGGCCGTGGGATCAAAGACGTTCATTGAGCAACTGCAACCACGTTATCCCCGTCGCCAGAGATTCAAAACAGAGGCACTCCTTGAGGCACCCACCCCAACTTGGACCGTGAAGGAATCACCGGCGCCTTACAGTGCCATTTAGGGGAGCAAAAACAGCTTCTAAGGGGTTAAATTGGCTCTATTTGTTCCATAAATGTCGTGTTTTCAACAAGTTACCGACGATAAGCGTCGAGCCACAACCAGTGGGTTACGGCGCTTTCGCGGGAAGAGCAATCTGTTCGCGCAGGCTTCCGACCTCGGGTATGGGGTTGCCCTCGCCATCAACAAGGCAAGCTCGCACGAACGTGAAGATCAGGGTATCCTTTTCAGGCCCCGTAACACCGCCTCCAAGCAGGGCTTTCGCGCCACGAGCGAGGCTGAACTGGGTTTCCACCGAATGGCGGTAAAAAACGGGCTGGCGCATCGGCAGCCGGTTCGTGGCGGCTCCCGCTCCCTCCGTCCCATAATCCACCCACTCCGGCATCCCCACCCATTCGGGCCGCAGGTTCAGGTTGATCTTATCGCTTTCCGGCGACACCTCAGGAATCACCGAAAAAAT
>CAYZVY010000130.1:0-12240 GCA_964481675.1 uncultured Verrucomicrobiota bacterium
CCTGCTCAACCGGAAAACGGGGGAGATCGCCATCGAGGCCGCGCACGGGCTCTCGCCCCAGCAGGCGCGGAAGGGCCGCTACCGGCTGGGCGAGGGCGTCACCGGCCGCGTGGTGCTGACCGGCGAGCCGGCCATCATTCCGCGGACCAGCGAGTCGCCCGAATTCCTGGACCGGACGGGGCGGGGGAAGCGGGCCGAGATGTCGTTCATCTGCGTGCCGATCCGGATGGGCAAGGAAGTGGTGGGGGCGCTGAGCGTGGACGAGGCCAGCAAGCCCGAGGCCGCGCTGCGCGAGGACGTGCGCCTGCTGGAGATCGTGGCGTCCATGATCGCGCAGGCCGTGAAGCTGCGCCAGCAGGCCCAGGAGGAGCGCGACAAGCTGGAGGCCGAGAACGCCCGGCTCCGCACGGAGCTGAAGGAGCGCTTCCGGCCCGCCAACATCATCGGCAATTCGCGCGAGATGCAGATCGTCTACGACCAGATCGCCCAGGTGGCCAAGAGCCAGTCGACCGTGCTGATCGTGGGCGAAACCGGCACGGGCAAGGAGCTGGTGGCCCACGCGATCCATTACAACAGCGACCGGGCGGACCGCCCGTTCATCCGGGTGCACTGCGCGGCGCTGCCCGAGTCGATCATCGAGAGTGAGCTGTTCGGCCACGAGAAGGGGGCCTTCACGGGCGCGGTGGTGGAGCGCAAGGGGCGGTTCGAGCTGGCGGACGGCGGCACGTTGTTCCTGGACGAGATTTCCGAGATTTCGCAGGCCCTGCAGATCAAGCTGCTGCGCGTGCTGCAGGAGCGGGAGTTCGAGCGGGTAGGCGGGAGCAAGACGCTCCGCGTGAACGTGCGGGTGCTGGCGGCCACGAACCGCGACCTGATGCAGCTGGTCAAGGAAGGCAAGTTCCGCGAGGATCTGTATTACCGCCTGCATGTGTTCCCGATTTATGTGCCGCCCCTGCGCAAGCGGGCGGCCGACGTGGTGCTGCTGGCCGACTTCTTCCTGGAGAAGTACGCGAAGGAGACAGGGCGGCATGTGCGGCGCCTGTCGAGCGCGGCCATCGACATGCTGATGAGCTACCACTGGCCGGGGAACGTGCGCGAGCTGGAGAATTGCCTGGAGCGCGCGGTGCTGGTGGCAGAGGGCGACGTTATTTATCCGCATCACCTGCCGCCGACGCTGCAGACGGCCGAGGCGACCACGCCCGTGAGCGGCGACCTGGAGAGCCTGGTGGCATCGTACGAGCGCGACCTGATCACCGACGCGCTGAAGTCGTCGCGCGGCAACATGGCCGCCGCCGCCCGAGCCCTGGGCACCACCCAGCGCATCATCGGGTACAAGGTCAAGCTGCTCGGCATCGAGTCGAAAAAGTATTCGGGCCAGCCCTGATGGCGCGGCGGGGGAGGCGCGGCGACGCGAACCCGTCCCGAAAGGCTTGACGCCCGCTGCCCTCAGGCGTATATCTCGATACGATCCAATCAGGTGCGGCGGCAGGCGTTGAATCCGGACAAGCGGGGGGGCAAGCCATGTTCCGAATGAGGATGTTTGCGTTGGGGCTCGTTCTTTTTCTGGCGGGCTTCGGGTCGACGAGGTCCGTGGCCGCCGTGATCACGAATCCGGCGCCCAGCCAGGTTTTCCCCGCCGGCACGGCCGTCGTGAAAATCGGCTGGACTCCGGTCGCCGGTGCCGACACCTATAGCCTGAAGCTTCTCCACAACGGCACGGAGTTTGCCCTTCTGAACGGGATCAAGAAGGCCTCGCGGACGGTGTCCGGCACCTTTCCGCCGGGCTATTACACGGCGGTTGTGCGCAGCGTGACCGGCGCCAGCACCGGCATGTGGAGCATGCCTCGGACATTTCTCATCGACCGCCAGATGACTCCGGGCGATGTGTACGACTTCGCTCCCGCGGTGTTCAGGTGGAGCCGCGCCCCGGGGGCGGACCGCTATCAGCTCAAGCTGTCGAAATACGATGCGGGAACCACCCGGTTCGTGACCAAGGCCAAGGTCTGGGTTCCACAGCCCGCCTCGGGCGCCCCGAAGTGGCGGCCGGCTCCGTCCGTGATCTCAGCCGGTACGTATCGCTGGTCCATCACCGACTATGCCGGGGCGACGAAGGGATTCACGTCCAGGGCAACCTTTACGGTATTGGCGGCGCCTGCCGGCGATTACCTGGTGATCGATCTTTCCGGGGGCGTGAATGCAAAAAGCTATCCGGTGACCTACTTGAGCGATGTGCCCGCGGGCGGGTGGACGGACGCCTATAAAAACTGGAAGCTGGTGATGCGGAAGATTCCGGCGGGAACGTTCTCCCTGGGGAGCCCGACCAACGAGCTGGGGCGTTACACGAATGAGGTGCCGCATCAGGTGACCTTGACGAAAGATTTCTACATCGGCGTTTTCGAGGTCACCCAGCTCCAGTGGGAACTGGTCATGGGAAACCGGCCGAGCTTTTTCAACAACATCCTGTATTATCCCTCGCGTCCGGTTGAGCAGGTCAGTTACGATGACATCCGCGGGGCGTCATCCGGGGCGGGTTGGCCGGGAAACCGCGCCGTAGACGCGGCTTCCTTCATGGGGCGGCTGCGGGCGAAGACGGGCCTCGCGACTTTGGATCTGCCGACGGAAGCGCAGTGGGAGTATGCCTGCAGGGCGGGCACGCTGACGGCGCTGAACAGCGGGAAGAATGTGACCGCCCTGACGAGTGCCTGCACCAATATGAACGAAGTGGGGCGATACGCATACAACGGCGGGCTAGACTGGACTCAGACCGGGTCCACCAGCGTGGCCTCGGCCAGGGTGGGCACGTACCGGCCGAACGCCTGGGGGCTATATGACATGCATGGTAACGTCTACGAGTGGTGCCGGGACTGGTACGGGCCCTATTCCGGCCCCGTGAGCGACCCGCCGGGTGCGGTGTCCGGGGCGGGCCGGTTGGTGCGGGGAGGGGGCTGGACCAGCGACCCGCGGGGATGCCGGGCGGCCTGGCGGAATGGCAACGGCCCGGCGAACCGGGACTTCCTGCTTGGGTTCCGCGTTTCCAGGCCGGTGCCGTAAATCGAAGGACAAGCGATGCAAAACGACATGTGGCTGAGGTTGTTGTGCGCGGTGGCGGCCGGCGCCGCCCTCGGCCTTGAGCGGGAGAGCCGCGGCCGCGCCGCGGGGTTGCGGACCACGGTGCTCGTGTGTCTGGCCCCCTGCATCGGTATGATGCTGTCGGAGTGGTTTTACCAGGGTAGTTTCAATGCCACCTCGTCCGACCGCTGGCATCCGGATCCCGCCCGCCTGGCGGCCGGCATTCTGGCCGGCATGGGATTCCTGGGCGGCGGCGTCATCATCAAGCATGGCGACATGGTGCGCGGCGTCACCACCGCGTCCATCCTGTGGCTGGCCAGCTTCCTGGGGCTGGTCTTCGGCGCCGGACTTTACCTCCTGGGGTTCGCCGGGCTCGGCCTGGCCCTGCTCACGGTGCTGGGCCTGCCCTACCTGGAGCGCCGGGTTTACGCCGAGGGGTCGTCCCAGCTCACCCTGGTCCTGTCCAAGACCGACGTGACCGCCGAAACCGTTGTCCCTTTTTTGGACAGGCATGGCGCCAGGATCCAGCAGGTTGACGTGGAGATCGACGCGGTCACCGGCGTCAAGACGCTGACGCTGCGGCTCATGTACAAGAAAAAGGACATGGTTCACCTGCCCGAGCGGCTGGCGGGGGAACTGGCTGCGCTGCCGGGCGTCCGGAAAATCAGCTTCGGGTGATGGCCTTTCCGTATAAGCGTCCTGTCCGGTCGGAAGGTTCACCCGATCTTTCGGCCGAAATTGCGCTTTATTTTGACTCCGGCTCCCCCGCTTGTTAAATTTGGGGGATGACCTTGATTGAACCGCACATCCACATGTATTCGCGCACCACGGACGATTACCAGGCCATGTATGCGGCCGGCATCCGCGCCTGTGTGGAGCCCTCCTTCTGGCTGGGCAGCCAGCGGCGCTATGCCGGCACGTTTTTCGATTATTTCCGGCTGATCCTCGACTTCGAGGCCGGGCGGGCCGAGCGGTTCGGGCTCGATCACTTTGCCGCGGTTTCCTTCAATCCCAAGGAGGCGGGAAATACCGCCCTTGTTGATGAGGTGCTCGCGGGGATGGGGGAATACCTGGATCATCCCCGCTGCGTGGCGCTGGGCGAGATCGGGTTCGACAAGATCACCGACGCCGAGGAATATGCCTTCCGCCGCCAGCTCGAGATGGCGCGCGACCGCGACATGCCGGTGATCATTCACATTTCGCACACCAACAAGGTGCAGTGCCTCGACCGCATGCTGCCCGTGATCGAAGCCGTCGGCCACGACCAGCGCAAGATCTACCTCGACCACAACACCGAGGAGACCCTCGGCCTGGCCCTGAGCCGGACCGACTGCTGGTGCGGCCTGACGGTCTACCCGATTTCAAAGCTCGACGCCGCCCGCGCGAGCGCGCTGGTGAAGCAATACGGCCCGGAGCGCCTTCTGATCAGCGGCTCGGCCGACTGGGGCATCTCGGATCCCGTGAGCATGCCCAAGGTCATGACGCGCATGCGCGCGGACGGCCACCCGGAAGAGACGTTGAAGGCGCTGGCGTTCGACCATCCGAACGCGTTTTACAGCCAGTCCCCGAAATGGAAACCGCGCCTGGATCTCAAGCCCTGGCCGATCGATCTGCGGCAGCCGTGAGCCCGCTATGAGCCAGCCGGATACGAACAGGTTCCCCTTAAAGGCATGGCTGCAGCTCGTCCGCCTGCCCAACCTGTTCAGCGTGCCCGGCGACGTGCTGGCCGGCGCCTTCCTCGCTGCCGCCCTCACCGGTTCGGCCGTTCCCGCGCCGGCCCTCGTGCTGGCCGTCCTGGCGGCTCTCTGCCTGTATGCCGGCGGACTGATCGACAATGATCTCGTGGATCTCGAGGAGGACCGGCGGGACCGGCCGGGGCGTCCGCTGCCCGGCGGGCGCATCTCCCGGAAGGCGGCCCTTGCGGCGGAAGCCGTCCTCTTCGCCATTCCCCTCGTGCTTGCCGCCTCCGGGATCCTGCCCGAGCGGTGGGGCGACATGCCTCCCGTGCTGATCGCGGCGATCCTGGTTTACAACCGGGTCAAGACCGTGGCGCCGCGGGCGGGTTTCATCCTGATGGGTTTCTGCCGCGGCTTGAACCTTTTTGCCGGCGCGTTGCTTATCCCGGACAGGGAGGCCCTCCTGCCGGTGGTGACCGTGGCCGTGTGCTGGGGATTTTATGTGGCGGCGTTGACGGCCTTCGCCTCGAACGAAACCCGGAAGGCGCCCGGCGCCTGGCGCTATGCGGTGGCGGTGCCGGTGCTCGGGCTGGGCCTTGTGGCCGTGATGCCCGGCCTTCGTCCCGCGGCGCTGCCGCTGGCCGCGGCCGCCCTGGCGGGCACGGCGGGCGTGCTGGATGCCATGGCCCGATGTCCGGGCGGGGCCGACCCGAAAAAGGTTCCGCCGACGGTGGGCCGGCTGGTCCGCCTGCTGATTCCCATGCAGGCGCTGCTCTGCCTGGCCGGGCCGCCGGGTTTGGGTGGTCCGCTGGCCGCACTCGGCCTGTTGATGTGCTGGGTGCTGGCGGAGCGGGTGGGACGGGTGTTTTACGCGTCGTGAAGAGAATAGCGGATAGCGAATAGCGAATATCCGCTATCCGCTATTCGCAATCCTCTATGGAGACATGTGATGGGCCGCAAACTGCTGGTGGTGAGCGTGGCGGGACTGGATGCGGCAACGGCATCCGGCTTGACCGGGCTGGAAGGGGTGCGTTTTGCGCCCCTTCGTCCGCCTTTCCCGGCGGTGACCTGCACGGCGCAGGCCACGTTCCGCACCGCGGCGCCGGCGTCCCGCCATGGCATGGTCGCCAACGGCTTTTACGACCGGCGGCTCCGGAAGGTCTTTTTCTGGGAACAGGCCTCCAGCCTCGTGGAGGGGCCCCGTTTCTGGGAGCCGTTCCGGAAGGCGGGCGGCACGGTGGGCCTGCTGTTCTGGCAGCAGGCCATGGGGGAGGAGGCGGATGTCGTCGTCACGCCCGCCCCGATCCACAAGCATCACGGCGGCATGATTCTGGACTGTTACAGCCGGCCCGCGGGACTGTATCCCCGCCTCCGCGCCGCCCTGGGCGAATTTCCGCTTCACCGGTATTGGGGGCCGTTCGCCTCGCCCGCGGTCGGCGACTGGATTGCCCGCGCGACCGAAGACGTGATGGCGCATGACGCGCCGGACCTGCTGCTGGTCTATCTGCCCACGCTCGATTACGATTTTCAGCGCCACGGGCCGGCGCATGCCAAATCGCGCCGATCCATCGCGTTGTTGAACGCCCAGTTGAAGCGGGTGCTGGCCGCCTCCGCGCGCCTGGGCTACGACTGGATGATCTGGGGCGATTACGCGATCGAGCCCTGCACCGGGGGGCCTGTCTATCCGAACCGGGCGCTGCGCCAGGCGGGGTTGCTGGAATGCCGCGAGGTGAAGGGGCGGTTGTATGCGGATCTGAATGCCTCGCGCGCGTTTGCGGTGGTGGATCACTCCGTGGCGCAGGTCTATGTCCGCACGCCCGGCGATGCGGACGCCGCCCGGCAGGCGCTGGCGGGCCTGGGCGGCGTGGAGGCGGTTGTCCCCGGGCGGAGCCCGGCGGGCGATCCGCGCTGGAGCGAGGCGGAGGCGCTGGCGGCGCATGACCGCGCGGGCGACCTGGTGCTGGTGGCGGCGTCCGGCAGCTGGTTCGCCTATCCCTGGTGGGCGGCGGACCGCGAGGCGCCGGACTATGCGGGACATGTGGATATTCACAACAAGCCGGGGTATGATCCCTGCGAGCTGACGCGGCAGTGGTGGCCGCCGGGGATCGGGCAGGAGGCCTCCCGACTGCGCGGCACGCACGGGAGAACCGACCGGCCGGCCGCCTGGGCCTGCAGCTGGGAAGTGCCGGCGGAGCCGGCGGGGCTGGTGGAACTGGCGGAGCTGGCGAAGGCCCGGCTATCCGGGGGAAAGAGTCAATGAAAAAGGGAACAACCGGAGAGGCGCCCATCCTGTCGTCCTTTTCCGTTCCATTCGAGTATCCGGTCCATTTCACCCGGGGCGCGTTCGCGCCCGCCAACCCGGTCCTGGTCGAGACGTTCGAGCGCCGGCACGACGGCCGCAAGCCCCGGGTCGCGCTCTGCCTGGACGCGGGGCTGGCGGCGGTCCGGCCGGAGCTGGCCGCCGCCGCGAACGGGTATTTTCATGCCCATGCGGAACGGGTGGAGCCGGCTGGGGCGCCGATCTATTTCCCGGGCGGCCACGAGGCCAAGGCGGGGGCGCGGCATCTGCAGGAGCTGATCTGGACCCTGGGCAACCTGCATCTGGACCGGCAGAGTTTCGTGCTGGCGGTGGGCGGGGGCAGCATGCTGGATGCCGTCGGCCTGGGCGCGGCCCTGATTCACCGGGGCGTGCGGCTGGTGCGCATGCCGTCCACCGTGCTGGCGCAGTGCGACTCCGGGGTCGGGGTCAAGAACGGCGTGGACGAGCACGGGCAGAAGAACTTCCTGGGCGTGTTCGCGCCGCCCTTTGCCGTGGTCAACGACCTGTCCCTGCTGGACTCCCTCTCCCAGGAGCACTGGATCGGGGGCGTGGCCGAGGCGTTCAAGGTCGCCCTGATCCGGGACGCCCCGTTCTTCGACTACCTGGTCCGCCAGGCAGCGGCCTTGCGCCGCCGCGAGGCGGGCCCGATGGAAAAGGCGGTGCGCCGCTGCGCCGAGATCCATATCGCCCACATCGCCCGGGGCGGCGACCCGTTCGAGATGGGGTCGGCGCGGCCGCTCGACTTCGGGCACTGGTCGGCGCACCGGCTGGAGATCCTGTCCGGCTACCGGCTCGGGCACGGCCAGGCGGTGGCGGTGGGCATCGCGCTGGACTGCTGTTACGCGCGGCGCGAGGGGCTGCTGACGGAGGCGGAGCTGGAGTCGGTTCTGGCGGCGCTTGAGGCGTGCGGGTTGCCTGTTTATGCGCCCGAGCTGGACAGGCGGCGCGGGGACGGGGAGCTGGAGCTGATGCGGGGGCTGGAGGATTTCCGGGAGCATCTGGGCGGGCGGCTGACGCTCACGCTGCCCGGCGGCATCGGAAAGGGCGTGGAGATCCACAGCGTGGACGAGGCGGGCATGGCGGCGGGCATCGAGCGGTTGCGGAAGCGGGCGGAGGGTTTCCATGCGAATCGGCCATGAGCGGCATTTGACCTATTGCCTCAACGTGCACCCCGGGGAGACCTGGGCCGAGCAGGAGCAGGCGGTGCGGGAGCACGCGGTCGCCGTGAAGGCGCTTGTCAGCCCGGCGGCCCCGTTCGGGCTGGGGCTGCGCATCAGCGCGCGGGCGGCGGCGGAGCTGGCCGCCGAGCCCGGCCGCCTTTCCGATTTCAGGAACATGCTGGACGCCCATAACCTGTATGCCTTCACCGTCAACGCGTTCCCCTTCGGCCGGTTCCACGGGGCGCCCGTGAAGGACGAGGTGTACCGGCCGGACTGGAGCGATCCGGAGCGGCGGGTTTACACGCAGCGGGTGGCGGAGGCGCTGTCGGCCCTGGCGCCGGCGGACGCGGGGGGCAGCATTTCCACGGCGCCGCTGACGTTCAAGGGGTGGCCCGGGTGGGAAGCCCGCGTGGGGGCGGCCCTGGAGCAGCTGGCGCGGTGCGCGGGCGGCCTGGCGCGGCTGGAGGAGGCGGGCGGCCGCCGGATCGTGCTGGCGATGGAACCGGAGCCGATGTGCTACCCGGAGACGGTTCCGGAGCTGGTCGAGGTGATGCGGAGGCTGCGGACCGAGGGGGCGCGGCTGCTGGCGAAGGAGGCTGGCGTGCCGGAGGAGACGGCGCGCGAGTGGCTGGTCCGGCATGTGGGCTGCTGTTTTGACGCGGCGCACCAGGCCGTTGAATTCGAGGAGGCGGAGGCGGGGCTGGCGTTGCTGGCGGCGGAGGGCATCGCCGTGGCGAAGGCGCAGCTGAGCGCGGCGCTGGAGCTGGACGCCGGCGACCGGAAGGCATTCGCCGAGCTGTCCCGGTTTCAGGACAAAATTTATCTCCACCAGGCGGTTTTCAGGGGGGCGGACGGGGCGCTGACGCGCTGGGTCGACCTGCCGGCGCTGCTGGCGGATGCGCCGGGATTACCGGACGGAACGGTGCGGGTGCATTACCATGTGCCCCTGTTCGTGGAGACGTGCGGCGCGCTGCGCAGCACGACGGGCTATCTCAAGGCGGCCCTGCCGGCGCTGGTGCGCGCCACGCGGCACCTGGAGGTGGAAACCTACACCTGGACCGTCTGGAACGAGGCGGCCGGGGGGACGATCCCGCTGGACCGCGGCATTGCCGAGGAGTTGACGTGGGTGTTGGAGCGGCTGGGGGAAGGGACTGCAAGGACCTAAGGGACGAAAGAGACCAAAGGAATTTTAGGTCCTTTTAGTCCCTTAGGTCCCTTTAGTCCCTTTTTTTCTTACAGCTTGGGCAGCCCCTTGAGGCAATCAAGCGACTTTTTCAGCTCCTCGGGGCCGAACTCATAATCTTCCATCTTGCCATCCATGTAGGCCTGGAAGCTGCTGAGTTCCAGCAGGCCGTGGCCGGAGAGGTTGAAGAGGATGGTCTTGGCCTTGCCCTCCTCCTTGCACTTCATCGCTTCCCGCACGGTGAGGGCGATGGCGTGGCAGGACTCGGGGGCGGGGATGAGGCCCTCGGTGGAGGCGAAGAGCATGCCGGCCTTGAAGCATTCGGTCTGGGGCAGGGCCACGGAATCGATGAGCCCCTCGTGCTTGGCGTGGCTGACGAGCGGCGCCATGCCGTGGTAGCGCAGGCCGCCGGCGTGGATGGCGGGCGGCTGGTATTCGTGGCCGATGGTGTACATGGGGAGCATGGGGGTCATCATGGCCACGTCGCCCGAATCGTAGGCGTAGACACCGCGGGTCATCTTGGGGCAGGCGGTGGGCTCGGCCGCGAGGATGACGGGATTCTTCGAGCCGGCGATCTTGTCGGCCAGGAACGGGAAGGCGATGCCCGCGAAGTTGGAGCCGCCGCCGGCGCAGCCGATGATGACGTCGGGGTAGGCGTTGACCTTGGCGAACTGGGCCTTGGCCTCGAGGCCGATGATGGTCTGGTGGAGCAGGACGTGGTTGAGCACGCTGCCGAGGCTGTACTTGGTGTCCTTGGAGGTGACGGCGTCCTCGATGGCCTCGCTGATGGCGATGCCGAGGCTGCCGGCCGTGTCGGGCCACTTGGCGAGCACGTCGCGGCCGGCCTGGGTGCGGGTGCTGGGGGAGGAGATGCATTCGGCGCCCCACGTGCGCATCATGACCTGGCGCATGGGCTTCTGGGTGAAGCTGACGCGGACCATGTAGACGCGCAGGTCGAGGCCCATGAGCTTGCAGCCGAGGGCGAGGGCGCAGCCCCACTGGCCGGCGCCGGTTTCGGTGGTCAGGTGCTTGGTGCCGAAGATCTTGTTGTAGTAGGCCTGGGGAACGGCGGTATTGACCTTGTGGGAGCCGGCGGGGGAGACGGATTCGTCCTTGAAGTAGATATGGGCCGGGGTGCCGAGGGCCTTTTCGAAGGCGGTGGCGCGGCGGAGGGGCGTGGGCCTCCAGCGGTAGAGGATCTGGCGGACTTCATCGGGGATGGGGATCCAGCGCTGGGTGCTGACCTCCTGCTCGATGAGGTTCATGGGGAAGACGGGCGCGAGCGACTGGGGGGTGAGCATGTTGCCGTTGCGGTCGACCGGCGGCGGCATGGGCTTCTTGAAATCGGCGGCGATGTTGTACCAGGCCTTCGGCATTTCGTCTTCGGAAAGCGGGATGCGGACCGGATCGCTCATGGATGGACTCCTTTTCGTAATTGAGCTGTTACTATAGAAAGAAACAAGAATGCCGGCAAGGATTTCTTTTTGTAACCTTCATTTCAACAATCTGTCGGACCAACATTCGCGTTGTCTTCATGTCATTCCCCAAAGTGTCTTTGCGGACACTCTACGTTAACTATCTGGAAACAGGATAGTTATGTCGCTCAAAAACGGTGCCGGATTTGGCTCAGGCTGTTTTCAGGAGGGCGATGACGGCATCCAGGTGAGTGAGCACTTCCGCCGGCATGTCGGCCAGCGCGGCGCACCGTTTGCGCAGCGCGCGCGCGGCTGAAATGACGGCCTTCCGGCCTTCCTTCCGGGTGTTCCCGGCACGCTTATAGGCTTCGAGATCCTTTTGGCGGAGTTTGCCCTCGAAGGCTTTGGTCTTGAGTGTTTCCAGGTCGGCGCGGGTAGCGTTGGCCAGCTTCGGTTTCTGAAGTTGTTCGTTGATCCAGGCCAGGTCCTTGATGTCGTTGTAGTCGGGGATCATGCCCTTGGGGTTGGCGGTGAGCCAGTCGGGCCGGTTGGCGCGGACCCACTCGTAGGCCTTGATGTGCTTGTAGAGCGTGGAGCTTTCGAAGCCGAAGCGATCCTTGGCGTACTGCTCGAGGGTCTGGTAGCCGAGGGCGGTGTAGAGCGTTTCGTCGCGCATGCGGGCCAGGAGCCGGCCCACGTGGATGTGGCCGAGGACGAGGTCCTTGAGGGTGCGCTTGATTTCCCTTGTGATCCGGAGGGCTTCCTCCTCGCGCGAGCCGGCGGCGGGCTTGGCGGTGGCGGGTTTGGCGGGCGCGGCTTTGGCGAGCGCGCGCGTGGCGGGCACGGATTCGTCGGGCACGGGTGTGACGGCCGGCAGGACGCGGTGCCGGAGCGCGGGAACGGGGGCGAGCGGGTTGAGGATCGGCTTGGCGGGCATGGCGTAATCCTTTTTTCGGGTTGAACCTGATGGGCGCGAAGATAGCAAACCAGCCCCATGGCTTCCAATATATTTGCACTTGGACCCGCGATTATGTACCTTGGATGGAGTTTTCTGCCGGCTTCATCGCCTCGCGGACCGCCCACGAACAGCCGCGAGACCACCGATCTGAGGACTGCGACCCGATGCCAGACCTTTTCAAACCCTTGTTCAGCCCCAATCTCCTGGCCCGCCGCCTGACCGGCTTCGCTCCAACCCTGTCCCCTGAACTGACGGCCATCGCGGATCAATGGTCCCGAACAGTGGCAGATCCCGCGTTTCTGAACTTGAACGAGAAGCCCCTTCAAGGGCAATTCCTCACCGACATCTTCGCGCGCCTGCTCGGCTTTGCTCCCGCGGTCGGGCACCTCGAAGCCTACCATCTCAGTAAGAGAGGGGTCAGATCTTTGCATTTTGCATTCTCGTTTCGATTTTGGCAAC
>CAYZVY010000131.1:0-7861 GCA_964481675.1 uncultured Verrucomicrobiota bacterium
ACCCTAGCCGGAACCCTGATCCGCCCAAAAGCAGCCGGGCATGAACGCCGAAACGACGCAACAGCATCGGGCCATGACATGCCCATGCCTCGCAACTAATCGCAGATGCGCCCGATTTCAAGGCAGCCGCCAAATTGGCGTTGAATGAGACTTTGATGCCCTTTAAGATAGGTGCGCCATGAACACGATGAGCGAGGATGCGAAGGCCATTTTGCTGCTTTGCGGGCATCTGGGAGGCGAATCAGATATCGCGCCGCTGGACCTGCGCGATTATAACCAGGTCGTCAGGTGGTTGTCGGCGCGGAATCTGAGGCCGGCCGACCTGTTTGGGGCACACAACGTCGTGCGCCTGGCGGCGGAGGCGAACCTGGCGGAGTCGCGGCTGACGGCGTTGCTCAAGCGGGGCGTCAAACTGGGATTTGCCCTCGAGCAGTGGAGCCAGAGCGGAATCTGGGTGCTTTGCCGGAGCGACCCGGATTATCCCGCCCGTTTCAGGGAGCACCTCAAGGAGAAGGCTCCCCCGTTTCTTTTCGGGGTTGGGGAAAAGAGGCATCTGGCGGGCGGGGGAATGGCCATCGTCGGTTCGCGGAACGTGGATGCGGAAGGAGAAACCTTCACGCGCGATGTGGCCGCCTGGTGTGCAAGCGGCGGCATGAGCGTGGTGTCCGGCGGGGCACGCGGGGTGGACCAGGCCGCCATGAGCGGCGCGTTGGACGCGGGCGGGACCGTTATCGGGATTCTGGCGGACACGCTGCTACGGAAAAGCGTGTCGCGGGAATGCCGGAACGTCCTGGCGGAAGGGCGGTTGCTCTTGATTTCACCCTATCATCCCGAGGCCGGATTCACTGTCGGGAACGCCATGGGGCGGAACAAGCTCATTTATGCGATGGCGGATTACGGCTTGGTTGTCAGCGCCGACGACAATAAGGGCGGAACCTGGGCGGGTGCCGAAGAGGAGCTGAAACGGAGCCCGGGCCGGCGGGTGTTTGTGCGGCTAAGCGGTTCCGTTCCCTCCGGCAACCGCAAGCTTGCCGCCCTGGGAGCGGTTGAGTTTCCAGGCATTGAAGCCTACGGGAACCCGGCTGAACGGCTCAAGACAGCGGCCGACGCCAAGCCCCTTCCGGAAAGGAAAGAACAGCTTTCCCTTTTCGAGAAAAAGACGGATGGCGGGGAACCGAGGGCCAAGCCGCCGGGCTCGTAGCGCCCGACCTGCTTCAGCCCTCATGAACGCAAGGTGACCGGCCCGAGCAGGCCGGCATCCCGGACGGGCCAGCCCGAGGCGTCGAGGGGCTTGTAATCCAGCCCCACGATGTTGATGTCGTGGAAGATTTTCCAGTTGGCCCCGCGCCGGTCCAGGTCGCGGATCCGGTTGGCCGCCAGGGTGGCCACCTCGACGATGAGCCGGTTGTCCTTTTCCTTCAGCACGCCGGCGGGGATCGCGAACCGGAAGGGCGGCAGCACCTGGAGGCCCAGGACGCAATCGTTCAGGATGACGCACGCGCTCTGCCGCACATCCCCCAGTTCGAGATCGGTGAAGGAGGCTGCGGGATTCGCGTCGAAACGGGTTTCATACCGGATCGTGCCGGCGAACCGCTCGAGCTCGGGATCGCCGAAGCGGGTGATGGAGTCCAGCGCCGTCCGCTCCACGGGCGGCGGGCAGACGGGGCCGCCCGCCGGGAAGGAGATCCGCCAGGGGCCTTCGAGCCCCTTGCTTGCCTGGGGCGCGCTCCGATAGATCCACGGTCCTTCCGGAAAGGGCCGGTCGGACAAAATCAGCAGCCTGAACTCCCCGGCTTCCAATTGAATCCTTACGCGGCTGCCGTCCAGGGCGGCCCTGCCCGACCGGCCGCTCCAGGGATCCAGCAGCAGGGCGTTCTTTTTTGGGAACGCGGGCTCGATCCAGGTATCACCGGCGTCACCCGTATTGCCGATGGCCAGCAGCAGGTCGCCCTTCGGCAGTTTACGCCGGAGGCAGCGCAGGCCCGAACCAGCCTGCCAGGGCTCGCCCCGGATGCCGGCCTTTTGAAGGGCTGCGGCGGGGTCGCCGGCGCATTGGAACGCCGGCTGGCGCTTCAACTGCTTCAGGAGGGCGGCCAGGGCTTTCCGGCGGGATGCCAGGGTGCGGAAGCCGGGGACATCCCAGTCCGGATCGCCGCCCTGATAGATCACCGGCACGCCCGCCCGCGCGGCCGCGAGCAGGACCTGCGCCGTTTCGAGGGGCATATAGCGGAGGGGCGGCAGCACGATGGCCCGGTATAGTCCGCCCGGCATCCGCGCCCCGGCCTTGCCGTACCGCCCCTTCGCGAGCTGGCGGTCGGACACATAGTCGAACAGCATGCCCCGTTCCCGCAGCTCACCGGCGGTCCGCTTCAGGCTGTCGCCATAGGTCCAGCGGTCGCCGTCGATGGAAAACTTGCGGAGGCGGCCGGGCCCGGTCATCTGCAGGTCGTGGAGGGGCCAGTAAACCAGCACGTCGTTGGCGGGGGAGCCGGCCTGGAGGAAGGATTGGCAGCGGGCGATGTAGCGGTTCAGGGCCGGCCAGTGGGGCCAGAGCGGATTGCGGCCGTTGACCTGCGTGGAGGCGTAGAAGAGCCAGCCGGGCCAGGGGGCGTCGGCCGGGGAGTAGGCGGTGCCGTGATAGAACAGGTGGTTGATGCCGCTGAGGAAGAGGTGGTCGGCATAGCGCTTGATCTTGCCCAGGTCGCTGGTGAAGTGCTCCGAAAGCCAGGTGAAGCTTTCCGACGAGATCAGGCGGCGGCCGGCTACATGCCCCGCGGAGGAGGCGAACATGTTGATCAGGGGGTCGACGCTGTCCCGGAAGATTTCCGTCTCCGGAATGTCGGCCACGGCATAGATGTCCAGGAGATTGCCCACCGAGCCGTGCGCCTGGTTGCGGGTCAGCAGCCCGCGCTTTTTGCATAGCCGGTTCCAGTTGAGGGAAAAATGGTCGATCAGCATCTCCTCGACCGTGAGGCGGTAATCGTACCGCACGCGCGCCGCCTTCTCGTCCGGTTCGCCGGCCGCCTCGTCCAGAGCCGACAGGTGCCGGCCAAGATCGTAGCCCCTCCGCCTTTTGAAGAAGGCCGGCAGGCGCCGCGACCAGTCGGTTCCGTATTCCCACGAGTCGTGGAATTCCGCGCGCACCAGGTCCGGGGGGACGGCCTTGAAAAAGGCCGCGTTGAAGCGCTCCAGGAAGCGCGCCACGGTGGCCCGGTCGAGCATGTCGATGGTGAACCCCTCGCCTCCGGGGGCCGGGCGCTTGACCTTTTCCCCGCTTGGGGCGGCGATCGCCACGGTTCTGCCGGCCGCCGTGCGACGGAGTTCCAGCATCACGGCCTGTTCGTCCGGCCGCACATCGGGGCCCCCGAGGCGCCACCCGGTTCCGGGGACGATATCCACGCCCAGTCCCATCCGGCGGGCTTCCGTGCAGGCATGCAGCATCATCTGCAGCCAGCGGGCGGAGAGGAAGGGGATATGCCGGTGCTCGGCTCCCCGGACGCCGTAGATCGGGGTGATTTCCACGCCGCCGAAGCCCGCGTCCCGCAGGATTTTCAGTTCGCGCGTCAGGTTGCCTTCGTCCACGGCGGAGCCGTGCCACCACCAGCGCGTCCAGGGCTTCTGCTCGCGTCCGGCGGGGGGCCAGACGGGGTCCGGCCACCGCTCCACGAGGAAGTCGCCGTCCCCCGGGGTCACCGTGTAGAGTTCGTCGAATCCTTCGGCCCAGGCGGGCGCCTCCAGGTTCACGGCGGCGGCGGCGATGACATGGGGCGGGACGAAGGCCCGGCCCGAGCGGGTGGCGTTGCGGCGCTGGGCCTCTTTCAGGGAGCCGGCGAACAGGTAGCCTTTGATGCGATAGCCGTTTGCCCGGGCGAGCGGAATGTAGCGGGCGCGGTCGGAGGCGAACAGGTTCGTGTTGTCGACCACCCACGACTGCCCGGCCGCGACGCAAGCCTCGAGCGCCAGCTGTTCCTTTCTTCGCGTGCGCAGGGTGTCGAGGTTGATCCGGACGTGCGTGCCGGAAAAATGGCGCGCGCAGAAGGTCGATTTGCCCGCGCCCTGGATCCCGATGAGCAGAATGGCTTCCATGGGACGTTTGTAGCATGAAAGCGTACGGGAGTACAGAGGGGAGGGACCTACGAAACATGCGAAAGGCGCGAAATCCTGTAACCTTTTCTTCCCCGGCTGCGTAATATAGAGTATACAGTGTGAAAACAACGTTACAGGAGCAGGCATGAAAAAGTTGGCGATTCTGGCGGCGGCGGGATTGATGGCGGGTCAGGTTTGGGCGGGCGCGTTCCAGGCCAAGACGGTATCCGATTCGGCCCGCTGGGTGTTGCATGCGGATCTGGACCAGATGAAGGAGACCCAGCTGGGCACCTTTGTGACGGACAAGCTGGAAGCGGGCGAGGCCGGCAACAAGATGGCGGCGCTGGCGGCCATCCTGCAGTTCGATCCCCGCAGGGATCTCAAGGGCGTGACGCTCTATGGCAAATCGCGCGATCCCCTGGAGGCCGTGGCCCTGTTCGAAGGGACGTTCAATGTGCCGCAGCTGGTGACGCTGCTGAAGGCCAATCCCTCGTATGAGACGGTTTCGCATGGCTCCATCCCGATCCACAGCTGGATCGACGAGAAGAAGCCCGACGAGCGGATGTACGGGTGCGCCCTGTCCGGCAAGGTGCTGATCGGCCGGGGGCTGCCCATGATGCGCGAGGCGCTGGACGTGCTTGGCGGCACGCATGCGGTGCTCGACGCGACCAAGGTTTTCGGCGAACTGCCGGTCCAGGAGCCCTTCTTCATGGCCGGCACGGATCTGCCCGCCCTGGGCGGACAGGCGGAAGCCCAGATGCTGAGCCAGGCCAAGACCGCCCGCGTGGCGCTGGGCGAAAAGGCCGGCCAGGTGACCCTGTCGGTGCTCCTGACCACGGTTGATCCGGAAACGGCCGTCAAGCTGCAGCAGGTTGCCCAGGGTCTTCTGGCCATGGGTCAGATGAGCCAGGAAAAGGAGCCGGGGCTGGTGGCGCTGATGCAGGCCACGCAGGTCACCGTCAATGGCCCGTCCGTGCAGATGACCACGTCGATGGCGTCCGAGAAGCTGGTGACCCTGATCCAGGAGAAGATGGACAAGGCGTCGGCCCGCAAGACCCCCCCGCCGGCCGCGGCGTCGCCGGCCCCGATTGCCCCCTGATGGAGCCCGGTTCATCCAGCCCCTCCGGATCCGGCCCGCCAGGCCGGATTCCGGACGAAGAGCTGGTCCGGCGCGTCCAGCAGGGCGGGGCGGCCGGGTTCGAGGAGCTGGTATCTCGCTACGAAGGCCGGTTGCTGCGGTTTCTTGAACAGCGCTGCGGCAACCGGCACGATGCCGAGGATCTGACCCAGCGGACGTTCATCAGCGCGTTCCGCGCGATCGGCCGGTTCGACTGCCGGCGTTCTTTTTCTCCCTGGCTCTTCGTCATCGCCCGCCGGCAGGCCATCAGCCACGCGCGGCGGCGGAAGGAAGAGCCGCTGCCGCCGGAAGAGCAGTGGCCGCAGACGGGGGCGGTGGCCGGATCGGAGTCCCGGTCCGGCATCTGGGAGGTGGCGCGGCTGCGCCTGCCCGAGCGTTATTTTACCGTGTTGTGGATGACATACGCCGAAGAGCTGCCGCTGGCGGAAGTGGGGCCGGCCATGGGCATCACCGGCCTGCATGCGCGGGTCCTGCTGTTCCGGGCCCGGCGGGCGCTGGCCGGCGTGCTGGGAAAGGAGAAGCCATGAATCACACCATCAGCCGGGACAAGCTGGAAGAGCGGCTTCGGGCCGAAGCGGGGTCGGAACCGCCGGTTTCCGGGATGCTGCACGCGCGGATCATGGCGGGGGTCCGGATGGCCGAACCGCTTCCCGCCCGCCGCGGAGTCCATCCCGAATGGGTGGCCATGCTGGCCGTTCTGGTCCTGGCGGCGGGATTCCTGGCGATGCTCCGGCCGGGTGATTCCGCGCGCCCCGATCCCGGCCGTGCCGCATTCGCCGGCCCGATGCCCTCCATCCAGGCCGTGCTGGCCCTGATTCCCGGGGTCTACCCCCAGCCCGATGCCCCGTTGAACCGGGAAGCCGATGCCCTGAAGAATGATCTGGCCTCCGTGGGGTCGTATCTGCTCGCCTGCACCGGTATCGACGGGTAGCGGACGGACCGTTTTGCTTGCAGCGCGTGCTGTTTTTCGGGATGATGCCGGACATGTCCACTTCAGCGTCCGCCCCCAACATCGTTTTCCTGTTCACGGACGATCAGCGCTTTGACGCGCTGGGCGCCGTGAGCCCGGGGTTGGTGCGGACGCCGCACATGGACCGGCTGGCGGCCCGGGGCGTCCATTTCACCCACGCCCACATTCCCGGGGGAACATCGGGCGCCGTGTGCATGCCCAGCCGCGCCATGGTGAACACGGGCCGCACGCTCTTCCGCCTGTCGGGGGCCGGCGAGTGCATTCCGCCCGCTCACGTCACGCTGGGCGAATGCTTCCGCCAGGCCGGCTACCGCACCTTCGGGGCCGGCAAATGGCACAACGGCCGGGAGTCCTATCACCGCAGCTTCAGCGCCGGCGCCGAGATCTTTTTCGGGGGCATGGCCGATCACTGGAACGTGCCGGCTTACGATTTCGATCCGTCGGGGAAGTATGACAAGACCTGTCCGGTCGTGGAGGATCCGTTCCATTCGAACAAGACGAAGGACCGGTCGTGTGATCATATCCACGCCGGCCGCCATTCCACCGACATCATCGCCGACGCGACCATCCGCTTCATCGGGGAGCAGGACGGGTCCGCGCCATTTTTTGCGTATACGGCCTTTCTGGCGCCGCACGATCCCCGCACCATGCCCGCGAAGTACCGCGCCCTGTACAAGCCGGAGGAGATGCCGCTGCCGGCCAACGTCATGCCGGAGCATCCTTTCGACAACGGCGAGCTGACGGTGCGCGACGAAATGCTGGCCCCGTTCCCGCGCACGCCCGACGAGGTGCGCCGCCACCTGGCGGAATACGCCGCCATGATTTCCCACCTGGACGACCGCATCGGCGACATCGTCGAGGCTGTGCGGCGCAAGGGGTTGCTGGAGAAGACGCTCTTCGTGCTGGCGGGCGACAACGGCCTGGCGCTGGGCCAGCACGGTCTGTTCGGCAAGCAGAGCCTGTATGAGCACAGCACGCGCGTGCCCCTGATCCTGGCGGGGCCCGGCCTGCCGGCCGGCGTCCGCCGCGACAGTCTGGTCTACCTGCTCGACCTGTTCCCGACCCTGTGCGAGCTGACGGGCGTGCCGGCTCCGGCGAGCGTGGAAGGCCGCAGCTTCCTGCCGGCCGCGGCGGGGGCGGAACCGGGACGCGACCTGCTGTACCTGGCCTATACGGACAAGCATCGCGGTGTCCGGACGCGGCGGCACAAGCTGATCGAGTATGTGGTCCGGGGCCGGCATGTGATGACCCAGCTTTTCGACCTGGAACAGGATCCCCACGAGTTGCGCAACCTGGCTGGAGAGCCGGGGCATGAGAATCTATTGAAAACGCTGCGGGACGAGTTGTTCCGGCTGCGGGATGAATGGGATGATTGCAACAGCCCGTGGGGAAAGACCTTCTGGGCGGGCTATGAACGGAAAGAGGCTTGATATGGCGGATGCCGTTGTCTTGAAGAGGGTGGATGTGCCGGTGATTGGGCTGCCGGCGGAGCCGCGGCCGGAGTTGATGGCGCCGGTTTTTGAAGCCAGGCTGGCCCGTGTCCGGGCGCGCATGCGCGAGCGGGGGCTGGATGCGCTGGTGGTTTACGGGGACCGCGAGCATGTCGGCGCGATCCAGTGGCTGACGAACTACGATCCGCGTTTCGAGGAAACGCTCCTGGTGGTGCT
>CAYZVY010000131.1:7961-12084 GCA_964481675.1 uncultured Verrucomicrobiota bacterium
CTGCGCGTGCTGCAGGAGGCCGAGCAGCTGGCGGATTTCGAGTGGATCGCCACGGCCAATTCGCAGGCGCTGCTGGACGGCATCCGGGCGATCCGCCCCGGCATGACCGAGCACGCGGGTTTCGAGGGCATGCGGTGCAACGGGCTGGCGCTTGGTTGCCATCCTATCTGCTCGGCGGGCGAGCGGGCGCGGCGACACGGCATGGCCAGCCCGACGTCCCACACGATCGGGCTGGGCGATCCGGTCATGATGACCATGTCGTACCAGGGCGCCAACACGTGCCGGTTCGGCTGGATGGCCGCCTCGGCGCAGGATCTGCCGGCAGAGACGCGGGATTACATCGAGCGGACGGCCGCCCCGTATGTCCGGGCGCTGTTTGCCTGGTATGAGACGATGCGGCTGGGCGCGACGGGCGACGCGCTGCACCGGGCGGTCCACGGCATCCTGGATCCGGCGGGCGTGAGCGTGTCGCTGAACGCGGGCCATCTGACGGCCATGGATGAGTGGACCCACAGCCTGGTGGAGGCGGGGTCCGGCCGGACCGTCCGCAGCGGGATGTACTGGCAGGCGGATTTCTTCGGCACGGTGCCGACGGCGCATCACGGGGCTTTTGCGGAAGACGGTCTGGTCGTGGCGGATGAGGCCCTGCGTGCGGACCTGAAGAAGCGGTTCCCGGCCATGTGGGGCCGGATCGAGAGCCGCCGCCGGTTCATGCAGGACGCCCTGGGCGTGCGGCTGGCGCCGGAGGTCCTGCCGCTTTCCAATTTCCCGGCCATGCTGGTTCCGTTTTTCATGGAGCCGGGCATGACGCTGGTGCGGGCGGGCCGCGCCTGAGCTTGTTTTTCTTTACGCGAACTGGCGAAGGGGTGACATGGAAAAACCGGAACAGCCGCACGAGAACACGTCTAAAAACACGCATGCCGTGGTGGCCTTGTTGCTTGTCGAGCGCGTGCAGCCCGGGGCGGCCATCCTCGACCTCCCGTGCGGGGAAGGGGCCTTCACCCTGCGGATGATGGAGCGCGGATACGCCGTGTGCGCCGGCGACCTGGTGCCGCGCATCAGCGTGCGCAACGCCACGTTCAAGGCGTGCGACATGAACCAGCCTCTCCCGTTCGCCGAGGGCGCGTTTGACGCCGTCGCCTGCATCGACGGGATCGAGCACATCGAGCGGCCGTTCGATTTCATCCGCGAGTGCGCCCGCGTGACCCGGGACGAGGGGTGCCTCGTCATCTCGACGCCGAACATCTCCGAGCTCCGCTCGCGCTGGCGCTGGTTCCTGACCGGTTTCCACAACAAGGCGAAGGCCCCGCTGAACGAGGCGATTCCGTCAGCCTGGCATCACATCCGGCTTCTGTCGTTTTCCGATTTAAGGTACATGCTTCATTCCAACGGGTTCCGGATCGACGCCGTCCGCTGCAACCGGATGAAGGTTGCCGGCTGGCTGTTTGCCCTCCTGATTCCTGTTTCCTGGGTGGCCACGGTCATCGCCTTCAGGCGGAAAAAGGACGACGCGGCGCAGCGGGCGCGAAAGCGCGAGATCCTGAAGCAGATGTTTTTACCCGCCGTGCTGTTCGGCGAGACGCTGATCGTGCGCGCCCGGCGGGTGCGGGCGCCGTGAGCCCTAGCCCAGGACGCAGTTCTGGCGCGTGAGTTGGCAGCTGTCCGGGGTGTAGTGGTGAAACTCGATCCGCGTGCCGCTGGGATCCGAGGTCCACATCTGCCAGCTGTGATCGGCGCCGAGCTTTTTCTCCGTGACCTCATAGCCGAGATCCATCAGGCGTTTGCGCAGGGGCTCCAGTGCGTCCACTTCCAGGCAGAAATGCTGGATCGGGCTTTTGGCCTTGGGATCGATGTCGTCGCGCGGGAAGATTTCGATGTAGGCGCCCGGGGTCACCTCGAGATAAAAGCCCGCCGGCTTGCCGGCGCGGATGAAGTCGAAGGCTTTCTTGAATCCCAGCCCGTTGCAGTAGAACCGCTCCGCGGCGGCCATGTCGTTCGCGATGAGACAGATGTGCGCGATGCCCTTGATCATGGTGCGTTCCTTATTGTGTCGTTTCTCATGGTATACTAATGAAGTTCACCGTCAATATCCTTTGCTGGGTTTCCGGATGAAGGAGCGCATCTGCGATTTGGAAGGGGGAAGGCAAGCGCACGTGTAGGGGCGCTGCTTGCGGCGCCCGCAAGTCCGGCGCCTCCACTCGGCGGGCTTCGCAAGCGAAGCCCCTACACCAGTCGGGTTTCATTTAGCATAGCCATGCGTCTTGCCTTTGCATAACGCATGAATCTCAACCTTGTTCGCCCCGGCCCGATGTGCTATTGGTAGCGTTCATCAAGGAGAACAGCATGATCGCGGAACGTCTGCGCAGGGGTGAGCGGGTGGTGGGAACGATGCTGCGCCTGTCGCGCCACGCGGCCATTCTGCCGCTGGCGAAGTCGGCGGGACTGGACTTCGTGATGCTGGACATGGAGCATGGCGACTATTCCATGCAGACCCTGGCCGACCTGGCCCTGGCCGGTCAGTTCGCGCAGTTCCCCGTGTTTGTCCGCGTTCCTGAACTGGCACGCGGCTATGTGTCCCGCGCGCTCGACTGCGGGGTCACGGGCGTCATGGTGCCCATGGTGGAGACGGCGGCGCAGGCGGAGCAGTTCGTCCAGTGGGCCAAGTATCCGCCCCTTGGCGGGCGCGGCCTGTCGTCCATGGGCGGGCATACGGGCTACAACAAGCTCAACGCCGTCGAGGCCATGCCCCAGTTCAACAAGGGAACGCTGGCCATCGCCCAGATCGAGACCGCAACGGCTATCGAGAATATCACCGCCATTGCCGCGGTGCCCGGCATCGACGTGCTGCTGATCGGGCCGAACGACCTGTCGGTGTCGCTGGGTCACCCCGGCCGCACCGATACGCCCGACGAGATGGATGCCATCCGCAAGGTGGGTGAGGCGGCGAAACAGGCGGGCAAGATTTTCGGCATGCATGCGGGCGCGGGGGCGCTGGCCCCCTGGGTTAGCCACGGCATGCGGTTCTTCATGAACGATATTGATACGGGGCTCATGCTGAAGGCGCTGAAGGCCGTGAACGACGAGACGCGGAAGGTGTGGGGGTAGTCTTTCGCATGCGGCCTCGCAGGAGCTCGGCCCTCCGGATGGATGGTGTAATCTTACGGAGGGACGAGCTCCCGCGAGTCCGGAATGCGCAGGCTTTGTGCATGATCGCGCGGGCGGTGCCGCGCTCCCACATCCAGTGGCGAGCCCGGGCTACCCCAGGACCGTGCGCACCAGGTCGGCGTTCTCTTCCACGATGCCGTCCTTGTCGCCGCGGTACATGCCCACGTTGACCACGTCGCCGGGCTTGATGTTCTCGAAGGCGTATTCGAACGCGAGCCGCGGATCGATGCGGCCGGCGCCCATGATCTTGTACCCGATGCAGGGCTTTTTGATCCGGCGGATGGCCTCGGTGGCCGGGGCCATGTCGGCCAGCCTGAACTTGTGGCCCTTGCCGGCGTGCAGGCTGCCGCAGTTGAAGAAGCAGACCACATGGAAATCGGTGATGTCCAGGCTGTTCACCCACAGGTGCGCGTCGGGGGAGTGGCCCGCGACGCCGGCGGGAACCCCCTTCGAGCGGGCGTGCGCGCACCAGTCCGTCAGCAGCGACTTGTCCTGCCGCCGGAAGGCTTCATCCACGTGGTACCCATGGAAGTAGAGGGCTTTGCACCCGATGCGGGTGACTCGGTCGACCTCGGCCTTCATGTCGGAGTTGACCCGGTTGTTGACCTGGGCGATCCATTGCATGGTGCCGCCGCCGGCCAGGTATTTTTCGACGGCCTCGACCACGTGGGCGCTCTCGTTGTTGGTCACCATGGTGTTGATGCCGGCGGCCTCGGCCCGCTTCCACGTCTCCAGGATATGCGGGACCGTGCAGTGGGCCAGCATGGCCTTGTCGCGCTCGGGGCTCTGGTGGCTGTAGCCGCCGAAGGGGTTGGCGCCGATGACCAGGCGCGTGATGTCGAGGCCGCAAAAGGAGACGCTGGGCAGTTTCATTGGATGATCACCACGTCCACGGGTTTGAGCGGCCGGGTCACGATGTCGATCCGGTCGCCGTTTCGTTTCCACTCCAGCGGCCCCT
>CAYZVY010000132.1:0-2266 GCA_964481675.1 uncultured Verrucomicrobiota bacterium
GACAAGCCGCAGAAGATCCAGGAGGAGACCATGAAGCTCTACAAGGAGCACAAGGTCAACCCCATCGGCGGCTGCCTGCCCATGCTGATCCAGATTCCCGTCTTCATCGCCCTGTTCAACGTGCTGCGCAGCGGGGTGGAGCTGCGGTATGCCGGCTTCCTGTGGGTGACCGACCTGAGCGAGCCGGAAGGCCTCCTGGCCGGGGTGCTGCCGATCGCGATCAACATCCTGCCCATTATCATGACCGCCACTTCGGTCTGGCAGAGCTACCTGACGCCCAGCAGCGGCGATGCCATGTCGCAAAAGATGATGCTGCTCATGCCGATCATGATGCTCTTCATTTTCTACAGCATGCCCTCCGCCCTGGTGCTGTATTGGACCGCCAACCAGGTGCTGATGATCGTGCAGCTGCTGTGGCAGAAGAAGCATAAGAAGCCCGGCGCGGATCCGATCGTCGCGAAGACAAACCCGAACCCGAAGAAGAAGGCGGCCGGCTAACCGGCCAAGCGAGGCTCGCATGGTGATGACGTGGAGTTGGCTGGCCGGGTTCGGTCTGGCGTCCTACCTCCTGGGGGCGATTCCGAACGGCTACCTGGTCGGCCGCGCGAACGGAGTCGACATCCGTACCGTTGGAAGCGGCAACATCGGCGCCACCAATGTGTTCCGCTGCATCGGCAAGGGGTGGGGGATCTTCACCTTTTTACTGGATGCCCTGAAGGGGTTCATTCCCGTCTTTCTCTTTCCCCGGATCCTGGCCTGGGTCGGCGCCGCGCCCGCCGGGTCCGCCGCCGTTGTGCCGGCGCTGGCGTTCATGATCCTGGCGATCGCCGGCCACAACTGGCCCGTCTACCTCGGGTTCAAGGGGGGCAAGGGCGTGGCCACCAGCGCCGGCGCGCTTCTGGGCGTGGCGCCGGCGGCCGTGGGCGTGGGGCTTGCCGTGTTCGCGATGCTGTTCGTTTCCACCCGCTACGTGTCGGTGGGGTCCATCGGCGCGGCGCTGGCCGTGGCGGCCGGCGGCTGGTGGCTGTACCGGCCGGATCCCGTTTTGCCGGCGGTGCTCACGGTTCTCTGCCTGCTGGTGGTGTGGCGCCACAAGGCCAACCTGGCCCGGCTGGCAGCCGGCACGGAAAATCGGATTTCGTTCGGACGCAAGGAGCGCGCATGAAGGCGGTGATTATCGGAGACGGCGGCTGGGGCACCGCCCTGGCCACGGTGCTGCTGGGAAACGGCCACGACGTCACCCTCTGGGGACCCTTTCCGGACTATGTGGCCTCCATGCGCGAGACGCGCGCCAATCCCCTTTACCTGCCGGGCGTGGCGCTGCCTCCGGGCCTGGCCCTTTCCGCCGATCCGGCGGAAGCCTGCGCCGGCGCCGGCCTGGCCGTGCTGGCCGTGCCGACGAAGTTTTACCGCGCCGTGCTGACCCGCTTCCGCGGATTGCTGCCGGCCGATTGCCTGATCGTGAGCGTGGCCAAGGGCTTCGATCCCGGCTCCGGCCAGCGGATGAGCGCCGTGGCCGAGGAGGTGCTGGGGCTGGGGCACGTGGTGGCGCTGTCGGGCCCCAGCCATGCCGAGGAGGTGGCGCGCCGCTCCCCCACCTGCGTGGTGGCGGCCTGCCGCGATCACGCCCTGGCCGTGCGGGCGCAGGAGGCGTTCATCAGCAACCGCTTCCGGGTGTATACGTCCGACGATGTCGTGGGCGTGGAGATGGGCGGCGCGTTGAAGAACGTGGTCGCCCTGGCCGTAGGCATGTGCGACGGGTTGGGGTTCGGCGATAATTCCCGCGCCGCGCTGATCACCCGCGGCCTGGCGGAGATGACCCGGCTGGGCCTGGCCTACGGGGCCAGCCCCGCCACCTTCGCGGGCCTCAGCGGCATCGGCGACCTGATCGTCACCTGCACCAGCAAGCTGAGCCGGAACCATACCGTCGGCGAGCGGCTCGGCAAGGGCGAGACGCTGGCGCAGATCATGGGCAGCATGAAGCAGGTGGCCGAGGGCGTGACCAATTGCGTCACCGCCCGCGAACTGGCCCTGAAGAAGAGCGTCGAGGCGCCCGTCATCAGCGAAGTGCACGCCATCCTCTACGAAGGCCGCCGGGCCGATGAAGTGCTCGACCTGTTCATGGCCCGCAGCGCCAAGCACGAGCGGGCATAAGAAGGGGTCAGGGGTCAGGGTTCAGGGGTCAGGTGAATTCGTTCCCAATTCGAAGGATAGGTCCTATAACTCCTATAGGTCCTATCATGCAAAGCCCCTGAACCCTGAACCC
>CAYZVY010000132.1:2366-5972 GCA_964481675.1 uncultured Verrucomicrobiota bacterium
GAACCCTGAACCCTATATCTTGAATTCCTTCAAATGGGCCACATCCACGGGCTTGCCGGGCTTCATCCAGGGCGCCATTCCCGTTTCCGAGGGAAGCAGTCCCTTTTCCAGGCAGGCGTCGAGGATGGCGTTCATGGCGGGCACGTAGCGCAGGCGGTCGTTGTTGTCCATCGTCTCTTCGACGCAGACCGAATCCGGGAGCGTCGTGATGGGGGACGACAGGAAGGCGCCGTTGACGGCGCGCGTCTGCGCGAGCGCCTGGTCCAGCGTGCCGACGGGAACATTCTCCCGGTTGAGCGCGCGGGCCGCGTAGCCGATGGCGATGACCGTCTTGAACTCCTGGCCGAACGTCTCCGGCTCGCGCCCCGGCCTGTGCACGGTCCAGGCGTAGAGGTCCTTGCCCCCGCGCTGGGTCGTGATGAGCGCTTTTTCGCATTCGATCCGGAACAGGGGGCCTTTCACCGTCCGGCAGGCGTGGGACGCCACGAACACGATTTCCACGCCTTCCGCCGTCGTCACGCGCAGGGCGGTGGTGTCGGCCGACTCGATGGCGTTGACCCGGGCCAGCTCGCCGGTCACCTTCACGGGGTTGGCGGAGAGGGTTTCCGCCGCGCCTGCCCAGTAGAGCGCCAGGTTGAGATAGTGGGCGCAGGCGTTGTTGACGGGGCAGTCCAGCACCCACGTGCCGTTCATGGACAGCTTGCCGGCCCAGTTGTTGCGGGCGAAGTAGTTGAAGTAGCGGGGCCAGGCGGCCATGACCGTGATCTTGCGCACCGCGCCGTGGGTGCGGCCCAGCAGCTCGTGCTTGAGCGCCAGCGTGGCGGGCTGGAACATGTCGTTGTAGCCCACGAAGAGGCGGCCCTTGGCCCGGGCCGCCGCTTCGGCCAGCCGGAGCCCGTCCTGGATGGCCCCGGTGATCGGCTTCTCGCAGTAGACGTGGTACCCGGCTTCGAGGGCCTTGATCGACATCGGCACGTGCAGGTGGATGCCCACGGGAACGGTGATGACGTCCAGCTCGTCCTTCAGGGCTAGCAGGGCGTCCAGGTCCTTCACCAGTTTCACGCCGGCCGCCTCGAGCCCGGCCGCGAAGGGTTCGTCCAGCTCGCGGGCGTGGGCTACGCAGGCCACCAGGCGGGCGGGCTCCTTCTGCTGCATGAGCGTCTGGAGCGACGAGATGTGATTGCGGGAAAAGCCGTGGATGCCGACAACGCCGAAACGGATGGTTTTCATTCCTGAAACTTACAGGGAGACCGCCTCCCCGACAAGCCAGAATTGAGCCCGGAAGCCTCCGCAGCAAGGCAGGTTCATTCGGCATTGTTTATTCGCCCGGGACGGGGTATGATCATCACAGTGGAGGCCGTATGAGAGCTTATTTTCTCGGGCTGGTTTTGCTGGCGGTTCTGGCCGCCGGTGCGCCGGCCAAGGACAAGGAACCGGAGCGGAGCAAGCCGGAACCGGCCAAGCCGGCCGTGGCGGCTTTGGCCGCAGGGCAGAAGGCGCCCGCTTTTTCGCTTCAGGCATTTCCAGCCGGCAAGGTCCGGCTGAAGGATTTCCAGGGGAAATGGCTGGCCCTCTGCTTTTATCCCAAGGCCAATGCCCCCAAGGACGTCATGCAGATGGCCAGCCTGCGGGAGGTCTGGCCCGAGCTGGTGAAGCTGGAGGTTGCCGTCCTCGGCGTGAGCATGGACCCGTCCGCCGTGGTCGAAAAATTCCGGGCGGAGCAGGCGCTGCCGTTTTCGCTGGCGTGCGACGAGACCAAGTCCGTCAGCGCCGCCTATGGCGCGCTGGGCCTGGGGGGGCTCTTTTCCACCCGCCGCGCCGTGCTGATCAATCCCCAGGGGGTGGTGGCCGACATCATCGATAAATGCCCGGAGAAGCAATACGGCCACCGCATTCTCGAAACGGTCAAGGCGCTTCAGGCGGCTTCGAAACCCGCCCCGTAATCGGCGCCGTTCGTCACGACCCGTCGTTTTGTTTCAATTTCAGGGAATCCGGCTCCGCCGGCGCGGCGCCCTCGGCCAGCGGCAGGATGCGGGCCTTGAAGGCGGCGCTCTCGTCCGGCGGCAGGCGCTTCCAGCGCTCCGTTCGCAGGCGGTAGTCCACCGCCTCGGGCTTGAGGGAAAAGGTGGTGATGTGGCGCCCCTCGCGGTTGAAGATGTGCGCGCGGCCCTGGGGGCCGCAGACGACGATGCCGGCGGTCCGTTCGTCGGAAAAGAGCGCGTCCGGCCGCGCGGCCAGGGCATCGTCCAGCGCCTTGTGGACGGGCCGGTCATCGGCGCGGCGGGTTTCCGCGTGGCGCGTCCGCCGCGCCATCTGGCGGTCCCCCCGTTCGAGCGATTCGGCCAGGCGCATCAGGATCCCGGGGATTTTCTTCAGGGCCGCCAGCGCCTCTTCCGATTTGCCGCCGTCGCGGGCCTGGGCGGCCAGCCGTTCCAGGTTTTCAAGGTCGCGGGAGGCGATTTCGCGGGCCCGGTAGACGGCGCTGCCCCATGTCGATTCCCCGGACAGGGCGTCCTCCAGCGAGGTGCCCTCCGGGTGAAGCCCCAGCATGTTCAGCATCAGGCTCAGACGGCCGGCGGCGTCGCGCGTCTCGACCGCCTGGAAGGTGAGGGCCAGTTTTTCAGGCGGCAGCCCGCGCGCCGGGCCCGGCAGGCGCAGGGGGAAATAGCCGACCGCCACCTGGCCCAGGATGGCATAGGTCTTGGAGGCGCGGCCGAACGAGGTCAGCTGCCGGTCGCGCAGCTCGCGGCCCAGCCTCACGCGGGCCAGGACGGTCGGCCGGTCCGAAAAGAGCCGGTCCACCCGCTCGTCGCGGGCGGCGATCAGGGTTTGCGCGAACTCCTCCCATTCGGGCTGGCCGGTGGGGGAGTAGCCGGCGAACACGTGGAGGGCGGAGGGCGGTAGCGAGTGTTCGCAGAGGGAGGAGGCGCACCGGAAGCAGTAGGCCCGGCCTTTGCGGGCGGCTCCGCGGTCCGCCTGCGCGTCCTGGAGCTGGTGCGCGATCTGGTCGGCCAGCGGGGGGTCGAAGGCGAGCGCCCAGTTCTCCGCCGGGCGGACGGTGATCGTCAGCTGGATGGCGACGGCGTCCTGGCCGTGCACCACGGGGCCGAAGCGGGAGACGTGAGCGTCGCGGATAAAGGTCCGCAACACGTCGCCGGCGGCCTTTTCGCGGCGGTCGGTGCGGTTCAGCTCGGGGGCAGGGGCCGATGTTCCGGAGGGCGGGGCGGGATCGCGGGGTTCCTCGGTCATGGCGTCCGCTACTGGATTTCCCGCGATACGTCGTAGTCATCGGAAAAGGCGGTGTCGATGCGGACGGTCAGGACGGTCAGCTTGCCTTCCAGCACGTCCACGTCGTCCGCCCAGGAGCGGTCGCCGTCCTCATCGTTCAGCACCACGCGGTAGGCGCCGGGCTGGAAATCGAAGGCCTTGTCGTCGTCGTCCTGGATCTTGCCCTGGAGCCGGCCGTCCACGAATAATTCGATGTCGGTGTAGGTGAAGTTATCGATGATGAGGCTGCCCTGGCCGAGAGGCGGATCATGGTCGAACTCATCATCGTCCATTTCGCATCCGGTCGAGAGGAACAGGCAGGCCAGTCCGGCAGCCAGC
>CAYZVY010000132.1:6072-11734 GCA_964481675.1 uncultured Verrucomicrobiota bacterium
ATCGTCCATTTCGCATCCGGTCGAGAGGAACAGGCAGGCCAGTCCGGCAGCCAGCAGCGTGGGAAAGCGGGAAAACAGCGTTTTCATGGTGCCTCCGAGTTTATCTGACGTTATCCTAGCACATCTCCAGGGGGACAGGCATAAAAAAGTAGGATAGGGATTGAAACGGCGATCAGCCGCCTTATACTTTTGAACCATGAACACCCGCAGGTCCGCATGACAGTCAGAACCCGCCTTGAATCTGACCTGCTCGGCGATGTCGCCGTTCCGGTCCGCGCCCTTTATGGCGCGCAAACGCAGCGCGCCGTGGAGAATTTCCCCCTGTGCGGCCAGCGGACGATTGGCGGGTTCCCCACGCTGGTGAACGGCCTGCTGCTGATCAAGCAGGCGGCAGCCCGGGCCAATGAGAAGGCCGGGCTGCTGGACAAACGCGTGGCGGCGGCCGTGATCCGGGCGGCGGAGGGGCTGCTTGTCCGTCCGCGGCCCGACCAGTTCCCGGTCCATTGCCTGCATGGCGGCGGGGGCACCTCCGCCAATATGAATGTCAATGAAGTGCTGGCCAACCTGGCCGGGGAACACCTCGGGGGCCGGCGCGGCCGGTATGACAAGGTTCATCCGAACGACCACGTCAATTTGAACCAGTCCACGAACGATGTCTATCCCGCTGCCTGCCACATGGCCGTGATCCTGCAGGCGCCGCGACTGGAGAAGGCGATGGCCGTGCTGGCCGGTGGACTTGAGGACAAGGCGCGGCAGTGGAAAACGCGGCGCCGCCTGGCCCGCACCTGCCTCCAGGACGCCGTGGCCATTACGTTTGGCGACCTGCTGGGCGGTTACGTGCAATTCATCCGGCGCCGGGCGGCGGCCGTGGCCAGGGCCATTGACGCCTTGCATGCCGTGCCGCTCGGGGGGACGATCGTGGGCCGCCGGGAGGATGCGGCTCCGGGTTATTGGAAAGCGGTCATGCCGGCCCTGCGGGAGGTGACCGCCGACAGGCGCTACCGCCGCAGCGCCAACCTGTTTGACGCCGCGCAGAATATGGACGACCTGGTTCGCGTGTCCGCGGAGCTGGATCTGCTGGCGCGCGGGCTGGTGAAGATCGGGCAGGACCTGAGGCTTATGAATTCCGGACCGGAAGCCGGCCTGGGCGAGATCCTGCTGCCGGCGGTTCAGCCGGGCTCCTCGATCATGCCGGGCAAAATCAATCCTGTCATTCCCGAACACGTGATGCAGCTGTGCTTCAAGGCCATGGGCCTGCATGCCCAGTGCCAGGCCACGCTGGACCACGGCGAACTGGATCTCAATGTCTGGGAAAGCGCGGCCGTGTTCGGCGTGCTGGAGTCCATGGAGCTGCTGGAAAGTGCCGCGCTCGTTCTGGAGGAGCGGGCCATCCGCGGCCTGCGCATGGATGCCGGCCGCAACGAGCGGTTCGCCAACACGCTGATTCCGCTTCTGACGGAGGCGATGAAGCGGCACGGTTATTCGCGCATCAGCGACCTGTGCAAGCGCGCGCGAAAGGAGAACCGGTCCGTGCGGGATCTTCTGGCGGAACTGCGCTGATAGGCGGCCGGCGTCCGCGGACACTCAGTTTTTCGGAAAGCCCCGCGCCTGGCGCTCGAACGGCACCACGTCGCTGGTGTGAATATACCACTCCAGCAGGCGCCTTTCCAGGTTCCGCTGAACGGCCTCGGCCTCCGGCTTTCCAAACAGGTTGCGGAGTTCCAGCGGGTCGGCCGCCAGGTCGTATAACTCCGACACCTCGTTCGGACGGGCGACCAGCTTGTGGGTGGCCGTGCGGATCATGACGCAGCGGGCGGAGCTTTGCGGGTGCTGCTGCTGTTGAAGGCCCTTCGGATAGTAGATCTGGCTGGGGTCCTGCTTGATGTCATAGGGCAGCACGGCGCTTCCCTCGAAGCAGTGCGGCTCGTTCAGGTCGTACCCCCCCTCGGCAAAGGCCGCCCGGTCCGGATCGCCGCCGGCGCCGCGCACCTGCGGCAGCATGGAGCGGGCGAAATGGGTGTGGCGGCATGCGATGCCGGCCAGGTCCAGGGTGGTGGGCATGATGTCGAAGCATTCGATCGGATCGCGCACCACATGGCCGGCGGCCCCGCCGGGGACCCGCACGATCATCGGGATGCGGGTCAGGCAGTCGTCCAGCCCCCCGTGCCATTTTTCGACGAGGCCGTAATCGCCGGCCCATTCGCCATGATCGGAGAAGAAGAAAACGGCCGTCTCGTTCGCGAGGCCGGTCTCGTCAAGCGCGTCGAGCAGGCGGCCGAGCATGTGGTCCACATAGGAGATCATGCCCAGGTAGACGGCGCGCAGCTTGCGGAAGGTCTTGTCGTCCAGCTTGTCGAGATGGCGATACTGCCGGATCAGGCGGTGGAAGAGGGGCTTGCCTTCCAGGTCGGCGGGGCGCATGGGGGGCAGGGAGTCCGGATCATACATGTCGTACCAGGGCTGGGGGCAGGTGAAGGGGCAGTGGGGGTAGGTGATCGGGAGATAGAGCATGAACGGCTTGTCGCCCGGCTTGCGGGAACGCAGGAATTCGATGCCCTTTTCAACGTTGTTCCAGTCGGTGTTATGACCGTCCAGCGGGCCGTAAAGGAAGCTGTAGAAGCCGGGATCTCCGGGCTTGAACAGGAATTGACTGATGGGAGCGCCGGGCGTGACGGCGTGAACGGCGGTGACGGAGTCCGCCATCGACCCGGCGGCGAGGAGGTCGTTCTTGCCGATCCAGTGGGTTTCGTAGCCCGCCTGCTTCAGGTATTTGAGGGTGTTCGGCTCGTCGGGCTGGAGCGGGTGCCAGAGGGTGCGGTGGCCGCGCACGTGGGGGTGCCAGCCGGTCATGAAGCTGCACCGGGAGGGGGTGCAGACGGTGTGCTGCACATGGCACTGGTCGAAGCGGACGCCTTGGGCGGCCAAGCGGTCGATGTTCGGCGTTTTGGCCACGGGATGGCCGTAGCAGGCCAGGAAGTCCGCCCGCATCTGGTCGGGGTTGAAATAAATGATGTTCATCCGGAAACCATACAACGTCGCCATCCCGATATGAATCCCAAACTGATCGATCTTAATCGTAATCGTAATCTTAATCCTAATCCTAATCCTGCTCTTGTCCCTCATCCTCATCCTCATCCATTCCGCCAGCCTTGCTTTGGCAGGGGGGATCGTATAGGATAAACGAAATCGGCAACCGCCAGACAAGGAGCCCGACGATGTCCATCAACACCGTGACCCGCATCGACGACCGCGTCGCCGTCCGCCACGTGCTGATCAGCCTCTCCGACAAGACCGGGCTGGAAAGCCTGGTGCGCGGCATGATCGCCGCCTGCCCGGGCATCCGCCTGTATTCCACCGGAGGCACGCTTATCGCGATCCAGCAGTTCCTCGGGGCGGAGGCGGGGGCGCATCTGACGTCCGTTTCCGACTATACCGGGCAGCCCGAAATGCAGGGCGGGCTGGTCAAGACCCTTGACTTCAAGATCTACCTTGGGATCCTGTCGGAAACCTACAATGACGCGCATAGGGCGGATCTGGCCCGCTGCCAGGCCCAGCCGCTCGACGCGGTGATTGTGAATCTCTATCCCTTCCAGCAGACCGTGGCCCGGGCGGGCTGCACGCCCGAGCAGGCGCGGGGCAACATCGATATCGGGGGGCCCTGCATGCTGCGCGCGGCGGCCAAGAACTACATCCGGGTGGCGTGCGTGACGGATCCGGCCGATTATGCGGCGTTCACGGCCGAGCTGAAGGCGGGGGGCGGGCGGATTTCGCTGAAGACCCGTTTCGGGCTTTCCCGGAAGGCCTTTGCCCACGTGGCGGGGTATGATGCCGCCATCTCGGCTTATATGAATACCCTGACCTATGAGCAGGCGGCGGCCGCCTACAGCCTGGAGACGCGCTGAGTTCATGTATGAATTGTCCGTCAAGGCGTCCTTTTCCGCCGCCCACCGCGTGGTGGGCCATCAGGGCGGGTGCGATAAGCTCCATGGCCACAACTGGGACGTGGAGCTCCTGCTGAGCGGAAACGACCTGGATGACATGGGTTTCCTGGTCGATTTCAAGGAAGTCAAGAAAGCGCTTCGCGAGCTTCTTGATCCCCTGGATCATGCCGACCTGAACAAGGTCCAGCCGTTCAATACCGTGAACCCGACATCCGAAAACCTGGCCGCCTATCTGTTCCGGGAGGCGGCCCGCCGGCTGAACGGAAGCCGCTGCCGGGTTTCCGGGGTGCGGGTGGCGGAGTCGCCCGGCACGTCGTGCCTGTATCGCGAAGGGTGAGATGAAGGTCAAGGAAACATTCGTCTCGATCCAGGGCGAATCCACGTTTGCCGGCTTTCCCTGTTTTTTCATCCGCCTTTCCGGCTGCAACCTGCGCTGTTCGTATTGCGATACGGCCTCCGCGTATGTGGGTGGGGTCCGGCGGACCATCCCGTCCCTGGTGGAGTCATTCAGGCAGTCGGGCCTGCCCGTGACGGAGATCACCGGCGGGGAGCCGCTGCTGCAGAAAAAAACGCCCGACCTGGCGGCGGCGCTGCTGGCGGCGGGGGCGCGCGCCGTCCTGGTGGAGACGAACGGCTCGCTGGATATCGGCGGTCTTCCTCCCGGTTCGGTGGCGGTGGTGGATGTGAAGTGTCCGGGCAGCGGGATGGGGGATTCGTTCAATCTGGCAAACCTGGACCGGCTCCGGCGGCATGACGAGGTGAAGTTCGTGCTGTCCGACCGGTTGGATTTCGAGTGGGCGGCCGGTTTTGTGAAGCGGCACGAGCTCGTTGGGCGGTGCGGGGCGGTGTTGTTCAGTCCGGTCATGGGCCGCCTGGATCCGAAGATGCTGGCGGGCTGGCTGGTGGAGGCGAAGCTGCCGGTGCGGCTGCAGATCCAGCTGCACAAGACGCTGGGAATGGCCTGAAGGCGCATGCGCGCGGAGGAGCGGAGATGGGCAAGGACGACGAGATTCTCCTGACGGTGGAGCGGCGCACGCTGGAGGCGCTGGGGATGTTCCAGGGGCTGACATTCGACACGGCCCGCTACCTGCCGGCCCTGCTGAATCCGGCCAACCACCGGTTCGTGCGCCGGGGCGAGGCGGAAAAGGATCCGTCGCTCAAGCAGCTGATCCCGTATTTCCTGATCGAGCACGGCGGCCGCTTCTGGTGCTACGTGCGGGGCAAAACCTCGGGCGAGGGGCGGCTGGTGGCCAAGGCCTCCCTCGGCATCGGCGGCCACATGAACCAGGACGATGTCTCTCTTTTCGGAACATACGAGACGGCGGCGCGCCGGGAGCTGGAGGAGGAGGTGTCCATTCCGGCCGGCTCCACCGACCGGATCGTGGCGCTGCTGAACGACGACTCCAACGAGGTCGGCCAGGTTCACCTGGGCGTGGTGCATGTGCTGAGGGCGTCGTCGGACGCCGTGGCCAAGCGGGAGTCGAAGATCACGGAGGCCTCGTTCAGGACGCCGGCCGAGCTGCGGGCCATGCGCGAGCGGCTGGAAACCTGGTCGCAGCTGTGCCTGGACGGCCTGGATCGCCTGCTGCAGGCTTGACAAAGGCGTTCCCAGCCCTGAAACTGGCTGATGTATTGCACCTGTAGCGCAACTGGACAGAGCATCAGACTTCGGATCTGAGGGTTGCAGGTTCGAATCCTGCCAGGTGCGCTTGATTACCCGG
>CAYZVY010000133.1:0-11669 GCA_964481675.1 uncultured Verrucomicrobiota bacterium
CGTCGCTGGAAAACCAACCGAAGAGAACCACGAATGGACACGAATCAACACGAATTATTGTTGAAGGAGCAGGTGTATGCAATTGTCGGCGCGGCTATGGAAGTGCTGAATGAGCTTGGTCACGGAATGATCGAAAAGCCGTACGAGAACGCCCTTGTTGTGGAACTGGGATTACGTGACATGAAAGTCAGCCAGCAACTTCGCCACGTTGTCAGGTACAAAGGGGTAACGATTGGCGAATACGTTCCCGATCTTATTGTGCTCGATCAAATCATCGTTGACACGAAAGTCGGTGAAAGAATTGGAGATCATGAATTGGGGCAGATGATCAACTATCTGAAAGTCACTAGCCTGCGTGTCGGAATAATTCTAAATTTTAAACACTCACGGTTAGAGTGGAAGCGAATTGTCCTTTAAAAAAAACAATTCGTGTTCTCATCGGGGGTTCGGGCGTGCCCTGAAGTGACGCCTCGTCTACTTCAGGGGCTGCCCCGACAGCTCTTCTCCGCGCCTCTTATTCGTGTTTATTCGTGTCCATTCGTGGTTCTCTTCTCTTCTTGAACGCGACTGTTGAAAATCACCCGAATACCCACGTTGCCGGATAGGCGCGATCGAACCGCATGCGTCCCAGATGGATGCCGAATGCGCGGAACTGGTCGGGCGTGATGGCCGTCTCCTCGACTCCCGCCCGGTACCGGAAGCACATCACCCGGTTGGCCACGGCCTGGAAATCGCCGCCCATGTGGGCATACACGTAGGCAAAACAGGTGCTGCGGGGAGTCTTGTCGTCGGGAAACGCCCCGGCCTTGACGCTATCGTAAACGACCTGCCTGTTGGTCACGGAGTAATCCGCAGGATTCACATCCCAGCAGTACAGCGGATCCCGTCGCTGCCCGTACGGGGAATTCGTAAAATCCCCCGAGAACATGCGCACCACGCCATCGGCGCAGCGATAGGCGGTCACGGGCCCCTGCCTGTTCGGATCCTGCACGACAACCGGCGCGGGCATCTCGCGGAATGGATCGGCGGTCCGGATCCAGGCGGTGTCGCCCCTGTCGCGCGCCGTGCCCCCCGCCCAGTCCGGCGGCGCGGCATTCTTCCGGCGCGCCCGAATGCAGACCAGCCAGCCCTCTTCCAGTCTCACAAGGCTGCCCTCGCTGAAAGCATACCGGTCGTTTCCGATCACGCACGGACCTGTTTCAACCCATTCATACAGGCCTGATTTCCCGTTGAACCGGAATTTCAGCGCGGCGATGCCCGCCTCGCCCATGTCATTGGAACCCGCCCACTCGATGCAGGCTTTATTGAACGGAACCGGCGGCACCAGGCTCTGGATCATGATCCGGGCGCCGGCGACAGAACAGAAGGCAGGGCCCGATTCATACCCGACCTGCCGCAACGGCCTGGCGGATTGGATGATGTCGATATCATTCCGGTCGGCGTTCAGGCGGACCTGGCACCAGAGAACGGTGTGCGAGTCGCGCGCCATCCGCGGGTCGTAGTTGACGACGCCCGTGACCGGATCGAGTTCCCCGGAGGCCTCGATGCACCATTGGATTGCGAAGACATTGGCGTGCGGAGCAGGACGCCCCCCGATAACCGCCCCCTGTGGCACGCCGAACGCCATCGGGTGCCGGGCACGGCGGACAACCTTACGCCCGTCGCCGGCGGGATCCCAGTCATCCATGCCCCGGTCGATCAGGCCTTCCTTCAGCACCGGCCCGTCCACCGCATCGGCCCGCACCTGGTACACGATGCTGTGGTCATCGTCATGCCCCCGCAACGCCCGGGTGGCATAGAGGATCAGCCAGCGATCCCGGCTCAGCGGGATGCCGCTCGGATGCGCGGGGAAAATGCCTTCCGCCTTGCGCTCCCCCGGGATGGAACAGTCCGTCATCAGCATCTTGCCGGACGCGGGATCCATGGTCATGGGAACCACCTTCATCTTACACATCCTTTGCAGTGTTCTGGAACCGGAGCGAAAAGAGGTCGGCATCCTTCATGGCAAACCGCAGGCGGACCGGCTTGCCCGAAAGCGCACTCACATCGGGTCCGGTTTTCCAGGCCACGACGCGCGACATTTCATCGCCGATGATTTCGGGGCCATCCTCCAAGGCAAAACCCGGCAGCGGGGCGCCTTCGGCGGACTGGATTTCCACGCGCACAAAGCCGGGGGCGCCAGTCCGGTAGTTGATTTCAAGTGCTTGGCCGGAAAACGTGAACGGCCGGGTGATCATCTCGCCGCCGGCCCAGGGGGCATTCACCGAGGCAAATCCGTCCAGCCGCATCAGGAGCCGCTCCGCATGCCAGGTGTCCTGCATGTAATGGCGGTGGACGGCCATCATCATGCGGTCGCGCCCGAAGGGAACGATGCCGGTGAACGGATAATTCGTACGGGTCACCCAGTTCTCGTAACCCGGCCCCGGCCGGATGAACGTCTCCATGAACGTGCGGTCGTAGTGCGCCGCTCCCGCCCGGCTGGTCAGCAGGACGCCGTCGGAGCAATCGTTCCCGAAAAAGATATTCCGGATCGACTTCAGCCCGATGGCCTGTGCCTGTCCGTCCGTCACGACCCGACGTTTCTCCATGAACCGGGCGGCCGGGGCGATATAGATATGAGGCGCGCGGAAATAGGGTTCCGTGTTGTTCGTGTAGAACTGTTCGCGAGGCGAATCGCCATACGCCATCCCGACCGGCTCGCTCCAGGTCATGAGGTCTTTCGACGTCGACCGCGCCACCGAGCGGCGTCCGCTCCCCCAGGGGGCGTCGAACCAGCGGTAATACACGACATACTGCTGTTCGGCCTCGCTCCAGAACATCGTGTTGCCGCCGTCGAAGCAGTTGAGCAGATTGCTCACCAGCTCCGGCTGCGGATTCATCCTGCGAAAGGCGAACCCGTCGCCCGAAGCCCAGAACACCAGCCGCTTGGCGCCGGCGGGATCCATAAAAGCCGTATGGGCGCCGCCCGCCAGGGGCTCGCTGGCGATGGCCTTGATCCGCTCGCCCGCCGGCACACCGGGCCGGGTGTCGAGCCATGGCGAAACCATGCCCGACCGCCCTTCGAAAGCCACGATATTCGTGTCGTTCCGCCCCTCCCACGCCACCAGGCCCAGCTCCGGCTTGGTCCAGTTCACGCCGTCCTCGCTGACCGCCACGCACAGCCGGCCGCTGTCGTCGTCGGGCCGCAGGGTCATGCCCCGGTAATACGCGTGATAGCGTCCCTCAAACAAGAACAATACCGAGGGCCCGTTGATGGGGCCCTCCCAGGGCTTGTCGATCCCGACCATCCGCCCGGACGGGACGGGTTCATGCAATTTCAGGGACAGCCCCTCAAGCCGGTCAATCAGTACCCGGTCGACAAACAGTTCGCGGCGATCCCCAAGCGGCAAGGGTGCGCTCATACCGTGCGGTCTCCTTTCATTTCCCTCTCCTCACCCAGGCCGATCGTCTCTCTCCACAACCGGTCGCCATAGCGGACGATCACAGACACGGGCGCCTGTCCTTTCCACCCGCTTGCCAGCCTCAGCCGGGCCCGCTCCAGGCGGCCGTTCTTCCACTCGATATCCACCTCGCAACCGCCCCGGGCCCGCAGGCCCGTGACGCGGCCGTTCGGCCACGCCTTCGGAAGGGCGGGCAGCAGGTACAACTCGCCGGCATGGCTCTGCAGCAGCATCTCGGCAATGGCCGCGGCGCCGCCGAAATTGCCGTCGATCTGGAACGGCGGATGCGCATCAAACAGGTTGGGATAGCTGCCGCCGATCTGCCCGGGTTTCCGGGCGCCCGTGGAGGACATCGGGCTGAACAGATTCATGAGCAGGGCGTGCGCCCGGTCCCCCTCGCCCAGCCGCGCCCAGAAGAGGGTCTTCCAGGCCGTCGACCAGCCGGTGCTGACGTCGCCGCGCCGCTCCAGCGTCTTCCGCACCGCGGCCGCCAGGTCGGGGGTGCCGCGCGGCGTGATCTGATTGCCGGGATGCAGGGCAAACAAATGGGACACGTGGCGGTGGGTCGGCTCGACTTCCTCGTAATCCTCGATCCACTCCTGCAGGGCACCGGTGCGGGGACTGACCTTGAGGGCCGGCAGGCGGGTCAGCGCCTGCCGCAACTCCGCGGCCAGATCCGTTTCACCGCCCAGGACCGCGATCGCCTCCAGGCTGTCCTGGAAAACCTGCCGTGTTATCTCCACATCCATGGTGGCGGAATAGGTGAAATAGGAGTCGGTGCCGTCGGGCTTCCTGAAACGGTTCTCGGGTGAATGCGAGGGGCTGGTCACCAGCCGGCCGGCGCACGGCGTTCCGGGCGGCGCCTCCACCAGGAAATCGAGCAGGAACCGGACGGCGCCCTTCAGCAGGGGCCAGCCCTGGCGGACCAGGAAGTCACGGTCGCCGGTGAACCGGAACTGCTCCATGATGTGCTGGCTCAGCCACGCCGCGCCCATCGGCCAGACGCCCCAGACGCCGTCGGCCGGCCCCGTGAAGCCCCAGACATCGCTGAGGTGGTGCACCACCCAGCCGCGGCAGTCGTAGTGGGCCCGGGCCGTATGTTCGCCCGACGCCACCAGCGACTGCATATAATCGAACAGCGGTTCCGCGCACTCGGGCAGATTGGCCACGGTGGCCGGCCAGTAGTTCATCTGGAGGTTGATGTTCGTGTGGTAATCGGCATTCCACGGCGGCTTTATAAGCTCGTTCCACAGCCCCTGCAGATTGGCGGGGAGGTTGCCGGGCCGCGAGCAGCTGATCAGCAGGTAGCGGCCGAATTGGAAATAGAGCGCCGCCAGGTCGGGATCGGACGCCCCGCCGGCCACGGCTTCGAGGCGCTGATCGGTCGGCAGCGACGAGGCCGCGGTCACGTCCAGTTCCAGCGCCACCCGCCCGGACAGCCGCTGATAATCCGCCAGGTGCGCCTTGCGCAGGGTCTCAAAGGACAAACCCGCTGCGGCTTCCACATGGTCCTGGCAGGCTGCCGCCGGATCCACGCCCCGGTAACTCGTCGCCCCGCCGATCAGCAGCGTCACGGCATCCGCTCCGTGGATCTCCAGCACGCCGCCGGCGTTGTGCAGGGTGCCGCCCTTCGGCAGGGCCTTGAGCAAGCCGGCAAAACGCATGCCGGCATTCTCGCCGGTCTGGTGATGCGGGCAATCGATCTGCCCCAGCAGCCACAGCCGGTCCGCCCCCTCACTCGAGTAGACGGCGTCCCGCTCCCGGGTGAACGCCAGCCGCAGATCGATGGCGCCGGGCCGGTCGGCCGTCAGGCGCACCACCAGCACGTTGGCGGGGGCGCTGGCCAACACCTCCCGGTGAAACCGGATACCGCCGGCGGAGAAATCGACCGTGGCCACCGCGTCATCGAGATCGAGGGCCCGCCGGTACTCGGCGGCCGGGCCGGGCAGCCGCTGCGCCAGATGGACATCGCCCAGCGGCTGGTACGGGAGAATGGTCATCGGCACGGCCATCAGGCACGCGTCGGCCAGCTTCGTGGCTTCGTCGTTGCGGCCTTCAAAGAGAAGCCGGCGCACCTCGGGCAGGGCCGCGAGCGCCTTCGGGTTGACGCGATCGCGCGCATACCCGTCCCAGATGGATTCCTCGTTCAGCTGCAGCCGTTCCGATTCGATCCCGCCAAAGACCATGGCCCCCAGGCGCCCATTCCCGACGGGAAGGGCCTCGTTCCAATTGGCGGCGGGCTGGCGATAGTGAAGTCGTTTCATGGTGCTCTCTTGTTTGGCTGTTCCTGGCAGCAGACCGTACTGGCCGACAGCGCCTCCGTCAAGCGATAACACGCAAAATCGACGATCCCTTCTTTTTTATTTCGCGGAAAAAAGGGCCGGTGTGTTAAGATAAAACTTTATCGAAAAGGGGTTTCCGCATGTCAACCGGGCACCATTTCTGCATCGCCGCCAGCCTCCTGCTTCTGGCGGGCGGCTGCGCGACACAGCGCGCCCCTCTCGTCCCCGATTTGCGGGCCTGGGGCATCACCTATCGCCTCCAGACGTTCAGCAAGCCCCGCCCGATCCGGGCCCACATCCTCCGGGTGGATCTCGCGACCGGCAAGGTGGCGCCGGGCGTTGTCGTGGCGCCCGATCCCGATGGCGACGGCCCCGCCGAAGCCGCCTTGACGCCGCCCCTCGCCCTGGTCAAGGACCGGCCCGTGCTGGCGTTCGTCAACGCCAACTCCTGGGACGGGCTCCCGGATTCGGCAGGCAAGCGGGACCGCTACTGGCGTGAAGGCCAGTTTGTCGATATCGCCGGCATCGCGGTTTCAAACGGTATCGTGCGCAGCACCATCGACAAGTCAAACGTCTCGGTCCGCTTTCCGGCCGGCGGCCCGCCGGTCATTGAGGAAAAGGAAACCTCCTCCAACGCCGTCGAGGCGGTGGCCGGCTTCCAGCAACTGGTCCGGGCCGGGCTTGTCCTGCCCAAGCCGGGCGGCGCGCTGGCGCCCCGGACGGCGATGGGGCTCGACCGGACGGGCGCCACGCTCTGGGTGGTGGTCGTGGACGGGCGGCAGGAGGGCTACAGCGAAGGCATGGCCTTCGACGAACTCGCCCGCCTGATGAAGGATCTGGGCTGCCACGACGCCGCCAACCTGGACGGCGGGGGCAGCAGCATCATGGGCATGCGAAATGCCGAGGGCGCCATGCAGGTCGTCAACAGCCCCTCGGACCGGTTCCTGGGCGATGTCCGCATCCGGCCCGTGCCGCTTGTTTTCACGCTGAAGCCCGCTCACTGAACCAGGAGCAACGTGCCGCGCACCAGCGGCTTCACCCCGAGATACGTGACATTCTTCAATGCGTCATAATGGACGCCAAACCGCGAGGCGACCTTGGCCGACAACCCGTTGGTGCTCCACGTCAGGCGCCTTGCCGGGTAGGTACTGTTTGTTTCGGTCAGGGCCTGGATCACGCCCGTCCCGTCGCCCTTCATCCGCACGCCCCAATACGGGGCCGACACGTCCGCCGGATCGGCCACAAATCGTATATCCATGCGGCCGTAATCGGCGAAATTGGTCTGCGGGTCCTGGATGTCCAGGTTGGTGGTGCCGATATCGAAGCCGGACGACCGGCCGTTCACAATGTTGGTGACAACCGCCGTTTCCTGGAGAACCACCGAACGGCTGGCTGAAACCGTGGTGTTGCTCAGGACCAGCAGGGAGCGCCAGCCCAGATAGCCCACCGTGCCCGTGCACCCCGCGACCAGGTTTGAACATGAAACCGTTCCGTTCGCCGGCAGATACGTATAGTCATACTCGCCCTGCTTGCCGGTCCCCACTGAAATGTCACCCCGCACGTTCCATACAAACTGGGTCGCATCGCGGAAATCGTTCGTCACATAGTGATAATAACCATTGTTGCCAGTGCTAAGCCCGATGAACAGGTTGTCCGCGTAGACCGTCACGTCCGAAAAGCCTTTTCCGAACAGGAATTTGGACCCTCCGCTATCGCGGATATAACCCAGCCTCACCGTGCCCCGGCTGGTTGGGCTGCCGACCCGCAGGCGACTCCCCTGCGGAAAAGCCAGATTCGTCATGCCCCCCGGGCCGACCGACCTGAAATCGGCAAACCCGAGCGTCAAGTTGCTGGTGACCGTAAAGGCAACCGGTTGCGTGTTCGTCCCGAAGGTCACCAGACAATTGGTCAAGCCGGAACCCACAATGGACCCCATGTCAAAGGAGGTGCACCAGATGTTGGTCAGGGTCGAGGGAAGGCGGAGGAAGGCCGTCGGGGATCCCGCCGCCCCGCCAACCACGATCGACGTGATGGACATACTGAACGGCGTGATGCTGCCCTCCAGGTTGGTGACGCTGTTTTCCGACAGGTCCAGTTCGGCGAAACACGTCTGGGCCCCATTGTTGAGCACCCGGCCGACCTGAAGCTCCGAGAGCCACGCCTTGAAGCTGCCGAAATTGGTCATGGCCAGCCGGGCATACGTCCCATAATAAAGGCCTGCATACAACTTGGCCGGCAAGTTGCTTGAGCCAACCGTGAAATCGATCTGATCCGGAAAACCCGTGACGGTGGAGCCACTCCGGTTATACAGGAACAGCCCGTTCCGCGCATTGAAATCAGACCCGGAGCGGATGGTCCGGATGGCGGAGTTCGTCCCGAAATCGATAATATTCGGCCCGCCCACGGCCTGGGAAGTCCCATTCATGAAAATCGTCCCGACCGTGATATTCGTCAGGGCTCCCGGGAGCAACAACGTGCCAAACGAGGTGCCCTGGGTGCCCCCCACGGCGAAGATGGCCTTTGTTACGAGCATATTCGTGTTGCCGCGCCACACGAGGGTGGCGTTCGACAGGTCAAGCTTCCCGGTCATGCTTCCGATGCTCCAGGCATTATAGGACACCAGGAGATTGCCAAGCTGGCTGGAGTCGAACACCAGGTTCGACACCACAAGCTCCGCTCTTGAGAGGCGGGCGGAGCCGGCCGACGCCGTCTGGTAGGCCACCTGGACGTCCCCGGACGGGGCGAAGGTCCCTCCCCCGCTCATCACCACGCGGTTGTCGAGGGACGCGTTGTAAACCTGCCGGTACGTGATGGGCGCCAGGACAAAACCCGGTGGGACATCAAACTCCACGGTTCCGCTGGAGTTCGTGATATCCAGCAACGTCACCACGGCATTGGTTTCGACCCGGCAAAGCCCGACCTTGGTATTGTCGAACACAACCGTGTCAGCCTTGCCCGGCAACCCCGCGTTATTCGTCCAGTTCTGGGGGTTCGTCCACGCGTGATCGGCGGACTCGTCGTCCCAGGTGAACGTGAGCGCATGTGCGCAAGGCAACACCGTCAGGAACAGCGCAAGAAAAACCAGCACTCTCATCGTCATGCAGTCCTCCCTAACCGGCTATTGAACAACAATCAAGTCATCTACCGACTTCCGTGACCGGGCCTCCGGGCTCTCGGCAGCGAATCCGAGTGGAACGAGTAGTGGCAGGTCCCTGGACTCCGGGATGCCCAGGATTTTCTTAACCTTCTCCTGCTCGAACCAGCTGATCCAACAGGTGCCCAGTCCCTCGTTCGTTGCCGCCAGGACCAGGTGGTCCACGGCAATGGCTAAGTCGATAGCATAATCCTTTTTGCAGCTGGCCGCCACCAGGATCGGCGCTTCCAGGATAAAGAGCTGATTGTTACAGGCCTGCGTGACGATCGCCCGTCGTTTTTCCAGGTCATGCACAAAATAAAACGACCGCTCCTGCCGGTTCGCGGTCGATGGCGCCACCCGCAACGCCTGATAAAGCCGCTCCAGCATTTCCCCGGGAACCGGGTCGTTCCGATAATGCCGGACCGAACGCCGCCGCTGAATCACGTCTGAAAACTCCATGGGTCTCCCCCGTCTATTTGACAACCGCTCCGGCGCTCACGCCATCAACCAACTCCTCCAGATACGCCAGGAGCGAATCCGGCAGCCGGTTATCGGCTCCGCGCAACTCCTTGAGCCGGGCGCGGGCGGCCCCGGCCTGTTCCGGCGAAACCGGCATTTCCAAATGGGCAGCGCTGCAGAGCGCCTCCACCGCGCGCGCCCAGCCGGTCAGCAGCCGGACATAGGCGCTCAGGTGACAGGCCCAGTCCGGCGGCATCAGGGTCCGGTCAAACGCGCGTTCCAAACCGGCAACCGGTTCCAAGATTATTTTTATCCGGCGCAGCAGCAGGAGCCGCCCGGCCCGGGACCCCGACAGCCCCGCCTTCAGTCCCGGGAGATTCAACTCACGGGACGAGTAGCCCGACCACTCGCTCGTATACCATTTCGACAGGATGCGGCCGACCCGGGCGCCCTCCTTGCCCAGGCAGACAGCCAGGCTCCGGTCCATGGCCCTTCCCGGATGGTAGGCCCGGGGGTTCCCGAAAAATTCGCCGGCCGTTCCGAAGACCGGGTCGTTCAGCAGGGCCAGGTGCTGGGGGTTCAGGACGATGCCCGCGCATAACGCGTCCAGCCGGTCGCCGCGCCCCGAATACGGGGACCAATTCAGCCGGTTCATGGAAAAATCGGAGCAGTTGAAATTGTCCCAGAGGAAGGGCTTCCTGCCGAAGTTGCGGGCATACCGTTCCGCCCCCCCGTTGGTAAACTTCTTGGGCCAGGTCAGGGGGCAGTGGGTCCGCACCTCCCCCGGGTCCGGCTTATCCACGCTGGTGCACATCACCATGACGCGGGGGTCCAGCCGGGCGTGGAGCCGGCACAGGTAGTCACTTTTTTCCGCGCTGCCGAATTCGGAAGGGCAGCACATCACCCGCGCACCCGGCGCCTGGCGCGACAGTTTTTCCAGGAACCCGTTGATCACCGCCGCCTGCTTTTCCGCGTGTGCCGCTCCGCTGGGGCCGTTGAAATCGACCGGCGCATCCGCCCCGTCATAAAAAATCGGGAACAGCGTGCAGCCGAGATCGACGAACTGTCCCAGCTTGCGCATCAGCAGGTCGCGGTGGCGCTTGCGGGTATGGTCGTAATCGGGCCCCGGGGAAATCGCGATCGAAAGCATCGCGTCGCGTAGCGCCGCCCGCTCGGCCAATGCCGCGAACCGGCGCATCTCGTCGCGCGGATAGGGAACCGCCCAGCCGTACCGGTGATACGGGTCGTTCCGGGCCGCGTAGATATACAGGTTCATGCGCCAGGCCGGCATCTTGTCCAGCAAGGCCAGCCGGTCGGCATGGGTCCAGCGGGGTCCGTAAAAGCCCTCCAGCACGCCCCGGTATTCAGGCCCCTGGACTCGATTACGTTTCATTTGCAGGCCTCCGCGTTCACGCGCCCGTCATCAGTCCGCCGTCGAGGGTGATCGCCGTGCCGGTCATCCACGTCGACTCGTCCCCTGCGAGGAAAAGGGCGGCCTGCGCCAGGTCCTTCGGGGTGCCGAAACGCTTCAGGGGGATCCGGGCCGCCGTTTCCCGGAGAATGGTGTCGGGATGGGGGAAGGCGCTCACGGAGTCGTGCAGCAAGGGCGTATCCACCTGCCCCGGGCAGATGACATTGACCCGGATGCGCGGAGCCAGATCGATGGCAAGCTGCCGGACCAGGGGCACCAGCGCGCCCTTGGAGGCGCAATAGGCGGGATGGTTGGGAAACGCCTTGAACGCGGCGATGGAGCCGGTCACCACGATGCTGCCGCCGTTCCGCTTGAGCATCTCGGGCGCGCCCATTTTGACCAGACAGAAGACGGACGTGAGATTGATGTCCAGGGTCTCTTTCCACGCTTCGATGGAGAGGTCGAGCACGCTCCCGATTCCGAGCACCGCGGCATTGGGGACCAGCACGTCCAGCCCGCCGAACTCCCCGATGGCGGCCTGGACGAGCCGCCGGCTGGTTTCCACCTCGGCCACGTTGCCGGCGACAAAGAACGCCCGCCCGCCGCGGGCGGCGATGGCGTTGACCACCTCGCGCCCCCTCGCCTCGTCGCGCCCGCCGATCACCACGGCGGCCCCTTCCGAGGCGAACAACTCCGCGATGCCGCAGCCGATGCCGCTGGTTGCGCCGGTTACAATGGCCGTCTTTCCCTCGAGTCTGCGCATCTGAACCCCTTTTCATGAGGAAGAAAAACAGCCTCCATCATACCCTCCCGAAAGCGGTTGTCCACCCTCTTCTGCTTGAATCGGACATGCACCTGCACCCGTTCCTTTCGCCCGACGGCAGCATGGCGTTCTTCAATTCAACGGAAAGCGGCGAGCTTCAGGCGTATATGGCGACGGG
>CAYZVY010000134.1:0-11664 GCA_964481675.1 uncultured Verrucomicrobiota bacterium
GGCCCCTATGACATCACGCTCAAGGCCGGCGACGAGACCCTGGCCGTCTCCGACGTGCTGGTGGGCGACGTCTGGCTGCTGGGCGGGCAGTCCAACATGCAGGGCTGCGGCCTGTTCCCGAAAAAGCGGCTCCCGGCCGATCCCGCGGTCCGCGCGTTCTTCATGGACGACCGCTGGGCCGTGGCGAAGGATCCCATCCACAACATGTGGGCGTGCGTGGACCCCGTCCACATCGACCTGTGCGGCGCCCGGCCGGCCAAGCCGCCGGCCGACTGGGGCGTCTGCCCCGGCCCCGCCTTCGGCCTCGCCATGACGCGCTACACCGGCGTACCCCAGGGGCTGATCGCCTGTGGCCACGGCGGCACGTCGATGGCCCAGTGGGATCCCGGGCGGAAGGCCGAGGGGGGCAAGAGCCTGTATGGGGCGCTCGTACGGAGGCTGCGGAAAAACGGCGGCCGCGTGGCGGGCATGATCTGGTACCAGGGCTGCAGCGACGCCAACGCCCAGGCCGCCCCGGTCTACACAAAGCGCATGCAGGAGCTGGTGGCCGCGCTGCGGCGCGACTGCCGCGACAGGGCCCTGCCGGTGGCGATCGTGCAGATTGCGCGGGTCATCGGCTGGCCGGCGGAATCGGCGGCGCCCTGGAACTCGATCCAGGACCAGCAGCGGCGCCTGCCGCTGGCGATCAAGAATCTGACCACCGTGCCGGCCATCGACCTGCCGCTCGACGACGGCATCCACATCAGCGGCGAGGGCCACACGGTCCTCGGCGGGCGTCTGGCCCAGGCCATGCAAGTGCTGCGCGGCGACCGCAAGGCCGGCCTCCCGCCCATCGCGCTCAAGTCGAGCGCGATCGAAAACAAGCGGGGGCTGGGCGTGGCGGTTGTCGAATACGCCAACGTGGCGGGGCGCCTGACGTCCGGCGGCCGGCCCGTGGGATTCACCCTGGTCACCCAAGCGGGCACCTCCAATCATTTCGACATCCAACTCGAGGGCACGCGCGTGCGCGTGCGCAGCAACCTGTCCCCCGCCCGCCTGGGCGAAGCGTCCCTGTATTACGGGTACGGCACCGACCCGGTCTGCAACATCGTGGATGAAGCCGGGCGCGCGCTGCCGGTCATGGGGCCGGTGTCCCTGGGAAAGCCCCGCGCCGTCACGCCGCTCGTGCGGGAGCTCCGCGTCAGCGCCTATCAGCCGGGCGCGGGCAAGCTGGACAAGCTGGGCTACCCCGCCTCGCTCAAGACGCTCAAGATGGCTACGCGCCGCTTCCCGTCCGTGTTCTGCGATCTGCATCAGGAGATTGCCCAACATGGCGGACTCGACGAAGTGGTCTGGTTCGCCTGCCGCTTCTCATGTCCGGAAGCCATGCGGCTGGCCATCCTGTTCGGCTATGACGGGCCGATCAAGGCGTGGATCAACGGCAGGAAGGTGTTTCACGACCCCAAGGGCACCAATCCGGCCATCCCGGACAAGGGCAAGGCCGTGATGAAGGCCGCCAAGGGAGAGCATGAAGTCCTGATCGCGCTGGGCACCAACAAGGGCGCCGCGTGGGGCATTCACCTGGGCTTTGAGCGGCTCGACGTATCCAAGGCGCTGGTTCTGAAGGGGCCGGAGCACTACGTGCTGCCGACCCTTCTCGGGTAAGCGCCGGGATACGAAACAGGCCTTACCCCAGCAGGCGGCGGACGACGTCCGCGGCGGTGAAATCGGGATGCTCGGCCGTGCAGAAGCGGCCGATATTGCCGAAAGAGTCGCCAAGGGTCAGCAGGCGGGGCTCCAGGCCTCCGCCCGGCAGCCGCTGCGCCAACCCGATATTGGCCATGAGCCCGTTGCACACGCACTTGCGACCCACCAGCTCCTCGGGGCGGCCGCCCTTGGCCAGGAAGCTGGCCTCGGGTTCGGCAGGACACCGGTAGCCCACGGAGCCATCTTCCTGCCGGTACGCTTCGCGCAGGTAACCCAGATCGCAGATCCGGTGGCGGCCGAGATAGACGGCCTCATCGGACAGCGAGCCTTCCAGCTGGGCCACCTTGAAGGGAAAACCGGTCGGCGACGCCACGGGATCGGTAAACACCCGGGCATCCCCCGCCAAAGCCTTCTTCACCAGCGCCAGCCGGACCTCGGGCAGCAGTCCCGATTCCACGCACAGGGCGAAGGCGGTTCCGACCTGCACGCCGGCCGCGCCTTCGGCAAGGGCCGCCGTCAGCTGCTCCGGAGAATCAAACGAGCCTCCAAGCCAGAACGGCAGGCCCAGCTTCCGCATGACGGCCAGGTCGACCTTGTCACGGGGTCCGTAAATCGGCTGTCCATCCGCGGTCAGCTGCAGGGCCCCCCGCGGCGGGGCGTTGTGACCGCCCGCCTGGTTGGCTTCGACGATGAACCCGTCGACGCGGCCGTTCGCCTTGCGGATGAACATCGTGGCGAGGGCGTCGGAAGAGATGATGGGCAGGAAATCGGGCCGGTCCAGAGGCGGCAGCGGCGCGCCTTCTTCCAGGTAGACGGAGGGGTCGAAAACGGTATGGACCTCGGTGTCGGCCGTGGCCCCGTGCACCCGGATGGCATAGGTGGCGGCCTGGTGGTTCGCCAGGACGTCCAGGACGCCCGGCATTTCAACGGCAATCCCGGCGCCGACGATCACCACCGCGACGCCCGCCAGCATGGCGCCGTAAATGGACGGCAGGTGGGGCAGCTGGATCTTCTCCAGGTAGTTGATGCCCACCGGGCGCGAGTGGCCCTCGCGCGCCAGGAAGACTTCCACGAAATTCGACACGATGCAGAGTTCCTCGCGACCGCGCGGCCCCCGGATCGCATGCATGCCCGCCAGCTTATAGGGGACCTCCGGCTTTTTCCCGCTCGGGACGAACAGCGCGTCCATCACCCGCTGCGCCATCTTCATGAAGGGAAAATGAGCCAGGGCGCGGCGGACATGGCCGCCGGGGTCGCCATCCTGCAGGCGGCGGGCCAGCACCAGATCCAGCGCCGTACCTGAAACCACACCCAATTGTCCCAGCTTTGAAACGGCCTGCGCCAGGTGCCAATTCGAAACGCCGACACCCATGCCGCCCTGAATGATTTTCGGAAGACTGATATGCATACCGGAAAGCATACCATACTTAGGCCAAATCAGGCCAGCATTACCGGATTATTCAAAGTATCATATCACGATCCCTCGGCCACCGCCATGGCGATGCGCCCCCACTCAAACAGCCGTTGAGGCTGGTAACGGACCGTGCTGATATCCTTCAAAATGAACTCCAGCGGACAGCCCTGGCGCTTGCAGGCATGCCGGGTCGCCTGCAGATCCTGGCGCACCGCCGCCGGATCGAAATGGTCCCAGGCCAGCAGCGCCGGGTTGGGTTTGCGGGAATAGACATACGCGCTCCCGATCTCGGCGGCGCCCCGCTCCTCGTCCACCCAGGGACTCATCGACACCTTGCGCACGTTGGGAATCAGCCGCACCTCCGCCATCTTGCGGTCCAGGGGGTCGCAGCACCCGTAATAGACCAACCCGAAGCGGCCGCAGATGCGGCTGGCATAATCCACCTCGAATTCCTTGAACATGTCCGGCGACACCGTGGAAAACATCTGGGCCAGCCCGAACATCCACAGGTCGCGGGTGCGGGGGCGCTCCGGGTCATAGCCGGGCGCGGGCAGGTCGTCGGTGTAAGCCCCCGTGCAATGGATCAGGCTCTGCGAGCCGCACAGCAGCCCGCCGCTCTCCAGCTGATCCAGCATGGACAGATAACCTTCCGTCACCCGCCCCACCAGCCGGTGCATATATTCGGGCCTGTCAACCAGGGCATACAGGGCCTGCTCCACCCCCATCCAGGTGCTGATGGGGTCCCACAGCGACAGGTAGGGATCCGCGCCCCAGGCCGTCACATCCAGGACGCCGTCAAACAGGTCGTGCGCCACCGCCAGCCGGCGCGCCGTCTCGGCGGCGTCGTGGGAAATCCGCGGCATCCGGATCTTGTCCAGGTCGGCTTCGCTCTCGAATTGGTTGGTGTATTTGTGGCCGACCACGGAATTGGTCGGATCGCTCACGGCCTTCTTCTCGTGAACGTGGACGTCGAAGCCGCTGTTATGGATCGCCTTGGGCACCCGGATGAACGGCTCGACCACCATGTCCACGGGAAAATGGCGCCACTGGAACAGCGTCCGGCGCAGGACGTCCTCGTAGCCGCGGCATTCCGGGTCCGTGCAGCGCAGGGTCAGCTCGTCCTCCACGTTCATTTCGTTCCAGCACACCTGGTCGATCATCACCATGGGACGGACCGGCTTGCGTGCGTTCAGCGCGCGCCACAGCCTGCGCTTCTCCTCCTGCGCCGGCAGCGCGGCGCATTCCGCCACACGGGCGGCCAACTCGCGAATGATCGTCCGATCCCGGCTCATACAACCTCCCCTGTCATTCCGTCTACACCCGGTCGAGGCGAATCTGCGCCACGCGGCAGGGCTGCGTGGACGATCCCGACACCGCAACCGGCAGCAGCGCATCCGCCGATGCCGTCACCTCGAACGAAAAATCGACAAACCCCGCCTGCCGGCCCGGATTGAAGGCATGCGCCGCGTTTCCGATCCGGATCACGCCGGGCCGTTCAACGTCCCCGTCGCCCGCCACGGTCAGCGTCAGGCGATACCGCTGCCCGGCCTTGCACGCCAGCTGGTACCCGATCCCCTCGTCCGCGCCGACCCCGGTTTCGCGGATGTAGCGGCCCTGGCAGACAACGGTCCGCCCCGTGTGCAGCATCTTGCGCAGCCGGTGCCCCTCGGACGCGAATCCGCACAGCACATAATCCTCCAGGAGCGGGCCGGCCTCGACGGCCTGGCGCAACGGCAGCTCCAGGCTCCGCTCCTCGACCAGGCCGTTGACCCCGTTCCGCATGCACGCGGGCATATCCAGCCAGAAATCGGCGCCGCGTTCCCGCTCGATGCGGTCGGCCAGTTCCAGCATGCGAGTCGCCTCCAGGGCGAACGGATCCGTGCTGCGCGCCGGCCGCTTCCACACGTCCTCCAGGTGGGCTGCGCAGACCCGGCAGAAGGCCCGGCAGGCGCGGGCAAGCAGCGGCAGGCGGGCCAGCGATTCGCGGATCGCCACGCGCGCCGCGTCCGGAAGCGACCCGGCGCGGCTGTCGAATTCCACGACAAGCGATTCGGCCAGCGCGAGCGCCTTCTCCTTTTCGGCCAGGAGCTGTTCGTGCGTCAGGGTCGTCCGGTCGGACAGGATTCCCCAGTTGCGGCTCATATGCGAAAGAGGGACAGACTCCTCGAACAGCCCGAAGGCCTGCACATGCTTGGCGCCCGTCAAATCGGGGAAAAGGCGGTGGGTGAACGACTGGCGGTCGATGTACAGGGTGCCCTTGATGACATCGAACGCCTTTTCCAGCACGTCGAAGAGGCCGGGATCCGAGGCCCCGTGCCGTTGCCGGAACCAGGCGGACCAGAGCGCCGGCATCGTGCTCCCCGGCGTCATCAGCCATCGCGTGGGAACCAGCACGTTGGCTTCGTTGATCGGATGGCCCAGGGCGGGATGGTGCGCGCCACGGTCGACCCGGATCACGGCCGTCCGGGCGCCCTTCTCCAGGGCGGGGGCGAGCCGGTGCTCCAGGTGTCCGATATAGCTGCACGGGAAAACGCCCTGCCCGTAATACTCGGCGCCCGAGTCGGTTTCGGCCCGGGCTTCCAGGGTGGGGATGGACCCGATCAGCGGCTCGTTCATCAGGAACGGATGCCAGTCGAAGGGTTCGGTCTTGTACATCATGGCGATGGCCCTGGAATCCAGCTTTTCCACGGCCTCGCGGACGTGAAGTTCGTCCTCGCGCAGCGCGGAGAACGGGCGGATGACCAGCCGCTTGCCCCGCGGCTCCACCGCGGCCAGCACCGCGTGGAGCAGCCGGCGAACCCGCTCGGCTACGGGAATGGCGCAGAACGGCCGGCGGAAAACCGGGAAGCGCGTTTCCGTCATCGTCAGCACCAGCTCGTCCACGCGGGGAAAGAGATCGAAGAACTCGTCGAGTCGCGCGGTGATCAGCTTGTAGAGCGCGGGGCTGTCGAGGTCGATCAGACCGTCGGCGGCCTTCAGTCCCTCCACCCGGTCCATCATGTCCCGGGGCCCGTGGATCTCATGGTGCCACAGCCCGAAGCGGAGCTTCGCGTCGGCCGCGTGCCGGGTCAGCCGGTCGAGCATCGCCTGCTTGTCGGCCAGCTTGGCGCGATCCAATCCGGCCGCCAGGGCCGGATAATCGCGGTAGCCGATATAGGGCTCGATGCCGGTTCCCGACAGTTCGATGCCGCTCACGCCTTCGGCGGCGGCGCGGTCGATGACGCCGTGCAGATAGTCTTCCCGGGCGGGCCCGGTATGGCAGGCGGACCAGATGACGCGGACGGGGGCTTTAACGGATGATGCTGTCAAAAAAGGGACTCCTCTCAACGGATAGACCATGGACAGACCCATAAAATACCCGTCAGGCCCCTCGCTGTAAACATTGAAACGGCCCTCAGGCGCCCGGGGGCGAGGCCGGGCTTCCATCCGGCCGGATCTCCCGCCATGATTCGGGCGGAATCAGTCCCAGTCCGGGCGCCTCCCGCGGCCGGTCGCCCAGGTTGGCCACGATCCGCGTGCCGTCGGCAAAGACGGTGGCCTGTAGAAAGCCGTCGGCACTGAGGAGCTCGAAGCCGGTCATCTCCAGCTTACCGATCCGTCCATGCAGGCGGGCGACCGGCAGGGCCGCTTGAAGGGCGGCCTGGACCTCGACATCGTCCAGCCCGATCTGGAAGGAGAACGTGCGGCGGCTCTGGATATCCGACCAGGCGTATTGGCGGCCGAAGGGAAAGACGTTCGGCGGAGACCCGTAAAGGGCATCCTGCGCGGCCTTGCGGGGGGCGTCGCCCGACCCGACGCAGCCGAAGCGGGTCCGGGCGGGCGGGAAGCCCGGAAGCAGGTTGTAGTTGTAAACCTCCCACCAGTCGTGGATGCAGGAATCGTGGAGGACCAGCATGGTGAGGGGAACCGGAGTGCAGAAGCGGTTGGCGGGATCGAACAGGAGCTTGGTGGTGCCGATGTCATAGCTGCCGGCATAGCGATCCTGGAAGCCCTCGCTGGACACGATGCGGTTGCCGTTGGTTTCGGGGCCGAGCAGCCGGCGCGTCCACTCCACGTCGCCGCGCCTGCCGAGCGGCTCTCCGGCGTGGGGGGCATGGTCGTGCGCATGACACGCCTCGCGGCCCAGGCGCGTGGCGTTGACGTCGTAGTGGATCCAGTCCATCTCGCGCAGGTCCGAGGCAAACCGCCGCCGGCTTTCCTCCACCTGGAACGGGATGCACACCGTTTTCCACTGCTGCTTTTCGATGCGCCAGCCGTTGATCGTGCCGCCATCGGCCTTGCGGCGGTACAGGCGGTCCATGCGCGGGCTGCCGTCGTCCAGCCCCTCGATGAACCAGCCCCACGGGGCGAGGAGGGCCCCGGGCACCTCGTGCAGGCGGCGGAGTTCCTCGTCGCTCAGCCAGATCGGCTCATCCCCGCCCATCAGGAAATCCAGGGAATAGTTGCACATCCGCACGGGATAATAGAGAACATGTTCGAAACCCAGGGTGTGGAGCCGGCGGGCCGAGGCGGCGTAATCGATATCCGGGGCCTTGTTGTAGCCGATAAAGGCCATCAGGCCGCCGAACAGGTTCCGCAGGATGGGCTTGCGGGCGATCTTCTCGTCCCACGACACGAACTCGCCCCGTTCCCGGATCCGGGCGCGGTAGCGCTTGGCCACGCCCGTGACGGTGGATTCGACGGGATACAGGCGCACCTCCCGCTCAAACCAGCCTTCCGCCTCGTCGCGCACCACCTGGAAGGTGAAAAAGGGACCACTCCGGTCCTCCCCGAACTGGCATTGCCAGGAAGCCAAATCCTCGGCGGTGGCCAGCAGCGCACCCCGATCCGAAAGCGCGGCCGCCATGGAAAGCGAAAAGTTGCCGTGGGCGCCACCTTCGCGGGTATCCTCCCAGGGGTCGTCCCCGCCGCGATAGAGAACACCCTGGTGGGGGGGCAGAAGGATGCTGGCCTTTCCCGCCGCCGGACGGAAGACGCCGGGCGCCGATACGATCTGGATGGCGTCGCCCGAAACGGCCAGCACCAGTCGAACGTGATCGAACGCCAGTTCCCAGCGAACCTGGATGGCGCCCTCCGGAAGGAGATAAAGGGCCGTCAGGGAATCCCCCGTGCGCTCCACGCGGCCGGCTGGAAACGGTGCGGGGAGGCCCGGTTTCCCATCGGCCAGCCGGCGGAAGAAGGTCTGGCGGGACGGGTCGAGCTTCCAGGCGCAACCGTGCCGGAGGTCTTCCAGGATCGCCTCCCGGCCATCCGCTCCCAGGCTCAGCCGAATCCGTTCGTTTTCAAGGGTAACCATGGACGTCCTTTCGTGACGGCGACACCGCGATAGCCAGCCGACTTATTACCATACGGCTTGCGCGGGAGGCAATCCTGCAAACCATCCCGCGAGCCAGGAAGCCGCAATCCCGGCCCGATGAATCCCTATAATAACAGAAACCATTGCTTGTCTTCGCACGCCTCGCTGATATGATATAATACTTTTATTAAAGGAGGGTCTGTTATGCTGCACGAGCCGGCTGTTCCTGTTGGAAGCGATCCTGCCGCCGCCTACAAAATGAGGCTGGGGGCCTGGATGGCGATTCTGTACTCGCTGTTCTACGCGGGGTTTGTGGCCATCAACCTCCTCAACCCGCTGCTCATGGAAAAAACGATTGCCGGCGGCATGAACCTGGCCACCGTTTACGGATTCGCCCTCATCGTCGTGGCCCTGCTGCAGGCCCTGGTCTATGACGCCATGTGCCGCGCCCGCGAACGCGATCTTGCCCCGACCGAAAAACCCGCCGAAGGAGTCCGCTGATATGGCCATCGCGATTTTCCTGCTCTTCGTCCTGTTCGTCCTGGGCCTCTCATTCTATTTGGGGAACAAGACGAAAACCTCCAGCAGCTATTATGCCGCCGGCGGCCAGATCCACTGGGCCGTCAACGGCATCGCCTTCGCCGGCGACTATCTCTCCGCCGCCTCCTTCCTGGGAATCTGCGGCATGATCGCCACGATGGGCTATGACGGCTTCCTCTATTCCGTCGGCTATCTCGCCGGCTGGATCGTGGCCCTCTTCGTGGTCGCCGAGCCCATGAAGCGGATGGGCAAATACACCTTCACCGACGCCATCGACTCGAAATACAACTCCCCCGGCATCAAGCTGGCCGCCGCCATCAGCACGCTCGTCGTCTCCATCTGCTACCTGATTCCGCAGATGGTGGGCGCCGGCGTCCTCGTGGAACCGCTCCTCGGCCTCGCCCACCACTGGGGCGTGATCATGGTCGGCGCCATCGTCATCACCATCGTCGCCACCGCCGGCATGGCCTCCACCACCTACGTCCAGTTCCTCAAGGGCGCCCTGCTGATCGTCTTCTCCACCGTTCTCGTCATCGCCGTGTGCGTCCGCGGCTTCACCACCAAACCCGACCAGGGCGGAAACGTCACCCCCTATGCCTACGCGGCCCTGCCCGCCGCGGAGCCGGACGGCAAGCTGACGGTCACCGAGCCGGGCTGGACCGTGGTCGAAACCCGCGACGCGTCCAAGAAGACCTTCGCCCGCCTGACCCGCGAAGGGAACGAATCCTGGTGGCTGGTCAGCCACCAGGACGGCGCCGTCTCCCTCAAGGAAATCCAGACCGTGGTGGTCAAGCCCGACGGCCGCACCCTGGTCAACGGCGCGCCCGCCTCCAAGGAAAACACGCTGCGGCAGGTCGGCAACATCGACAAGCTGGAAGGCAACCCCGACGGCGTGGAACGCCGCGTCTCGCCCTTCCGCTTCCTCGCGGTCGTCTCCGCGAAGGACACGTCGATCCGCCGCTGGAAAGAGGCGAAATTCGCCGACAGCGAAGGCGCGAAGATCACGGCCTACTACCCCGAATCCACGGCCGGCAACCTCTTCATGAGGCCGGGCCTGAAGTTCAAGGTGCAGGGCACCCCCCTGGAGCGGCTCGACTTCCTGTCGCTCATGCTGGCGCTGTTCCTCGGCACCGCCGCGCTGCCCCACATCCTGATCCGCTACTACACGGTGCCCAACCCGGCGAGCGCCCGCAAGTCCACCATTGTCGCCATCGCGGCCATCGGCTTCTTCTACATCCTCACCCTCTTCATGGGCATCGGCGCCGTCATCAACGGCGTGCTGAATCCGGCCGACAGCAACATGGCGGCCCCGCTCCTGGCCCGTTCCTTCGGGCAGCTGCTGTTCTCGATCATCTCGGCCATCGCCTTCGCCACCGTGCTGGGCACCGTCAGCGGCCTGATCGTGGCCGCATCGGGGGCCGTGGCGCATGACTTCTGCGACCGCTTCCTGAAGCTCAAGATGGACGACCGCGCCAAGATCCGCGCCGGCAAAACCTCGGCCTTCGTCATCGGCGGCCTGGCCATCGTGCTCGGCATCATCTTCAAGGGCGTCAACGTGACCTTCCTGGTGGGCCTGGCCTTCGCCGTCGCCGCCTCGGCCAACCTGCCGGCCATCCTGATGCTCCTGTTCTGGAAACGCACCACCGCCAAGGGCATCGTGGCCTCCATCTTCATGGGCATTCTCTCCTCCCTGTTCATCATCCTGCTCTCGCCCGAACTCTACAAGCTCTACGGCCTCGATCCCGCGACGGCGCCCATCCCGTTCAGCAACCCGGGCATCGTCTCCATTCCCCTCAGCTTCCTCACCCTCATCGGGGTGTCGTTGCTGACACCCAGGAAAGCGGACGCTCCGGCCGCCTGACCGGCCGGCCCGTCCGGGCGCCATGACCACGACCATCCGAGTCGATTTCCACTGTCACTCGACGTTCAGCGACGGCGGGCTCTCCCCCGAGGACCTGGCTGACCGGCTGGCCGATGCCGGCGTGGCCTATGCCGCCCTGGCTGACCACGACACGCTGGACGGGCTCGAACCTTTCCGCACCCGGCTGGCCAGGCGCGGCGTCGGGTTCCTGAGCAGCGTCGAAATCACCACCTGGTGGCGGGGCCGGGAAACCCACCTGCTGGCCTACGGCTTCGACCCCGAGCATGCCGAGCTCCGGGCCGCCCTGGCCGCCATCCGCCAGAGCCGGGAGCCCGGGGTGGACAGCATCGCGGGGTCCGTCCGCAAGCACCGCCTCAGCCTCACCCGCGCCGCCGCCAGCCCGGCGGTCGGCGCCGACGGGCGCCTGGCGATCGAAGACGCCATCGGCCTGATTCACCGCGCGGGCGGCAGCGCCTTCCTTGCCCACCCGCTGCAGCTCGAGCCCAACCCCGAACGGCTGGACGGGCTATTGCCCGATCTCAAGTCCGCAGGGCTCGACGGCATCGAGGCCCTCTATGCCGCCTTTTCCGAAAACGACCGCAACCAGCTCTGCGAGATCGCCCGGCGCCGCGGGCTGCTGGTCAGCGCGGGCAGCGACTTCCACACCGCGACCGCGGGCGAGGCGGCCGGCGTGGAGATGCCCAGCGACCTGTGGAAAGGATTCCGGGACGCCATCCTCTCGGGCTCCCGGCGCTCCACCCGGTCGACCGACCGCCTCGAGCCCCAGAATCCGCGGCGCATCCGGTTCATCCTCCGGATCGTCCTGCCGGCCATCATCGCGATGCTGCTCTTCGCCGTGGCGCTGCT
>CAYZVY010000135.1:0-3224 GCA_964481675.1 uncultured Verrucomicrobiota bacterium
CCCACGGCCTCCAGAGTGCGATTCTGGCGCTCTACCAACTGAGCTACCGCCCCACGGTGTTGGTCGAACAGGAAGTAAACCAAATCGCCTCCCCTTTGTAAAGCGCATTAATGGGTTCAGCGGTTCACGGTTCAGCGGTTCACGGTTCAGCGGTTCAAAGTCGAATTGCATGTTTCGGGCGACTCTTCGGAAACCGAAGTCGCGCGCCGCCCGAGAGTGCCCGACAGGGCCGAGGGCGCGCGATGGCTAGTCGGGTGCGGCGTTTCGATCAGCACGATATGGCGCGGCGATTTGGTGATGATGGCGCCGCGCGACGCGGCAAACAGGCCTTCCGGGCCGTGAAGCCGCGTTGGGTGGCGCCAGCGCGCCAAAGCGGCCGCCAGATCGTGCCGAAACGCCGCACCCCCGCTGGTAAAACCGCCGCCAGACAGGCGCATGCGGCGCACACGAAGGTGCTCCATTGCTTGCACTCCAAGGCAGATGTGCGAACTTGACGGGAAGCCATGGCGGCACTATGTTCGCCACTGGAGGATTTACCATGAAACGACTTTGCGCCGGAGCTACCGTGAGCACCCTCATCCTGACGGCTTCCCTCGGACTGGCCGACGACCTTTCACCCGTCACCGCCTGCCCCACCCCGAAACATGCCCCCGTGACGCTGGTCAAGGACGGCCAGCCCGCCGCCGTGATCGTGTCCCCCGCCAAGCCCCCGCCCCTCCTGCGCGCCGCCATCCAGGACCTGCAAACGCACCTGGAAAAAGTCACCGGCGCCAAGCTGCCCATCGTCGCCGCTCCCTCAAACGGCATGGCCTCCCTCATCGTCGCCATCCAGCCCGACGACCAGGCCCTCTTCCCGAAACCCGTCGGCCCCGAGGGCTTTGCCGTCAAAACCGGGCCGGACAGCGTCTCCCTCGCCGGCCAGGACGAACCCGGCGCCGCCTGGGCCATCTACGACTTCCTGGAACGCGCCGTCGGCGTCCGCTGGTACTGGCCCGAGCACCAGAAGACGAACACCTGGACCGGAACCTACCTGCCCCATACCCCCACCCTGACCGTGGCGCCCGCCCACTGGACCGACGCCCCCGCCTTCCGCATGCGCGAGATCTGGCCCTCCGGCGGCCCCCGCATCGGCGCGGCCGACCTGGGCGGCCTCCACCGCCGCCTGCGCTCCTTCAACAGCTGGCCCGTCAAGCTGATCGTGCACGCGCCCCACGGCTGGGACTCGCTCTACAAGGAAACGCGACCGGAGATCTTCCAGCTGCGCGCCGACGGCCAGCGCGACTTCTCCATGCTCTGCTACGGCAACCCGGCCACGCTCACAACCTACCTCGAACAGATCGAACGCCAGCTGGCCTCCACCAGCGCCCCGGACCGCGCCACCGGCATCCTGAACGGCAAGTCGGTCACCGTCTCGCCGGCCGACATTCCCATCAGCTGCAGCTGCAAGGACTGCCAGGCGCTCTGGAACGCCAATGGCGGCCCCTACGGCACGGCCTCCCGCATCCTCGGCACCTTCGTTTCCAGGCTGGCCAAGGAGGTCAAGACCCGCTGGCCGGACCTGACCGTCATCTTCCTGCCCTACAAGAACTACACCTACGCCCCCGAGGGCATCGCGTTCACCGACAACGTCGAGATCCAGATCTGCGGCATGCCCGGGCTGGCCCTCTACAAGGAGCCGGCCATCAACGCGTCGGAGCAGGCCAACATCGACGCCTGGCACCGCCTGACCGGCCGCCGGATCCAGAACTGGCACTACAGCTGCTGGCCCGAGGACCGCACCCTCGCCGCGTACCTGTTTCCGAAAACCATCACGGCCCACTACCGGGCCAACCGCGACAAGACGGTCGGCTCCTTCATCAACGGCGAGCGCAACCACTGGCAGCGCCAGCACGTGAGCCTCTACGTGTGGATGAAGACCCTGTGGAATCCCGACTTCGACGCCACGGAAGCCCTGGATGCCTTTGTGAAAAACATGTACGGCCCCGCGGCCGTGGCCATGAAGATCGTGATCGGCATGCAGATCGCGGGCTGGGAGGACAGCCGCTGGCCCGACGCCGGCTTCTCGCCCAAGTCCATCTATGAGATCAGCTACCCCCGGACCAAGGTGCAGCTCATGGAGAAAATGCTGGCCGACGCGTTCCTGGCGGCCAAGGACGACCCCCTGGTGACGCGCCGCCTGGAATACGCCGCCGGACCCCTGCGCGAGTTCTTCAAGCAGTCCGAGGAGCACGCCAGCGGCGCGGGGCTGAAGACCCTCAACCTGCTGCAGGCGGCGGACGATCCCGTGATCGACGGCAAGCTGGACGACACGGCGTGGGCGGGCACCGAGCCGCTGCCGTTCGTGATGGCGCAGAACCGGGAGAAGCCCCAGCCCCGGTTCCCCACCACCGTGCAGGCGGTCTGGACGCGGCGCGGGGTGACTTTCGGCTTCCGCATGACGGAGCCGGAAACCGCCAAGCTGATGAAGGACATCGGCCCCGAGACGCGCGACGCCTCGCTGATCTGGTGGAACGACAATGTGGAGCTGTTCCTCGACGTGATGGGCAACCAGACCGATTACTACCAGATCATCGTCAACGCCAGCGGGTCCATCGCCGATTTCCACGGCAAGGACGCCTCCTGGAACGGCGAGGGCCTCAAGGCCGCCGCCTTCGTCGGCGACGGCTTCTGGAGCCTGGAGGTCTACGTCCCCTACTCCGCCTTCCCCGCGGTCAAGGGGCCCGCCACCGGCATCGCCTGGTACGGCAACTTCACCCGCCACCGCGTCACAGACAAGTCCAACCGCGAATACCAGCGGTTCAACACCCGATTTGCCACCGTCAGCAACGACCAGAACGCCTTCGGCCGCCTGCCGTTTATCGAACGGTAAGGTCAGTTACATGCGGCTCAGCCGGAGGCTTCGCCCTACCCGTTTCACGAAAGGATTGCGCAGGGCAGGTAGGGCGAAGCCTCCGGCTGAGCCGCATGCGCCTGTCCGAACGCTTCCACCGCGGCCCCCCCATGCGCCGCCCTGCCGCATCAAACAAAAGGCTGTCTTACCGGAAGGTCATGGACGAAATGGGGGACGGCGAGATTGTTTTCAGAACCCTCGACATCGGGGGGGACAAGATCCTCCATTACTTCCCGCCCGGAGAGGAGTCGAACCCTTTTCTCGGCCTTCGCGGCATCCGCTTCACACTGCATCACCCCCGGATTTTTGAAACGCAAGTCCGCGCGGTCCTGCG
>CAYZVY010000135.1:3324-9845 GCA_964481675.1 uncultured Verrucomicrobiota bacterium
GCCATCAAGACCGTCGCCGAGGCGGCCCATCGGCACGGCAAGCCCCTCTCCATCTGCGGCGACATGGCTCACACCCCGGAGTTCATACCCGTCCTCATCGGCATGGGCCTCACCGCGTTCACGATTCCGCCGCACCGGATTGCCCAGGTCCAGACGATCATCCAGGCCACGCAGGCCGCCGAGGCCGAGGCGCTCTCCAGGCGGGTTTTGGCAACCGCGACCGTGGCGGAAATCGCCCGCCTGCTCGGCATCCCTTATGTTTCCCCGTGATGAGTTTGGCGCGCCACACGCGTACCTGATGGAGGGCGGAACGCCCGCTTCGCCGCATGCACCTGTCCGATATCGCGCATGCTCAAGAAATGGTGGATATCACGCAGCGGATGATTTAATCTGGGAAAATTCGGATCCGGGAAGCGCAAGCCTGACATGGGCCAAAACAAGCTCCCGGCGGAAAGGACATCGCCCTTGAAAAACGAAACCCGCGCCCTTCCGAACTCCTACTTCTGGACCTGGGACCACAGCTGCAACTGGTGCCTGGACGATCCCGGCATGCAGACGTCGGGCTGCTACAATCCCTATCTGAAGCGGCCTGAAACCTTCCTTGAGGATTACCGGCGGCTGACCGACCATGCCGCCAACCTGGGCATCAAAGGCATCGTGATCTGGGGCTTCCTCCGCGACTCCCACGGCGGCATCGACTACGCCAAACGGGTTGCAGACTATGCCGCCTCAAAGGGCGTGGCCATCCTGCCGGGCGTGGGCACCACCTGGTACGGGGGCGTTTACTACGAAGGCGACAGCCCCTACTCGCTGACCACGTTCCTGAAGGCCCATCCCGACGCGCGCATGCTTGACGACAAGGGCGAGCCTCTCGGATTCAACGGCCATCACGGCGCCTGCCTGGCGCATCCCGCCTACCAGGCCTGGCTGGCCGACTCCATCGACTGGCTCTTCCGCGAGTTCAACATCGGGGGCGTCAACCTGGAGAACGGCGACTTCCTGGTCGATCACCATCCCCTCGTCAAAGCCCTCCGCCAAAACTGGCCGGCCGACGACCCCGAGGTGTTTTTCCACCAGGGCATGTCCTACAAGCAGGCGCTCGACCGGATGGCGCCGCACCTGAAAGACAAGCTGTGCGCCTACGCCACCTACAGCGGCTTCCAGAAGACGGCGAGCGCCGTCCAGAACGCCGGCATGGGCGGCAAGGCTCCCGCCATGTTCGCCATCCTGCCGCCACTGGGAATCGCCCAATGGACTCTCAGCGGCATGCTGCTGGCCAAGCCCCTGCCCCTCACCGACTACCTAGACAACGGCCAACCCGAAGCCGTCTACGACAACCCCAACTGGCCTCGGGGTCTGCAACCGCCCGGCGCCCGGAATGTCGGCTTCCTGCACCAGGGCAGCCAGTGGTGGCGCGTGGGCCGCTACGCCTGCATCGTCAGCACCATCAAGGAAGCCTGCCTGCGGGCCTCCGAATCGGGCCTGGAAGGCGTCAGCATCCACGGCGAAGTAACGGGCCGGCACATTCCCTATGCCCTGAATTACCTGGCCTTTTCGCATTTCACCAAGCGACCGCAGGACACGCTGCGCGATTTCGGGCGGCAGGCGCTCGGCAAGGTGCTGGGCTCGGAGCAGGCCGGCGAGGATTTTGCCGTGGTGCTGGCCCACTGGGATGCCGGCACGCTGACCGACGACCTGCGCAAACTGGCCCTTCCCGCCAGCCACGGCTTCAGCCAGGCGGCCTGGGCCTCGACGTGCGACACGCTCGAGGACTACCAGCGATTCCGCTACTGGGAGTGGCTGGGCAACGCCGTGGCCGGGAAGGCGACTGACCATTCGCTACCCGTGTGACCTGTGACCTGTGATCGGTCGGATCGGACAGATCGGACGGATCTTCTTTCTCTTCGTTTATCTTGCATCCTCCGCTCCATTTCTTTACGTTTGCAGTTCTTTCAATCAACGGAGCGCCACATGAAAAACAGCATCACGATTTTCGGCCTATGCCTCGCACTGGTCATTCTGGCCCTTCCGGCCCGGGCTCAGGAGAACGAACCGGCGCCGCTCCCCGACGACTGGGACCGCATCTCGAAAGCGGTCGACCTGAGCCTCGATCAGATCCAGGCGGTCCGGACCGAACTCGACGCCCGCAAGGCCGCCCTGGCCGACTGGGAAAAAGCCCATGCCGTCGAATTCGAAGCCTTGAAAAAAGAGATGAAAACCGCCCAGGAGACGCAGAATGCCGACGCGCTCCGCGCCCTGGAGGAGAAGGCGAAACCCTTCATGGCCGAGCGGAACACCATCAAGACCAACTCGGAAGCCCGCCTGAACGCCGTGCTGCGGCCGGAGCAGAAAGCCACCTGGGCGGCGGTCGGCCGCTACGAAAAGGACTTCCGCGCGATCCAGCAACTGCCGGACATCACGGACACCCAGAAAACCCAGCTCGCCGCCGGATTCAAGGACGTCACCACGGCCCTCGGCCGGTGGGATACCGAAAAAGGCGCTCAGCTCGAGTCCCTCCTGGCCCGGGGCGAGGCCAACAGCAAAGCCCGTCACGACGCCGAAGTGAACGGCGCGGGGGCGGCCGACCAAATGGCCGCCTTGCGAAAAGAGCATGAGGAAATCGGATCCGCAACGGCGGCCTTGCGCGCGGAGCGGGAAAAGCTGGCCGATGAAGGCGCCGCAAAGCTGTTCACCCTCCTGACGCCCGACCAGCTCGCGACCGTCAAGCTGAACGCCCTCCTGGGCGATCTTGAAAACAAATTGAATAAGCTGAACCTCACGCCCGACCAGATGGCCGCCGTCAAGGCTCTCTGCGAAACAGAAACCAAGGCCATGACCGGCACGGGCGCGCGGGATTTCAGCAAAGCCCGGGAACGGCTTCAGCGAGCCATCATCGCCCACGTGCTGACGGCGGAGCAAAAGGAACTGGCGCAGGGTAAAAAGCCCGCCGACCCCCTGAAATCGGCCCCCGTGGTGCCGACCGCTCCGACACCGGCCCCTGCCGCGCCAAAATAGGTACGTGAAACGGGTAGGGCGAACCCTCAGGGTGAGCCGCATGAGCCCGACTTGCCTCTTTCACGGGGCCGGCCTGACCGTATAGCGCACCGACCGGTTCGTCGAGGCGCCCGTCGTCGGATCCAGCAGGTCCACCAGGGCGGTGCACGTTTTCGCGCGCGTCTGGTAGCCGTCGAACCACAGCGGCGAAAACCGGACCGATTGCGGCTTGTCGAAAACCACTTCCAGCCCGCCCGAAAACCGGTGCGACTGGATAGCCGTCACATTCGAAAATGACTGGCCGGGCTCAACAGTCAACCGCTGGGTCCCGCATTGAACGCTCAGGACCGCCGCCGTCTGGACGGCCGTTTCCTGGATGAAGAACGGAATCGTTTCGACCAGCTCGGAAAAGGCCGCGAAGTTGGTTCCAGCCACCGTGGTCTCGATGGCGACACCCGCGAGGTCCGCCATGAACCGGCGCCGGTAATCAAAGCCCGATTCCGCCTCGGACTGGGTCGCCGCAACAAGCACGGGCATCCGGCCGGAAACCTCGATCTCCGCGCGGCCCTCCGAAATCCGCCGGACCGTCACGGGCTTGCGGATACGGTTGGATGTCACCAGCACGTTCGAGGCAGTCAGGCCGCTCACCGCGTGCACGGGCCAGGAGCGCCATTCGTCCCAGGAGTCGAACACGGCGCCCTGCACGCCGCGCCGGCGGCCGGCCAGCGTGACGCCGGAGGCGGGCGTCCAGAAGACGGACAACTGCCCGCCGCCATAACCGTACGGGAGATTGTTGTGGCCGAACGACTTCCCCACGGGACCGGTGTGAATAGCGACCGCATAGGAGGGAAAGCGGGCGATCGTAAACGCGTCGTCGAAAACGCGGATGAACGTGCCAGTCCCCTCGTATGGCGGCGCGACGGCTCCCGAGGCCAGGGTGGCGCGGGCGCGGGCCAGGTGACCGGACGGGGCGTGAATGGCCACGAAATTGATCCGCTGGCTCCAATGCGACTCCGCCCAGGGCCGCGCTTTCAGGGAAACAGTCCGGGCCTGGTTCAGCGATTTGAGCAGCGTGGCGGGCGCATCGGCCAGCGCGGCGTCATCGGGAATGCCCCGGCTGGCCAGTGCCAGGTCGTTCAGCATCCCGCAGGCCTGGAGGCGCGCGGGGAACTGCCACTGATCGCGGGGCGGATCGCCGGACGTGCGCGAGCTCATGGCGCTGGGTCCGGTGTAACCGCGGCCCGCCGGATCGGGGAAACAGAGATGGGCGCGCAGGCGGAAAGCTTTGTCCAGCGCCTCGCGGGCAAACGGCCAGTCGGAAGCCAATGCCGCCCAGCAGCCGAAATAAAGGCTGATGCCATTATAGGACGTGTCGAAGCAGCCGTTGTCCACAAAGTAGCCGGCGGAGTCGAAGAAGGAAGGCTCGGTGAAAAGCGGGGTGGAGTAGGCTTTGGCAAGCGCGGCGATCTCCGGATCCTGGAGCGCCTGCTGCGCGTACCAGAGCCCCACCGGGGCAAACAGGTCCATGTCCGTCATCATCCCCTTGGGGCCCCAGTCCGCCAGGCGGCGGACCATTTTCTTCAGGCCCTCTTCAAACGCCAGCCGTGCGGCCGGCGGCAGCACATCCTGGCAGCGCCGGAAGGTGTCGGCAATCCAGATCAGGTTGCCGCCCAGGTAATCGGAACGGTCGGAGCCGCGCGGATCGGTTTCGTGCAGCGCATCCAGCATGCAGAGGTCGACGGCGGCGAGCGTGAGCGCGCGCAGCTTGACGGCCCGCATGTTGAAATAGGGATTGCCGGCGTAGTTCCAGGTGGCCAGCCACGCCAGCGGCTGGCAGGCATGGGGGGCCGCAGGCAGGGCCAGGCTGTTGGAGCCCTCGATGGCGGCCAGGGTGAACGACTCGGGCGGAAGCCGGATCTCTGAAAAATCGACCGGCTGCAGCGTCAGCAGCCACAGCGCGTAACGGTCATCCTCGCTGGCGGGCAGCGGAGCGGTGAACGGAATCGCCGGAATGGCGAGATCGTTGGTTCCCAGGGACTGGAGGAACAGCCGCAACGTCCGCTGATACGCGTGGGTTTGAGGCAAGGTGTCGACCGGAAGGGTCACCTGGACGTAGGCGGCAAAGGCCGGAACCGTGAGCAGGACGGACGCCAGACTCGATAGACAGCGCGATGATAAACGCATGGGAATGACTCTTTCGGATTACAAAACGATCTTTACCCGTTTTCATAACATGTTTCATGTTTGCATGACACCTTAAATCGATTAAAATGAACATATGCGTGCAACGGATTTAAACGTCCCCTTCCGCTTTGGCCGGCGCGACTTTCTGCGCGGAGCCTCCGGCGCGGCCGCCGTATCCCTTCTCAATCCCGGCGCGCTTCTCGCAGCCCCGCCCGCCCCGCAACCGCTGAGCGACCTGTTCTGGATCCGGAATATCCCGGATCAACCCTTCTGGGGGGGCGGCGGCGGAAACGATCACGCCGGCGTGGACTCCCTCCTCGGCCTCATGGGCGCCCATGGCTTGAAATTTTACCGGTCCGCGACCGAGACCGCTCTCGGCGGCCCGTGGGGCATGATCGCCAAATATGACGTGGTCCTCGTCAAGGTCAATGCCCAATGGAAGCATCGCGGCTGCACCAACAGCGACGTCATCCGCGGCCTGATCCAGCGGATCCTCGATCACCCCGACGGCTTCGCGGGCGAGGTGGTGATCGTGGAAAACGGCCAGGGCCGGGGCAGCCTGAATTGCGACACGAGCGCCGCCTACGAGGGGAACACCTCCGTGCAGGCCAACGCCAACAACCGGGCCCACAGCTTCCTCTATCTCGTGAACACCGTCTTCGCCGGCCAGCCGGTTTCGGCCGTCCTCCTCGATTCCCTGCGCAACCGGTTTATCGAGGCCGGCGACCACGCCACCGACGGCTATCGCAAATGGAAATATGTCTCCTACCCCTGCTTCACCACCCGGTTCGGCAACCGGGTGGAACTCCGCGAAGGCATCTGGCACGGCTCCGCCTATCGCCAGAACATCAAGCTGATCAATGTGCCGGTCCTGAAACATCATGACCGGAACGGCTCGCATTTCACCGCCGCCGTGAAACACTTCTACGGCCTGCTGTCCATGCAGGACGGCTACTCCGGTTACCGGCACTACGCCGGCCTGGGCCGCACCTGCGGGAAAATGATCGCCAGCGTGCGCGCCCCGGTTCTCAACATCATCGACGCCATCTGGGTCTCCTACGCCACGCTGTCGGGATACCCGGCCAGCACCACGCTGCGCGCCAATCAGCTGCTGGCCGGCCAGGATCCGGTGGCGCTCGATTACTGGGCCGCCAAGAGCATCCTGTACCCCATCGACCTGAACGGGAGCCACCACCCCTCGGATCCGGGCATCGTCGCCTGGATGAAAGCGGCCCGCGACCTGATCAACGCCCAGGGAGGCCTCTATAACCCGCAGCAGGGCCTCTTCACCGGACACGTCACGAAAAACGAGGCCCGCATGCGCGTGCTCGAGGAATCGGCGG
>CAYZVY010000135.1:9945-11602 GCA_964481675.1 uncultured Verrucomicrobiota bacterium
GCCGGCAGCTGCCAGAACGTGCCGACGATGCCCGTGACGCCGGCGGCATTCTCGGCGTAGGAGACGGTGAGCATGCGGCCGTTGCCGAGTTCCGCGGAACAGGTGTAGCCCATGTTCCCGTTGTTTGTCGCGCGCAGCAGCCAGTCGGTCCGCCCCCAGGTTTCACCGCCATCCCCGCTCAGCAGCGCCCGGATGCCAAACGGCGCGCGGCGCCTGCCGAAGGTCAGCAGCAGGCGCCCGTCTTTCAGACTCAGCAGCCGGGGACAGGCCCCGCTCAGGATATCCGTGATCACGGGCTTGGACCACGTCAGTCCGCCATCGGTCGACGTGTTCGTCCGGAAATATCCGCCGCCCTCACGGGCATTCTCCACCCGGTGCAGGGCGCGTAAAACGCCTGGAGCCGTCTCCACGACGGCGGGCTCGCAGAAGCAGACCTCTCCCGCCTCGCCCTGCGCCATCACAACCGGCTCCAGCCAGGTCCGCCCCCTGTCGGAGGACCGGCACAGCACCGAATTCCATCCCGGCTTGCTGAAGTCGTAAATGGGACACAGCAGCGTCCCGTCGCGAGTGAGAATGGGAGAGCCACACGGCATGGTGGACAGCCCGCCCATGACGGCGATGTTCTGCGGGGGCCAGGTGAAGCCGTACGTGTCGCTCCAGGCCCAGCAGGCCCCGGGCGTGCGGAACGGATTCTCGCTCTTGTAGAATTTCGGGATCCCGGTGCGGGCGGCTTCCTTATCCCCGACCACTTCGTGCCAGGCCAGCGCCCCGGCCACGTGGCCTCCTCCGAAGTTGATCAGACAGAACTCCTGCCCGCCGCCGGCACCCATCTGGGAAGCGTTGGAGAGATCCCACGTCAGGCCCCCGTCAAAAGACCGGATCAGGGTGATGATGGAACGCGCATGGGTATGATGAATCCCCTCCACCCGGGGGGCTTCCCGGAACGCCAGCAGCAGCTCGTCGCCGTCCAGCCTCACCAGATGCGGAAACGCGCTGTAGCATTCCGGACGAAAGACAATATCCGTCTGCCTGGCGTTCGGCACCTGAACCGCTTCACGATCGGAGGTGTTCATGGCGTTCCAGCCGCTTTCCGGAAGGTCAACACGTATGACAGCGGGACTTTGAAGGCGGAAGCGGTGATGGTGACAGCCATCTTCAACTGGGTCCCGTCCGGAGTCAGGGAAAACGCGTTCACGCGCAGGCCGTCCTCGTTCTTGAACGTCTGCAGGAGACGGTCCCCCTCCAGCGCATAGGTAACCTGGTAGACCTTGCCATCCTCGCGTTCCCAGGAAACGGGGGGACCGGAAAGGGAGCCGTTAACCGGGCGATTGCTGAAGTCCCGGTTGAATTGGACCCTGTTACTTGAAACCGATATCACGATATTCGTATAGGGTTTGCTCGACGACGTCAGCCGGCTCCGCACAACGGAGCGGATGAGGAAGCTCGAACTGTCGGCGGCGGCCGCGACCCCCTTCTCCACGCCCTGCCGCTCGCTGTCCGACCCGAGCCAGATGTAGGAGCCGGAAAAGTCGGCAGCTTGAATGGCGGCGGCAGCCAACAGAACCAGCATCGCGACGGCATATTTCATGATCTCTCCCGATTTGGGCGGATTGTGCCAATGGACGATGCGGGTGTCAAGGCCCGGCGCCGGCCGGGG
>CAYZVY010000136.1:0-11560 GCA_964481675.1 uncultured Verrucomicrobiota bacterium
TGACCGGGTCCCGGAAGGTATTCAAATGGCGCGAATAATGCGGGAAGCTGCTGCTCGAGATCTCCACGCGGATGCGGTGGCCGCGGCGGAACACATACGCCGTGCAATCGACATCGACCGCGACCTCATACACGCGTTTCGGCTTGAGGGGCTTCTGCCTGTCCAGCCCGCCCCGATAGCGGACCCGCTGGATGCCGTCGCACACGTTGAACGGGCGGCCATCCGGAAACACGTCCACCAGTTTGACTGTGAAGTCAGTGTCGGGCGCCGACGAGGAGACATACAGCACCGCCGAGACCGGGCCGGTCGCTTCCAGATCCTCGGTCAGCGGGGGGAGCGAGTAAACCAGGACGTCGTTCCTCTTTTCGATTTCCGCCTGGTTGCGCTGGCCGCCGAAGCCCACGCCCCGCCCGCCCCAGCTGGGCACCGGGTTTTCGGGATCATAGGTGAAGCGGTCCGGGGGACCGTCATCCGCTTCAACAGGCGAGCGGCTCAGCCAGCCGTTGCCGCCGGCGGTGTTGGCGCGGCCGCCGCTGCCCAGGTAGAACGGCGTCCACTGCGTCCGCTTCAGGGGCCATTCGCGCTCCTGGCGCCAGGTATTGGCGCCCATGATGAACAGGGAGAGCGGCTCCGACTGACACGCCGTGACGGGCTTGCGCCCGCGAAGAATGGAGGTGAGAAAATCGATCTCCGCATCCTCGGTGACCAGGGCCTTGGCGCCGTAGTCGATTTCGCCCTCCAGCGTGTTGACCCCGTGCGCCCAGGGGCCCATGCGCAGGCAGGTATGCCGGCCCGAGGCGTGCGTGAAGTCGTCCAGGATGTCCGGGCAGATCGGATCGAACCAGCCGCCCTGCATGAACAGGCTGGCCTCCGACCGAGCCAGTCCCGGCTGCAGTGAAAGGTTTTTCCAGAAGGCGTCGTAAAGCGGATGCGCGGTCGCGCTTTTCCAGGACGGACAGGGAATCCCGGACAGTGCGTCGATGCGGTTGACCGGATAGCGGCGCATCAGACTGGCCCAGTCTGGCGTCGTGGCGAGAGTCCGCCCGCGCCAGGTCATGCCGATGTGCCAGCCGGTCATGAACGCCAGCACGAAGGCGCCGCCCCTGTAATAGAGGCCATACGGGTCGCTCTGCATGGCGGACGGCGCGGCCGCCTTGAGCGCGGGATTGCCCGAGGCCGCGGCGGCCAGCTGGGTGGCCGCCACATAGGAGCCCCCGACCATCCCGACGCGCCCGTTGCACCAGGGCTGCTTCGCGATCCAGTCGAGCAGCGCGGCGGAATCGGCTTTCATGGTGACCCACGGCACGAAGTCCCCTTCGGACTTGAAGCGGCCGCGACAATCCGCCCCGACAAAGGCGAACCCCCGCCCCGCCCACGCCATGCCGGCGGCGCTGCGGCCGCTGGTCGCGTCATAGGGCGAAAACATGAGGATCACGGGAAAGGCCTTGCCGGCGTCGGGCGGCAAATAGACATCCGCAGCCAGGGTGATGCCGTCGCGCATAGGCACGCGGCAATTGAACAGGGCACGCGCGTCAAGACGATGGGTCGGACGGCTCATGACTTCGTCCCGTCGGCCTTGGCCGCCGCCGCGATGTCGTCCTCGCCGACAATGCAGCCCTGGCGGCGCAACTGGGTCTGAAGAGCCAGGACGTCGATGGCGCGGGGCGGCCGGTCGTCGGCCAGCGACAGGGCGGCGGCCGTGCCGGCGGCTTCGCCCATCACGCCGCACTGCGGCATGACCCGCAGGCTCCCGAGCGCGGAGTGATCGCAGCTGACGCAGCGGCCGGCCACCAGCAGGTTGTCGATCGTCTTCGGCACCAGGATGCGATAGGGAATCGTGTATTTGAAGCCGGGTTCCGGGCGCCAGGTCTTGGTGTCCATGCCCGGCCCTTTGGTGTTGTGGATGTCGATGAAAAAGGAGCCGTAGCCGATCGAATCCGGGAACGGAACGCGGTTGACCACCTCGTCGCGGGTGAGCTTGTGCTCGCCGACAATGCGGCGGCTTTCGCGGATGCCCAGCGTGGCGGCCGTGCTGACGAGATGGCACCGCTCCATGCCGGGGACATATTTCCGGAACACGGGAATACATTCGAACGCCTGCTTGCGGCCTTCGATGGTGGCGCGGGTCAGGTCCTCGGCCCGGGTGGAATCGACGTCGTTGATATGCGTGAAATTGATGCCCACCTGGTCGGGCCGCGTGGGGGTCCACCAGAAGCCCATGATCACGCGCTGGAACGGGCGCATGTCCCCGTTGCGCTGGGCCTCGGCCCAGACTTCCGTCATGTTGTAGCTGGTGCGCCAGGCCTTCACCTTGTCCCAGTCCACGCCGCCGATCGTGAACATCAGGGTACAGGGCTGGCAGAGGCCGGTTTCCTCATCGCCCGTCTCGAACGCGCAGCCGGCCGAGGCCGCCGCGTCGCCGTCGCCGGTGCAGTCGACCACCCGGCGCGCGCGGATCCACTGGCGGCCGCCCTTGTTCTGGATCACGGCGCCGACCGCGCGGCCGCTATCCACCACGGTTTCGCAGAACAGGGTGTGGTAGAGAAGCGTGCACCCGCATTCCTCGGCCATCTCCTCGAGCACTTTCTTCATGCCCTCGACCTCGAAATCGACGCTCGAGGTGGTGCAGATGCCGAATCCGGCCCTGGCCACCCGGACGCCCATTTCATAGGTAATGCCGCCCACCACGCGGGTGCGATCGCTCCAGGCCGAATAGAGGCAGATGTGGCCGTGGCCGCCCGCGGTCGCCACACCGCCGAGGCAGTTGAACTGCTCGACGATGAGGGTGCGCGCGCCGTTCCGGGCGGCGGCAAAGGCAGCCGACACGCCGGCGGGCCCGCCGCCCACGACCAGGACGTCCACATCATGGGCAAGAGGCAATTGCGAGGCTTCGCTTAATGAAATCACGGTGGCTCCTTGGTGACGCCTTCATCATTTCAAAGCGCAATACGTTCAGCAAGACGTTTTAAGATAATCAGCGGCGGCAGCAGAAAAATGAAGCCTGTTTTCGCCGCATATCGTCGAAACCATCTTTCTGCTTAAACCCTTACCGGATGACGATCAGGGAGCCCGACCCCGGCAACTGCCACCAGACCAAAGAGCCGGGTTGACCATTCGTTTCAAGCCCCGGTGCCGTGCCATTGGTTACGCTGGTGGAACCCTGGAACGAATGCTTCCTTCGCCAGACCGCAATTCGCCCTCCCCCGCCGGCGCTGCAAGCCGGAGCTTTACCCTGCCCGTCCCCGCCTGCCGCCGACAAGACGCCACCCGGATCACCCGCAAACTCCACGCAGCGGAGGAAGATGCCGCCGCCGGATCCGCCGCCGCTCCAGGAGTTCCAGCCGTATCCGCCCTGGGCCGTCATGGTTCCGTTAATGCGGATGGTTTGCTCGGCTTCGACCCGCACCAGGCCACCGCCGAACCCGGCCGTGGCATCATATCCCCGGCCGCCACTTCCCGGATCGACGGGCGCATTGGAAGATCCATAGATCGGGCCACCCGAAAAACCGCTAACATTGGTGCCTCCCTGTCCCCCGTAACCCGCCCCCACGCCCCAGCCGCCTGCGGGTCCACCTCCGGCCGCACCTGCCGTCGGCCGGCCCGGCCCGTATGCCGGCTCGCCGCCGGAAAAGCCCGTGGCGGAGGCCCTGACGAGGCCGTTGGTTAACACCGTCATTGTCCGAACCTGGAATAACGGCGATCCGCCGTTGGTTGGATTTGAGCGCGACACGATCATGCTGTTGCCTGCCACCAGAACATGACCCGCGACGGTGATCAACGCCCCGTGATCCGGGTTGGCGGCGTTGGTGGAGCCGCTGTTGACATAGAGGCTGCCTCCGTTGGTGAGCGTCACGTTACCCCCGATGCGCAAGGTCGGCGGGGATGTCGTGTCGCTATAGAAAAACGGCGCATAGGCGGACGTGCCGATCGCCAGTTTTCGCCAAAACGTATCCCCTCCAATATCGAGGCGGCCATTGGAACCCGTGACCCGCACATCGTTGCTGACCGTCAGGGCGAATCGGGCGGTGGGAAAGGAAACCCAGACGTTGCTGAGCGTCAGGCTGTCCGGATTCCACGTTCCGGATCCAAGGATGATCTGCCCGGAGTGGGGGAACCACGTGCCATCCAACAGGGCCGCGTCGGGAAAATAGAGGGTCCCCGGGGTTCCGTACGCGACGACATACGCTCCCCCGGAAACGTTCGTGCCAGGAGCGGCGCTGAACGTGACGGCGGGTTTAGCCAACTGGGCCTGCGTACCAGGGTCATAAATCACGGCAATCCGGCCGCCGCCCCCGCCGCCGCCCCAGTTGGCGTTGCCGCTGGCGGAACCGCCCGCGGCCGTCACGAGGCCGTTGGATCCAGCCAGTACCCGGCAGGCGATCCAGACGCTGCCACCGGAGCCTCCGGCGGAATAGGCCGCAGCTCCATCCCCGCCTTGAGCCCGGATCGCGCCGTTGATCGTCACCGTGCCATGCGGGGCGTCGATCCGGACCGCGCCGCCTCCCGATCCTCCGTTGCTGGTGTAAGCGCCGCCGCCGCTGCCCGGCGAAACGGGTGCGTTGGTGACACCGTATGGAACCCCGCCAAGAGCAATAGAACTGGCCGCTCGATGCCCCCCGTATCCCCCATGGCCGCCGCCCGTCCCCCACTCCGGTCCCTTGCCGGGACCATGCCCCGCCCCATAATTAGGCGCTCCACCCTGGAAGCCCCGGCCATTGACATCGATGACACCGCCCCGATCGAGCGTCAGGTTCGTGCAGACGATACAGACATTGTTTGACATCTGATTGTTTGTGAAGGCCACGGGCAGCGTCATCCACCCGTTGCTGGCGATCGTCACGTTCGTAGCCGAAAGGGTCGTGTTCCAGTTTGAAAACACGAGCGTGTTCGACACGCCGGGCACACCGGCCAGCAGAAGCGAGCCGAGATAGGGCGTGGAATTCGTCAGCAGAATCGAGGATCCGGCATTGGTGACGACCACGTCATCGCCGGCAAGTGGAATGCTCCCGTCTGTCCAGTTAGCCGCCGTGAACCAGTCGCCCGTTGTCGCCGCTTTCCACGTCGGGGTTGCCCCCTGCGCGAGGCTGAAAGCGACCATCTGCAGCAGTCCGATACAGGTCCACAACGCCGTCCGTTGAGGCCACCCTTTTCTTCCGGCAGTCGTCATCCCTCGTTTCATCGTGATGATCCTTTCCGTCGTGATGATGCCAGGTCAGCTGTTCAAAATGAGTCGGCCGCCACCGGTTCCTGTTTCCGTCGTTTCGGCATGGCTGTCGCCTTCAGCCGGGGAGCGATAAACACGCCGCAGGGGGCAAGCTCAGGCTCGATAAAACGGCGCTGAAGCAGGTTCAGGGCGGCTCCGGCCATCTCGGCCGGATCGATTTCCAGCCGGATGACGGGGCATGGATAAAAGTAGTCGATCCCGCGGCTGGCCTGCGTTGCGATCAGCAGTTGATGCGGTACGGCAATTCCGAGCGCCATGGCCGCATGCGCCACGCCTTTGGCCGCCACGTCGTCGGCCACAAAAACAGCGTCTGGCTTCGGCCCGCTTTTCCAGAGTTCCGTAAAACGGCGATAACCGGCTTCCTCCTCGGGGCAGCCTGTCACGACGTCCGTCCACTCAGTCCGTGTTTCCATATCCAGCCGCCTGAGGGTCTGGCAAAACAGATCAAGAACCTCGGCCGTCGCGCCGATCAGCGCCACGCGGCGTCGACCCGCCCGGCTCAGGGCGTTCAGCGCCCGGGTCACCAACTTCGCGTAATCCACATAGACGCGGTATTCCGCGACAGGAAAATAGTTGATATCCACGTTCGGGATGCCGAAGCTGACCTTTCGTTCCCGTCTCCAAAGGGGCGTGTTGCTGGAGACGGTTAGCAGGCCGCGCAAGACCCCCTTGGCCAGATCACTTCGCAGGGCGGGGCTGAGCAGGTCGGGAAAATACCGGCCGGCTTCGGGACTCTCCGCGTACAGGCGGATCTCGAAGCCCGCCTCGACGGACTGGCGCTGCAACTCGTGGGTCAGCACATTGGTGAAACGCGCCTGCTCGGGCCGCGCGAAATCATAATTCGACAGAATGCCAAGAACGCCGGCCCCCACCCCCTTGACCACGCGCGTTCCGGCGCGACCCCGGGCGGCCAGGTGGCCGGATTCGATCAGTTCCCGGACCGCCCGGAAGACCGTCATCCGGCTGCAGGCGTAGATCTGCTCCAGGGCGTCAATGGTGGGAATGCGTTCGCCCAGCCGCCATTCCCCAGACTGAATGCGCCCCAGAATGTTCTCCATGACAAGGCGATAGGCCGTTCCCGACCGCACCGGACGAACCGCAATGCGGTCTTTTCCTGGCACAGCCATTCCTTGATCTTCGGACAGAGCAAGCGGATCTATCTTATGCATAGTCGACTCATATTAAGAATCAATATATTATAGAATACAAATGGCAGCAATATAAAATGGCAGCGTAACCGCATCTTCATTTTCACTGCGGGCCAGGGGCGCGCGGGGTCTTAACAATTAACAATTTACGAGGCTCGGGGTCCCTCATTTTAGAGCCACAGGGCTCGGGGTCTTTCCTTTTTGCATTTTCGCCGCTTCCCCGCAAACGCCTCACGCCGCCCTCCCCGCTCGCTCCTTCAGGGCAAGGCCTTTGCGCTGGAGAACCGCTCTCAGTCGGGCTCTCATTCGACGCCATTCGACTTCTTCGACGCCATCGACCTTGATGCTACGATACCATTTTGATCTTGTTCCAATTTTTTGAATGAGGCATATTTCGGGCAAGTGTGTCGACTCCCGGCGACATCATCAGGCGTCGTGAGAAGTCGAGTGGAGTCGAAGGAAGCCGAAACCGCGAGGCAAGATCATGGACCTTTTCGACAAGCACGGCGGATACCGCAAACTGGATTCCTTTACCCTGGCGTCCGTTATTCAGTTGGGAACTTGGCGATTCTGCGAGACTTTCCTCAACCGCACCAACGACCCGTGCGGACGCCTGTTCGACCAGATGACCCAGGCGGCCCGCTCGGGGCGCTCGAACATCGTCGAGGGATCAGAACGCGCCGGAACCTCCAAGGGAACTGAAATGACGCTCACTGACGTGGCGCGCTCCAGTTTGGCGGAACTTAAAGGCGACTACGAGTTTTGGCTCATCAGGCGAGGGAACGCTCCATGGAAAGTGCCTTCGCCGGAAGCGCAGGCGGTGTTCGATGTGCGGCTGGACGAGAACCTCTTAAATAAGGGCGACGGGAGCCATGAGTCCGCTTTGTACCTGATGGCCCAATATGCGAAGTTTGCCCCATGGCTGGACTCGAAAGATTCCATCCAGGCAGCCAACGCACAGCTGATTCTGCTTAACCGTGTCCTGCACATGCTCCGCCGCCAACTGGAGTCGCAGGGTGAGTCCTTTCGAAAGGAAGGCGGCTTCCGCGAACGCATGATGGCTGTTCGTTTGGAAGAACGCGACAAGCAACAGGCCGGTCCAACCGGCCCCGTTTGCCCCGAGTGCGGCAAGCCGATGCGGAAACGCACCGCCAAGAGCGGCAAAAAAGCCGGCCAGCCGTTCTGGGGCTGCACGGGCTACCCGGAATGCACCGGCATACGGGAACTGGAGGCGTGAACGACGCCCCACCCTGACGACTCCTAGTCGACTCCTCTCGACTTCCACGACGCCATTCGACTCATCTGACTTCATTGCCTCGTGATAGTCGAGAGGCGTCGATGAAGTCGAGTGGAGTCGATATTGCGCCCAAGCGGACAATGGGTCCTGACGGGCTCCACGAGCGGAGTCCCTTAGCGCGCCAAAGCATCCGTCAGGCCACGGCCGAAACGCCGCACCCCCGCCGCCCGTTGCGAGCATCCAAGCTTGATTTAACGCGGTTCCTGGAACACACTGCTCACATGATTGCACCGGAGGGGAAACAGGTCTCTGAAACCGCTTCAGGCGGCTTGCATCCGCTGATCCGCATGTCCGGCATCAGCAAGCGCTTCGGCCCCACGGTCGTACTCCGCCAGGCGAACTTGGAAATCCGGGCCGGCGAAGTCCACGTGCTGGCGGGCGAGAACGGGGCAGGCAAAAGCACGCTGATCCGGATCCTGGCCGGCCTCTATCCGGATTATGAGGGACAGATCGAGATGGACGGCCGCCCCGTCCGCCCCTCCTCCCCCCCGGAAGCCGCCGCCCTCGGTATCGCCGTCATCCACCAGGAGCTGTCCCTGATCCCCTCCATGAGCGTGGCCGACAACCTGTTCCTCGGCCGCTTCCCCACCCGCTGGGGATTTGTCCGGTCCCGCCTCCTTCGCCAGCTCGCCAGCGAAACACTCAAACGGCTGTCCATTCCGGCCGGCCCGGACGACCTGGCCGGTGATCTCCCAGTCGGCATCCAGCAGCAGATCGAGATCGCCAAGGCCCTTGACCGGGAGGCGCGCGTCCTGATCATGGACGAACCCACCAGCGCGCTGACCGGACCCGAGGCCGCCCGGCTCTTTGACATGATCGCCGCCCTCCGGCGCGAAGGCCGCGCCATCCTGTATATCACCCACAAAATGGATGAGATCGGGAAGCTGGCCGACCGCATCACGGTCCTGCGCGACGGCGTGGTGGTCGGGTCGGGTCCGGCCGCCGAACTACCCCCGGCCACGCTGATCCGCCTGATGGTCGGCCGCGACGTCGAAACCCTCTTCCCCCGCCAGGCGTCGCCCCCCGGCCCGGAATGCCTTCGCCTTGAAGGATTCACCGTCTACTCCCGCGGCCGCCGCCAGCCTCCCGCCGTGCAGGATGTGGACCTGACGGTGCAACAAGGCGAGATCCTTGGCATCGGCGGGCTGCAAGGCTCGGGGGCTTCGGAACTGCTGACCGGTCTGTTCGGCGGTTATGGCGACCGGACCGGCGGCCGGGTGATCCTCCAAGGCAAGCCCGCCACAATCGAATCCCCCGCCGCCGCGATCCGGCACGGGCTGGCCCTTCTGACCAATGACCGGAAAGCCACCGGACTGGTGCTGCAGATGTCGGTGTCGGCCAACGCCACGCTGGCCGCCCTGCCGACCCTGTCACCGGGGGGATGGCGGAATCCGGCCCGCGAAACCCTCGCCACGGCAACCCTGGCGCGGCTGTTGAATCTCCGGGCGGCATCGCTCGAGATGCCGGTCGGCGCGCTGTCGGGCGGCAACCAGCAGAAGACGGTGCTGGCCAAATGGCTGGGAATCAAGCCCCGCATCCTGCTGCTGGACGAACCCACCCGGGGCATCGACGTGGGGGCCAAGCGGGAGATCTACGAGCTGATGAACCAGTGGACCCGCGAGGGACTGGCCATCCTGCTCATCACCTCCGAACTGCCCGAACTGCTGGCCATGAGTGACCGCCTGATCGTGCTGCACCGCGGCCGCGTCACCGCCCGCTTTAACACGCCCGGAACCGCGCCCGAAGCGGTCATGGCGGCCGCCATGGGCGAACTCCAAACCGCGGAGGCGATCGCGCCATGAACCTGGTACTGCGAAAATGGGCGCAAACTCCCGTGGCAAGGGCTGTAGCCGCACCCGCCGGGCGGGCGCTGGCGGCCCTGCTACTGGTGCTGCTGCTGGGCGCGCTGTTCAACGCCGACGGCGCGTTTTTCAAGCTGGCCACGCACCGGGACGCACTCCGGTCGGCGTCCACCTACGGGATCCTGGCATGCGGCATGACGCTGGTCATCGTCGCCGGTGGCATCGACCTGTCCGTGGGCAGCGTGCTGGCGCTGGTCTCGGTCGCCTTTTCGGTCCTGACCCTCCACGCCGGCTGGCCGCCCTGGCTGGCCATCCCGGTCTGCCTGCTGATCGGCACGGCGTGCGGCGCGGCCTCCGGATCCCTCGCCGCCTGGTTCGGCGTGCAGCCGTTCATCGCCACGCTGGCGCTGATGGTCTTCAGCCGCGGCCTCGCCAAGACGCTCTGCGGAGGCATGAAGGTCTCCACCGCCGTGCGCAATCCCGACGGCACCTTCCATTATGTGGAGGTGCCCGCTATTTTCAGGGCCATCGACTCCCGCATCCTGGGCGGCAACCTGACCATGGTGACGCTCATTTTCGCCCTCTGCGCGCTCGTGGCCTGGCTGGCCCTCTCCCGCCACCGGTGGGGTCGCTACCTGCACGCCATCGGCGGCAATGAGGAGGCGGCCCGGCTCTCCGGCGTTCCCGTGCGCATCGCCAAGCTGGGCGCCTACATGGCCTGCGGGCTTCTGGCGGGCGTGGCCGGCCTGTGCCAGGCCGCCCAGGAACAGCAGGGCGACCCCGAAGCCGGCTCGGGTTATGAACTGACCGCCATCGCGATGGTGGTCATCGGGGGCACCAGCCTCATGGGCGGCCGGGGCGGCATCGCCCTCACGCTGATTGGCACGCTCACCATCGGCTACCTGGACAAGATCCTCAGCATCAACGCGGTGGCGGAGGCCAGCCGGCTGATGCTGACGGCGGTCATCATCGTGGCGGCGGTGCTGACGCAGCGGAAGAGATAGCGAATAGCGGATAGCGAATAGCGGATAAAGAATAGCGGATAAAGAATAGCGGATAGCGAATAACGGATAGAGGCCTTGACAGGAAAGGCGAACCGCTATAGGTATTAAAGAAAACGGAGGGGCTATGAGGACAACGGCAGGATGGGTTGGCGCGCTGATCGGAGTTGCGTTCACGGCTTCCATCATGGGGTGCAGGCAGGACGCTCCCGCGAAACCGGCCGGGAAGGCGACATCCGGATACACGATCGGCATGAGCCAATGCAATCTCGGCGAGCCCTGGCGCGTCCAGATGAACGCCGACATCAAGGCCGCCGCGGACAAGCACCCGGACCTGACCGTCGTCTACAAGGATGCCCAGAACGACACGCTCCGGCAGCGCTCCCACGTCGAGGAATTCATCGGCGCCGGCGTCAACCTCATCATCATCAGCCCCAAGGAGGCGCAGCCGCTCACCGAACCGGTTGCGAAGGCCATGGCGGCCGGCATTCCCGTCATCGTGCTGGACCGCGCCGTGCTGGGCGACCAATACACCTGCTTCATCGGGGCGGACAACAGGAAGATCGGCAAGGCCGCAGGCGAGTGGATCGTGAAAGCGCTGGGCGGCAAGGGCAATGTCGTGGAGCTCAAGGGGCTGATGACCTCCACGCCCGGCCAGGACCGGAACGCCGGCTTCCGCGAGGGACTCGCGGGCTCGGCCATCGAGGTGGTGTTCGAAGCCGACATGAAGTGGCTCGAGCCCGACGCCCGCAAGGAAATGGAATCGGCCCTCGCGCGGTTCGAGAGGATCGACCTGGTCTATGCCCACAACGATCCCGGAGCGCACGGGGCCTACCTGGCCGCCAAGGCCGCCGGGCGCGATAAGGCGATCATGTTCGTCGGCATCGACGCCCTTCCCCACGAAGGCGTGGCTTACGTGGCGCAGGACATTCTCAGCGCCACGTTCCAGTATCCCACGGGCGGAGCCGAAGCCATCGAGGCGGCCCTCAAGATCCTGAAGGGCGAGACCGTTCCCAAGACGATCGTGCTGGGCTCGCGGGTGTTCACCCAGGACAATTACAAGGCCGGCGGGCAGCCGATCGAGTAGG
>CAYZVY010000137.1:0-11503 GCA_964481675.1 uncultured Verrucomicrobiota bacterium
GCATGAAGGAGCGGACCGTGTTCCTGCACGGCTTCTCCAAGGGGTGGGCCATGACGGGCTTCCGGCTGGGCTACGCCTGCGCGCCGGCGGAGCTGACGGAAGCCATGATGAAGATCCACCAGTACACCATGCTGTGCGCCCCGATCCTCAGCCAGGAGGCGGCGGCCGAGGCGCTGAAGAGCGACGCCGACACCGAGGCCATGCGGTGCTCGTATGAAAAGCGGCGCAACGTCATCTACGCGGGCCTCAACGAGATCGGGCTGCCGTGCCACAAGCCGGCCGGCGCCTTCTACGCGTTTCCCTATATCGGGGACACCGGGCTGAAGTCGAAGGACTTCGCCCTGCGCCTGCTGGACGAGGAGAACGTGGCCTGCGTGCCCGGCTCGGCCTTCGGGGAGTCGGGGGAGGGGTTCCTCCGGTGCGCCTATGCGACCTCCCTGGACGACATCCGGGAGGCCCTGGTGCGCATGGGCCGGTTTGTGGCGCGGATCAAGGGGGGCGCTTGAACGGAAGCCCCCAGGGGCCGGTTCCGCTGCGCAAGACGACCCGTCCCGAATGGACGGTGATGAAGACGTTTCTCGGCCTGATCCTGGCGGGAACCGTCCTGCTCATGGCGCCGTTTTCCCATCCCGATTTTCAATGGCTCCATCCGGTGAAGGCCCTGTTTACCGCCACCAGCGCCACCTGCGTGACGGGGCTGACGGTGATCGACACGGGCACGAGCTTCAACCTTTTCGGCCAGCTGGTGATCCTGGCCCTCATCCAGGTGGGAGGACTGGGGCTGATGACGCTGGCCACCTTCCTGCTGCTGGTGGTGGGGCGGCGCATGACCATGTCGGACGAAAGCGCCATGCTGGTGTCGCTGGGCATGGGCCGCGTGTCCGGCCTCAGGCTCGTGCTGCGCAAAACGATCCTCTTCACCTTCCTGTTCGAGACGGCGGGCGCCCTCATCCTGTTCTGGCGCTTCAGCGCGTATCACGGCATGTCGCCCGGGAAGGCCGCCTACGCCGGCATTTTCCATTCCATCAGCGCCTTCTGCAACGCCGGTTTTTCCATCTTTCCCGACAACCTGATCGGCGTCCGCGAGGATCCGTGGATCATCCTGACGCTGGCCTTTCTCCTGATTGCCGGCGGCCTGGGCTTTATCGTCTGGCATGAACTGACGGAGATCAAGTTCTGGCGCATCAAGACCCTCCGGGGCTCGCTCTCGCTGCATAGCCGCCTGGTGCTGGTGTCGACCGGCTGCCTCATCCTGCTGGGCTTCCTGGGCTTCCTGGCCCTGGAATGGCGCCACTCCCTGGCCGACCTGCCCTACGCGAAGCGGGTGCTGGCCGCCTTTTTCCAGGGGGTGACGCCCCGTACCGCCGGGTTCAACGTGGTGGACATGGGGCAGGTCACGCCGCAGGCGTTTTCGCTGACCGTCGGGCTGATGTTCATCGGCGCGGCCCCCTGTTCCACGGCGGGCGGCATCAAGGTGACGACGATCATCATCATGATCCTGACCCTGCGGAACCTTCTCACCAGCCGGCGGGACGTGCATTTCAACAACCGGACCATCCCGGATTCGGCGGTCCGCGAAGGGCTGGCCATTTTCGTCCTGTCCCTGATCCAGGTCGGGGTCGTCTTCGGCATCCTGCTGTTCACCGAGAACCTGGACGGGCAGGTCGGCCGGTACAGCGTCGTCGACTCCATCCTGTTCGAGACGGTCTCCGCCTTTGGTACGGTCGGCCTTTCCACGGGGCTGACGGCGCAGCTTTCCCTGGCCGGCCAGGTGGTCCTGTCGGGGATGATGTTTCTGGGCCGGCTCGGGCCGGTCATGATTGCCTCTCTTGTTGGTCGCAAGGTGGTGACGCAGTTGGTGCGTTATCCCGAGGAATCGGTGTTGCTGGGTTGAACGGCGCGAGGAGGTCAGGATGCAGCGGGTCGGCATTATCGGCGGCGGGCGGTTCGGTTCGGCCCTGGCTTTGTGCCTGGTGCAGCGCGGGGTTGACGTGGTTCTGCTGGACCGCGACCGCGGCATCGTGCAGAAGCTGATGAGCGTCGTGTCGCGCGCCGTCGAGGGCGATGCGACCGAGCTTCAGACGCTGGTGGAGGCGGGCTTCGAGCGGTGCGACACCGCCGTGGTGGCGATCGGCACCGACCTGGAGGGCAGCATCCTGGCCACCCTGAACCTCAAGGAGCTGAAGATCCGCCAGGTGGTGGCCAAGGCGTCCACCGACCTGCACGGCTCGGTGCTTCAGCGCGTGGGCGCGGATCGCGTGATCTATCCCGATCGCGACATGGCCATCCGGCTGGCGCGCTCCATCGCCGCCCCGTCCATTCTGGATTACATCGAGCTGTCCGGCGGCGCCAGCATTGTGGAGATGAAGGCGCCCGCGGAGCTGGTCGGCAAGACCCTGGGCGAGGCGCGGATCCGCAACATCTACGGCGTCCACGTGCTGGCCCTGCGGCACAAGGGGGTGGACCGGGCCGAGGAAACGACCATCGCGCCAAGCGGGTCCGACACGATCAGCCAGGGCGACACGCTGGTGCTTTTCGGGCCGGATGAGCGCATCCGGACCATGAGCCAGAATTTCGGGTGAGCCAGACCGCGCGGGGAGCCGGCTGGCGACGCTTTTCTTGACAAATGGCATCATTGGGCTCATCTTGTCAGCGCTCTTTTAACTCAGAGGATCTATGCATTCGATTGTGAACCATCTCGTCCAGCTTCAGGAACTCACCCTCGCCCGCGCCGAACAGAAAGCCTCCGGCAAAGACGCCGATCTCGCCCAGTTGGATGCCTCCATCGGCATCCTGACGATCCAGCTGGCCGACGACATCCGGCTGACGGTCGGCAAGCTTCAGAAACGCGACCCCATGTTCATCGTGCCGGTCAGCAACAGCGTATGCGCCGGCTGCGGCATGCACCTGCCCACCAGCCTGGTTCAGATCGTGCGCCAGGGGAACACGGTCAGCAGCTGCCCCACCTGCACCCGCATCCTCTTCCACCCGGAGCTTTCGATCCGCAACACGCAGCAGCCCGCCAGCCGCGTCGGGCCCCGGAAGATCGGCATCCAGCGCTTCTCCGACGCCTCGCTGATGATTCCCCAGCTCCAGGCCGTGGAGCGCGACGAGGCGATCCGCGAGATGGCCTCGCAGCTCCAGGAAATGGAGTTTGTGGACCAGTCCCGCCACCTGGCTGAGGACGCCATCCGCCGCGAGACCATCGTGAGCACCGCCGTGGAACACGGCATCGCCTTTCCCCATGTGCGCTGCGTGGAGGGCGGGGGGCTGACCCTGGCCCTGGGCATGAGCCGGAAGGGCGTCAAATTCGGGTCGCCGCGGAAAATGACGCGGCTGATTTTCTTCATGGTGATTCCGACCGCCGCCAGCGCGTTTTACCTGAAGCTGCTGGCCGGCCTCACGACCACGTTCATCGCCGAGGAGTCGCGCGAGAAACTGATGGCCGAAACCACTCCCGAGGGGATGTGGAAGACCCTGTGCAAGCTGACGCGACCGACGATCCAGTAACGGTCAGTCCGCCGCCTTCAGCACCAGCGCCGTATTGTGGCCGCCGAACCCGAAGCTGGTTTTCAGGCCGGCCCGCCGGTCGACCGGCGCGCCCCCCGGGCCCGCCAGCCGGACCGGGCAGGTGGGATCCGGGGTGGCGAGATTGCGGTTTCCCGGCAGGATCCCTTCCCGGATGGTCATGACCGCCGCGGCCGTTTCCAGGGCGCCACACGCGCCCTGGGTGTGGCCTATATATGATTTCAGCGAGACGACCGGGATCCGGTCCGCTTCCCCCTCCAGCGCCTGCCGGATCGCGTCGGCCTCCTTGCGGTCGCTGATGAGCGTTCCCGTGCCGTGCCCGTGGACGAAGCCCAGATCCCGGGCCGTCATCCCCGCATCCTTCAGGGCTTCCCGGATGGCCGCCGCCTGGCTGGCCGAATCGGGATTGGCGAGATGGCCGGCATCCGAATTCTCGGCGAAGCCCGCCAGCTCCGCCAGGATCGTCGCCCCCCGGGCCAGCGCGTGCTCCCGCTCCTCCAGCACCAGCATGGCCGCGCCTTCGCCCAGGGCCGTGCCGTCGCGCGCGGCATCGAACGGCCGGCAGCAGAGGGCCGGGTCCGGTTGCGCGGACAGGATGCCGAGGTTGTTCCAGGCGGCGGCCAGGGAGGGCAGGAAGGCGGCATCCGAGCCGCCCGTCAGGGCGCCGGTCACGGCGCCCGACCGGACCAGGCGGAACGCGGCGCCGATGGCGGCCGAACTGGAGGCGCAGGCGGAGAGGACGGTGAAATTGGGGCCTGTCAGCCGGAAGCGGATCGACATGTTGGCGGAGAGGGCGTTGCCCATCAGGCGGGGGAGGGCGGATGGCCGGATGCCCCGCAATCCCTTTGCCCGGTAGCCCTCGAAGCTGGCCATCAGCCCGTGCATGCAGCCGAGGGCCGAGCCGGCGATCACGGCCCAGGGCGCTCCCGCGTGGCGGTCATGGCCGGCCGCGCCGAGCGCCTCCGCCGCCGCGACAAGCCCCATATCCACCGACGGCTCCGACTCGCCTAATCCTTCCCGCGCCAGCGCCTCCTTCAGAAGGCCCGGATCCACCTGGGCCCCGTTGGGCTGGCGGAAGCCGGCGGTGTCGAAATTCCGGATGGGGCTGAAGCCGTGCCGGCCCTCGCGGAGCGCGGCCCAGAACAGCGGCAGGCCGGCTCCGTAGGGGGTCATGGCGCCAAGGCCGGTCACAACAACGCGACGGATGATCATGGGCGCCTCACGTGGGAAGGATCCGCTTGCCTTCGTCCAGGAAGATGCCCTTCAGGTTCATCGAGAGCTGTTCCGGATTTTGGGAATGCTGCATGCCCTCCTGCTCGGAAATCAGGCCGTTGCGAATCAGGTTGTACAGGGACTGGTTGAAGGATTGCATGCCTTCGCCGGAGCCGGTTTCGATGGCCGCGCTCAGGACTTCGAGCCGGTTCTTTTCCAGCAGTTTGCGCACGGTCGGCGTGTTGATCAGCATTTCCAGCGCCGGCACCACGCCGCCGCGGATGGCCGGGATCAGCTGCTGGCAGATGATGGCCTTCAGGTTGCCGGCCAGGTTGAGCCGGATCTGCTCGCGTTCGTTTTCCGGGAACAGGTTCAGGATGCGGTTCACGGCATGGGCCGCCGAGGAGGCGTGAAGCGTGGTGAGCACCAGGTGGCCCGTCTCGGCCGCGTTCAGGGCGGTTTCGAAGGTTTCCTGGTCTCGCATTTCCCCCACCATGATGACGTCCGGGTCCTGGCGCAGCACGCGCTTGAGCGCCCCGTGGAAGCTGAGGGTGTCGAGCCCCACCTCGCGCTGCGTGATCAGGCAGGTGCCGTCCGTGAACTGGTATTCGATCGGGTCCTCGATGGTCACAATCCGCAGGTTCTGCGTTTCGTTGAGAATCTGGATCATGGCCGCCAACGTGGTCGATTTGCCCGTGCCCGTGGCGCCGGTCAGCAGGATGATCCCCTGCGGGGTTTTCAGCATCTCCGCCAGCACGTTCGGGAGGTTCAGCTCGACCAGGGACGGCACCTTGGCTTTCACGTGCCGCAGCGCGAGGGCGGGGGAGCCCTGGGTGACGAAAAGGCTGACACGGAAGCGGCCGGCCTCGGGGTCGAAGATCGCGAAGTCGGCCTCCTTGTCCTCCGTGAATTCCCGCGCCATGTGGGGCGGCAGGCTTTCGGCCACCAGCTGGCGGAGGCTGGCGTCGGTCAGCGCGGCGCCGGTGGCGGGGATCAGGTCGGAGTGGATGCGGAAGACGGGCGGACAGCCGCATTTCAGGTGGATGTCGGAGGCCTTCCGTTGGACGGCTTCCATCAGGATGGCGTGCAGGTTCAGGTCCATGGGGCCTCCAGGCGTCAGTTGAGTTTTCGGATCATCCCCACGCCCAGCGCGGAGAACAGGAGATTGGGCAGCCAGGCGGCCAGGAGGGGCGGCAGCCATTGCATCTTGCCGCAGTAGAGGCTGACCTGGAGGCAGAAGTAGAACAGGAAAAACAGGGCGAGAGACAGGAGAATGCGCGTCATGACATTGGACCGGCCGGTCTTGAGGCCGGCCGGCACCCCCAGCAGCGCCACAATCAGGCAGGTGAAGGGGGTCGAGAAGCGGGAGTGGTAATCGGTGGCGATGCCGGCTTTTTTCTTCTTGGGGAAATCGGGATGGTTGTCCAGGTACGTGCGGATGTCGCGGGCGGAGAGATCCTGCCACGGGGTCGTGTTGCGCCCGCCCGCCTGTTCGGCGGCCACTTCGTGCTCGATCGCGAAATCGTGGGGCGACTCGTTCCAGTCCCGCATCTCCTTGTTTTCCTTGGGGAAGTTTTTGGCCTCGCCGATGAGGGCGCCGTCCGAATTCTTGACCTCGATGCGCGGGCTGCGCAGCCACCAGGTGCCGTCGGCCCAATTGGCCGCGCCGGTGAAATAGATGGTTTCCGACCGGTCCGGCCGCATCTGGGTGACCGTGACCTCGCCGAGCGAGAAGGTGTTGGTGGGCGTGAAGAGGGGAATCTGCCACAGGCGCCCCTCGGCCGCGTTCAAATAGATGAAGTTCTTGACGCCGTCGGGAAGCACCTCCCGCTTCAGCACCGTCCGCTCGTAGCGGCGCATCCAGCGGTTGGAGTTCGACGCCTGCCACTCCTGTGCGGCCAGGGCCAGGAAACTGGCCGCCAGGCCCACCGAAATGAATGGCGTGAGGATGCGGGTGAAGCTGATGCCGCCCGCCATCATGGCCACGAATTCGTTGTGCCGGATCATGTTCGAGGCGCAGTAGAGGGAGGCCAGCAGGAGGGAAATGGGCAAAATGGCCACGATCAGGGAGATGTTGCCGTTGAAGGCGAACAGGTAGTGGAAATAGTAGACGGGAATGCTCGCCAGCGGAGCCGAGACGTTCAGGAATCGGCCCATGCGGTCGAACAGGTCGAAAATGATGAAAAGCAGGCTGAACGCGACGAGGCTGGACCCCAATGGCGCCAGGAATTCCCTCAGCAGATAGCGGTCGAGGATTCGCATGAGATAAATAGTAGCGAAACTTGACGCGGGGGGCAAGGAAAGTGGAAGATGGAGGCAACCAAGGAGATTTCATGAGCGTGCGCACCCTCCGGCTGAATAAGGACTGGCCGGACCTGTCCGTTGTCTACGAAGACGATTCATTGCTGGCCGTGGATAAACCCGCCGGCCTGCTGGTGGCTCCCGACCGCTGGGACAAGAGCCGCGACAATCTCATGGACTTGCTGCACGAGGGCATCCGCGCCGGCCGGGAGTGGGCGGTTTCCTCGAAACTCGGCTACCTGGCCAACGCGCACCGGCTCGACCTGGAAACCAGCGGCGTCATGCTCCTGGCCAAGTCCCGCGAGACGCTTGTGGCGCTCGTCAACCTGTTCTCCCAGCGCAAGACCCGCAAGTTCTACCAGGTGCTGATGATCGGGGGGCCGGCCGAGGATGAGGTGGAGATCGACCTTCCCGTGGGGCCGCACCCGATCCGCCCCGGCCTGTCCGTCATCGACCGCACCAACGGCAAGAAGGCCGTCTCCATCGTCCGGGTGACCGAGCGCTTCGCCAGCCACACGCTGGCGGAGGTCGAAATCCTGACCGGCCGGCACCACCAGATCCGGGTGCATCTCCAGTCCAGGGGTTTTCCGCTGGTCGGCGACCGCCTCTATGGCGGCCAGCCGCTGCTGCTCTCCCGCCTGAAACCCCATTACAAGATGAAGGATGACGGGGAACGACCCCTGATCGGCCGGCCCGCCCTCCATGCCTGGCGGCTGATGCTGAATCATCCCGTGACGGGGGCGGAATTGACCATCGAGGCGCCGGTTCCGAAGGACATGATCGTGGGGCTGAAATACCTGCGCCGGTATGAGGCCGGCGCTCCGCGCCCTTAAAGGGGCTGGTTCCGGGACGGGGAGGCCATCAGTTTCTGGAGCACGGGCCGGCGCTCGCGGGGGCAGTCGCCCAGCAACCGGTGCCGAAGCCCCGCTGTGGATTCCAGCAGGACGGCCGCTGCGGCGTCATCGGTCAGCGCCAGGAAGACAGGGCGGCGGAGCCCGCCCGGAAGCTGGCGCAGCACGGTCTGCAGGTCGGCCGGATGCATCTCCAGGATGCGTTTCGGAATGGGAATCGTTCCGTCCGGAAGCGGGCGCAGCACCTGCAGGTGGCGGAACGTGGCGAACCGTTCCCGCAGCGCCGTCTTGAGGACGCCCCCCAGGAGCGCCATGGCCGGTTTTTCGAGCCCGAGCGCGCGCAGCATGCCGCGGATGCCGGTTTCGGCATGGGCCAGGACCATCTTGTTTTCGGCATAGACGAAGTGCAGGTCCCAGATGCGCACCACCGTGGTGGCCGATACCTCCACCGCCAGCTGCCGCAGCAGGTCGTGCCGGATGCTGTAGTCCCAGGCCGGCTCGCCGTCGTGCCTGGCGGGATCCAGGAACAGCTCGCGCGGGGTGACGGCGCTGACCGCGCTCCAGGCGAAGAGGACGTCCCCGTTCCGGGGGGTGCGCACCCGCACGCCCGCAATGACGGGGTAGGGCGAGGTGGCCTTGACGACGAAATCGCGGATCTTCCCGAGCCCTTCCCCGCTGATGGCGTTCACCACGGGGGCGTTGGCGAGCTGGGAGAAATACAGGAATAAGAACGGTTCCGCCCCGTTTGCGGCGGCGGAAGAGCGGGTCGATGTCGCGTGTGTATCAGGCATGGGTTTTTAAAAAAGCCACAGAACAATCGGTTAACTTCACAATACTAGGAAAGCCCGTTCCCAATAGCAAGCGAGAAGGAATCCGCGAGGTGAAACCCGCCGGCGCGGGGCGGAAACGAAGGCGCGACCGCCCCTTTTTCATGGTGTTGTCCGCTGCCTGTGGTAGGATAAGAGCATGACCCACGACCTGCTCGGCAAAACGTTTTCCTGCACGTGCGGCCGCGTCCATACGGTGCCCGTCCAGGCGCTCCATTATGGGGAAACGGCGGCGGACGCCCTGCCCGCCCTGCTGCGGCAGCACGCCCCCCGCCGTCAGGGCGTCCTGCTGGCCGATGCGCGCACCTTTGCCGCGGCGGGCCGTGATGCGGAGCGGATCCTGGAGCGCGCGGGCCTGCCGTTCCACACCCTTCTCCTGCCCGACCCGCCCCGTGGCGACCCCGTGTGCGACGACCTTACCCGCGCCTGGCTCGAAGCCAGTCTGCCCCCTGCCGTCGGGGTTATCCTGGCCGTGGGCAGCGGCGTGGTCAACGACCTGGCCAAGTGGGCCGCCTTCGACCGCGGCCTTCCCTACCTCGTCCTGGCCACGGCCGCCTCCATGAACGGCTACACCTCGGCCAACATCGCCCCCGCCATCCGCGGGGTCAAGCGCGTCATGGACGGCCGCGCCCCCTTCGCCGTCCTGGCCTCGCCGTCCGTGCTGGCCGCCGCGCCCTGGAAGCTGACGGCGGCCGGGCTGGGGGATGTGATCGCCAAGCCCGTCAGCATGACCGACTGGACCATCAACCGCCTGCTGTTCAACGAGTATTTCTGCCCCCTCTGCGCGGGGCTTATCCGCGAGCTCGAGCCGGTCTACATGGAGAACCCGGAGGCGCTGGCCCGCAAGGAGCCGGCTTCCATGGAAGCGCTGTTCATGGCCCTGCTCTATTCCGGCCTCTCCATGACCATGGCCGGCACGTCCTTCCCTGCGTCCGGCGGGGAGCACATGGTATCGCATGTGCTGGACATGAAAGCGCTGGCGGAAGGGCGCGAGCACGACTATCATGGCCGGCAGGTCGGGCTCGGCGCCATTGTGGCCGCCGCGCTCTACGAACGGCTGCTGGCCCTCAACCGGCCGGTCTTCCGCGCGGTGACCGAGCCGACCGACGCGGCCTACTGGGGCGCGCTCGCCCCGGTCGTCGAGGAGGAGCACGCCGCGAAGCGGGAGCGGGCGGTCCAGGCGGTTGCGCGCCTGAACGAGCCCGGGGTGTGGGAGCAGGTGCGCGGCATCATCGCGGCGCAGGCGGTGTCGCCGGCGCGGATCAAGGCGTGCCTGAAACGAGCCGGGGCGGCCCATACGGCGGGGGAGATCGGCTGCAGCGCCGGCCGGTTCACGGAGGCGCTGCTCAGGAGCCACCAGATCCGGGCCCGCTACACGGTGCTGGACCTGGCCCGCGCGGCCGGCATCCTGCCGGGCTCGGCTGCGGCGTTGGTGGAGGAGTGGTTGATCGCATGAAGGGACCGCAAAACATGATGAGCATGAAATGGGGATGGGCTTGCGCGGCGGCCGCGCTGCTGGGGATGGCCTGGCTGGGAACCGGGTGCCGGACCACGCCGAAGGGGCTGAAGCTGGAGCAGCGGCAGTCGATGGCCCAGGCGGATTTCCAGCGCGCCGTGCGGCTGGTGCATGCGGGCAAGCCGGACCGCGCCATGTCGGCCCTGCAGTCGGGCCTGGATCTGGATCCGGAAAATCTCGCCTGCCGCCTGTTCCTGGCCGGCCTGCTCCAGGAAAACGGGAACACGACGGCCGCGCTGCAGCAGTATGACGTGGCCCTGAAGACCGTCCGGAAGACGGACACGAACACGACCGACCGCATCATGATCTACGGCAATCGCGGCGACTGTTTCCTGTCCATGCGGCGCTTCGCGGAGGCGGAAGCCGATTTTTCAAGGGCCCTGGAGCTTCAGCCGCAGGAGCCGGCGATGATGCAGTTCAAGCGGGGCGAGGCCCGCATGGGCCTGAAGCGGTACGACGAGGCGCTCGCCGACCTGACGGCCGTGGCCCAGGCGCGGCCTCACGAGGCCTGGCCCTGGATGCGGCGGGGCGACTGCCTGTTCGCCATGACGAACCTGATCGCCGCGGCCGACGATTACACGGTGGCCCTGGAGCGCACCCCCAAAGATTCCGCCCTCTTTGCCCGCCGCGCCGCGGTGTACGGCGCCCTGGACCAGGAGGAGATGGCGCTCGCCGACTACACGCGGGCGCTGGACCTGGAGCCCGAGAACGCCCGGCGCTGGTATGACCGCGCCGTCTCCCGGCTGCAGCTCGACCAGACGAAGGAGGCGATCGCCGATTTCACCGAGGCGCTGAAGCGGGAGCCCAAGCGGCCGGAAATCCTGGTGGCGCGCGGCATGGCGCGCGAGCTGGCCGGCGACGACAGCCAGGCCCTGGCCGACTATGCCCTGGCCCAGGCCGTGGCTCCGGATTACAAGCCGGCCGCCGAGAACCGCAAGCGCCTCCTCGACCGCGCGGCCGCGAAACGGTAACCGCGCCGGCGAGCGCGGCATCGGGCGCACCTGCGACTAGTTGCTCGTCTTCTGTAAGAGGGTGAGGCGGGTTACGCGGCGCTGTTGCGGCGTTTCGGCGTTAACGGGCGGGCGTTTTCGGGCTGATCCGGCCTCCAACTGGGGGCGTCGGGCCCGGAAGGCCACGCCGCCCCGTTGTCGGCCGGCTGAGCCTCGAAACCGCCTCGCCCGTTTCCGCTGATCGAAACGCCGCAACGGACTCTCGTCGCTCGCCCTGGCCGAAGCGGCCGGGGCGGCTCGCGATGGTGCCCATAAAAC
>CAYZVY010000138.1:0-11502 GCA_964481675.1 uncultured Verrucomicrobiota bacterium
GCGATGCGGGAGGCGTTGGTGATGCCCTTGCCGGTGCCTTCGGCCACGGGCTTGGCGAAGAGCGGGAAGGGGAGGCGGACGGCGTCGACGTCGGCGGGCGTGCGGACTTCGACGAAGGCGGGGGTGTTGACGCCGGCGGTCTGCAGGACGCGCTTGGTGAGGGTCTTGTTGAGCGCGAGGGCGAGCACCAGGGAGTCGGAGAAGGTGTAGGGGATGCCGTAGATCTCGAGGACGGCGGGCACCTGCGACTCGCGCGTGACGCCCTGGATGCCTTCGGCGATGTTGAAGACCAGGTCCCAGCGATCGCCCTTGAGGACGCGGGCCATGAGGCTCTTGACGTGGCCGATGCGGTCGGTCTTGAAGCCCAGGCGGCGCAGGGCCTTTTCGATGCCGTCGATGGTGTCGGGCTTGTCGAGCTCGGCGGTTTCCTCCTCGCCGTAGCCCTGGGCCAGGTATTCGTCGCGCAGGTCGTAGGTTAAGCCGACTTTCATGGAATGCGTTCCTGCGTTTTAGCTGCCTGACTTCGTGATTTTGATCATCTGGATTTTGGTGCCGCTGGGGAGCGTGACGTTCAGCGTGGTGGCGGTGATGGAGTAGGTCCACGCTTCGGTGACATCCGACACGACCACGAGCTTCCCGTTTTCGAGGCGCCAGGTGCCGCGGTGCAGCGTTTCGCCGCTGACGCGGTCGACCACGCTGCGCGTGCCGTCGGCGTTGAACGTCATTTGGGACCAGCGCCAATCCGGGGTGACGACCTTCCAGGCGCCGATGATTTTCTGCCGGTCGCCCGCGGCGGGTTTGGTCGGGGACGCCGCGTCCGTTCCGTCGTCGCCGTCATCGTGGTTGGAAATCAATTCGCAGCCGGACAGCCCGCCCATGGAAAGGAGCAGGGTCAGGAGAAGGCCCAGGCGGACGAGAGGCTTCATGTCTGTTTCCTGTTAAGGGTGGAAGGGGCAGAGCAATCAGAGTAGATTTCCCGCCGCGTGAAATCAATATGTTTTTAGGCCGCTAGGCCGCGCCGGCGAAGACGGCATGGCGGCGGGCGGCGAGGCGGACGAGGCGGTTGCCCATCTGGCCGTAGGACCACCCTTTTTGCTCGGCGGCGCAGGCGATGCTGGCGTCCGCGGAGATATCGGCATTGGCATTCACGTCGAGCACATAAAAGACGCCGTCGCGCAGGCGCAGGTCGATGCGGGCATAGTCGCGGCAGCCGACCGCCCGGTAGGCGGCCTTGGTGACCGACTCCAGCGCGGCCATCTCATCCTCTGTCAGGGGGGCCGGCAGGAGGGTGCGGATCTTCATGTAATGCTCGGAATCCGGCTTGAACTTGGCGTCGTAGGTGCAGAGCCGGTCCCGGAAATCGTGGAAATCGCCGAAATCCATCTCGGCGGGCGGCAGCATGGTGATGCGGGTGTTGCCGAACAGGGCCACGTGGAATTCCCGGCCGTCGATGAAGTCCTCGATCATGGCGGGCTGGCGGTAGCGATCCACGACCCACTGCACCCGGTCGGCGAGTTCGGCGGGGGTGCTGACGATGGAGGCGGGGGTCAGCCCGGCGCTGCAGTGCTCGTTGGCCGCCTTGACGATGGCGGGGAAGCGGGTCCACCCCTGGATTTCGGCGGGGGCGTTGACTAGGCAGCCGGCCGGCACGGGCACGTTGACGGTGGAGAGCAGTTCCTTGACCCGCTGCTTGTTCTGGCAGAGGGCCAGCACATCGGCGGTGGCGCCGGTGTAGGTGAAATTCAATTCTTCCAGGGTGTGGGCGACCTTGACCTCGCTGTCCGGCACCCCGGGCATTTCCTCACACCAGTTGAAAACCACGTAATCGTCGGGATTGTACCGGGTGAGGGCTCCCTCAAGATCGTGATCCATCAGCGGAAGGGATGTGACAGGATGGCCTAGTTCGCGCATGGCGTTGCCCAGGCGTTCGGTTTCCTGCAGCGTCTCGTCCCGGGCGGGACTATCCCAGGTGGGATCCAGGTTGTACAGAAGAAGGACCGGTAGCTCGGATGGGTTTCCATTATGAGCCATAGTTGTCCTCCTCCCTATTGTTCTATCTTAACACTTTAGCCTGTGCTTATTAGTACTTCAACACAGACGCAGGTATATAATGTTTGTATTCCGATATAAAAGCAAGTGTAAATGAATAGCCAATAGGCACTTTACACGAATTTATTTTTGAAATGGCCATTTTCCTTAATAATATGCCAATCAGATGATGGTGAAAAAATTAAAAATCAGCGCCGCGTTGACAGCGTAAAGAGGCTGTATCCGAAGACGGCCAGGTAGCAGAGCCAGGAAAGATGCAGGATCGGGCTCAGTCCGATCCGCTCGCCGACGGGGCCCAGGCCCATCAGGATCAGGGAGGCGATCCCCCAGCATCCGCCCACGATCAGTCCCATTCGTCTACCCAGTGTCATGTTTGACACGGAATAGCGGGCCAGGGTCACAATCAGGGGGAAGGCGGCATACAGGAAGAAGCTGGCCAGGAGGAGCAGCCAGAAGGCCCAGTCGAACCGGGCCAGAAGCAGGTAGGCGATCAGGAGGGGGATTCCGGGGCCCAGCGATCCCCGCAGGGCCAGGCCGTAGCCCCGGCGGTGGGCCACCGCCCCCCAGAAGAGCGACCCCACGGCGCCGCCCAGGCCGAAAACGAAGACGGTCCGGCCCCCGATATTGAGCGGGAAGCCCAGTTGGTGGAGGTAGGTGGGCAGGAGGCTGGTGAGCAGGAAGGCGGCCAGGGCCACCAGGGTCCCCATGACCATCAAATGGGGGAATGCCAGCCGGGGAATGCCCTCATTTGACGCCGAGGGGGCGGGTGCGGCTTCATCGGTGGACAGCCGGACTCCGCTTAGCGGCACGATCAGGGCCATGCCCAGGCCCAGCGGAATCAGCCAGATGAGGCCCCGCAAGCCGATCTGCTCCACGATGGCCCCCGCGATCCAGGCGCCCGAGGCGAAGCCGGCGAAGCCGCCGACCATGAAGACGGCGGTAGAAACGGAGGAGGGGATGCGGTGAAGGGTATGGATCCCGCGCAGCCCGTTCGGATGGACCCAGGCGACGCCCACGCCGCCCGCCATCAGCAGGGCGGCCAGGATGGAAACATGGGGGTAGCCGGCGGGGAACCAGCCGATCAGGGGGATCAGGCAGGCGAGGCACAGGCCGACGCTGATGGCCCAGGGGCGGACGCCGGAATGGAAATGGCCGCCCACCACCTGGAAGATGTTGGCGGTCATGCCCAGCGCCGTGATCAGCGCCAGGCCCATCGACAGGGACAGGTTGAAGTGGAGGCAGATCGCGGGCAGGATGGCCCCCAGCATGCCGCCCAGCAGGTCGGCCGTGACATGGGCGCCCATGAGAATCAGAAGGTGGAATGTCTGGCGGATCACGGGAGGCCTTCCCAGAGGTCGGTGCTCAGGTATTTCAGGCCGCTGTCGCACAGCAGGATGGCCACGGTTTTGCCCGCCATGCCGGGCCGGGCCAGCAGGTGGAGGGCGGCCGCGGCATTGGCGCCCGACGAGATGCCGGCGAACAGGCCTTCCTCCCGCGCCAGCCGGCGGCAGGCCGCATAGGCGTCCTCGTCCGTCACCTGCAAAAATCCGTCCTCCAGCCCCGGCTTCAGCTGCGCGCTCAGCGCTTCGGCCGGCATCGAGTAGCCGCCTCCCTGGATCTTGTGGTTGGCGTTGCGGACGGGCAGGCCCGCCAGGATGGCGGCGGAGGCGGGCTCCACCACATAGCACTGGATGGCGGGGTTGTGCGCCTTGAAGGCCTCCGCGCAGCCCGCGAACGAGCCGCCGGTGCCCGCGAAATCGCAGAAGGCGTCGATCCGCCCCCCCGCCTGCCGCAGGATTTCCGGCCCCGTGTGCAGCCGGTGCGCGCGGGCATTGGCCGCCAGCCGGAACTGGTCGGCCCGGAAGGCGCCCCGCTCCCGCACGAGCGCCTCCGCCGTGCGCTCCACCTCGGCGAGATCGCCGCCGGACACCTTGCCGGGCGTGGAGCCGGGCAGCTGGTCCACCAGGACCACCTCGGCCCCGAGCGCGGCCATCATGCGGGCGCGTTCGATGGAGTTGCCGCGCGACATGACCGCGACGAACGGGTAGCCCTTGATGCCGCAGACGATCGCCAGCCCCGTTCCCGTATTGCCGCTGGTCAGCTCCACCACGGCCTGCCCCGGCCTCAGCCGGCCGTCCGCCTCCGCCTCCTCGATCATCTGGAGGGCGATCCGGTCCTTCTTCGAGAAGCCGGGATTCAGGTATTCCAGCTTGGCCACCAGGCGGCCCGGCAGGCCCCGGGTGAGGCGGGACAGCTCCACCAGGGGCGTTTCGCCGATGGCCTCCAGAACCGAGGCACAGGTGCGGGGGCGATCCTTACACACGGGGCTCCTCCTTCACGAGCACGGCATCCCACTCCCCGCGCACGGAGTTGACGAGGCGGAGGCGGGAGGCGGCGGACAGTTCGTCCACCCGGATCACCCGCTCCCGGATCAGCCCGCGCGCCAGCAGGTCGGCCCGGTAGACGCCGCCTAGCAGCCCGCAGGAAACGGGGGGCGTGCACCAGGCGCCGTCGAGGTCGACCAGGACATTGGCGAGGGCGGTTTCGGTGATCTCGCCGGCCGGGTTCCACAGCAGCGCGTCGTCGCAGTCCGGCCGCCCCTGCCGGGCCTTCTCGTAGACGGCCCGCCGGGTGGTCTTGTGATACAGCAGCGGGTCGCGCGGGTCCACCGGCTCCCGCGCCAGCCCCAGCCTGTAGGGGGCGGGCAGGGGCGCCAGCGGGGAGGCCTCCAGCGCGGGTTGTCCCTCTTTTGGAATAGTCAGCCGGAGCCGGTGGGGCAGCGGGGGCAGGGCCCCGGTTGCCTGCCGGAGGCGCTCGAGAAGGCCGGTCCGGTCCAGGGGGAAGCCGAACGCCGCGGCGGACTCCGCCAGGCGGTCGAGGTGGCGCGCTTCCAGGAGGATTCCCGCTTCGGGCGTCCACAGCAGGGTTTCCAGGAGGTCGAACGCCGGCAGGCGGCGGGTCAGGATGCGGGCCTTGACCCGGCATTCCTCGAGCTCGGCGCCGGCCGCCGAATCCCAGACGATGCCGCCGCCCGTGCCGTATTCGGCTGTTCCCGAAACCGAGTCAACCCGCACGGTCCGGATGGCCACGTTGAACTGCGCCCGGCGGCCCGGGGCCACGAAGCCCAGCGCGCCCGTGTAGATGCCGCGCGGGGCGGTTTCGAGTTCCGCGATCAGGGACATGGTGCGGGCCTTGGGGGCGCCGGTGATGGAGGCGGCGGGGAAGAGGGCGCCCAGGATGGCGGCGAGCCCCGCGCCGGTGGCGCAGCGGACGTCGCTCGTCATCTGCCACAGCGTCGGGTAGGGCTCCACGCGGAAGGGGCTCCCGACCGTCACGCTGCCCACCCGGGCGAGGCGGCCCAGGTCGTTGCGGACCATGTCCACGATCATGACGTGCTCGGCGCGGTCCTTGTCGGCCGCCGCCAGCTCGGCGGCCAGCCGCCGGTCCTCCGCCGGCCAGAGGCCCCGCGGGCGGGTTCCCTTCATGGGCTTGGAGCGCAGAGTGTCGCCGTCCCACTCGAAAAAAAGCTCGGGCGAGGCGCTGCACAGCGCCCATTCCGGGGTTTCCACGAACGCGCCGTAGGCGGGCTCCTGGGCGTCGATCAGGGCCGAGAAGAGCGGCCCGGGGGGGCCGGGCAGCGGCGCGCGCAGCCGGATCGTGTAGTTGACCTGGTAGGTGTCGCCCCGCCGGATATGGTCCTTGATGCGGCCGATGGCGCGGCCGTAGGCGGCGTCGTCCACGGTCGGCGTCCAGTCGGGCGCCGGCGCGGACGGGGCCTTCGGCCAGTCGGCCCGGCGGGATTCGCGGGGCGCGTCAAACAGGCCGAACCACAGCAGGGGGAGGACCGTGTCGGGGGGTCTGACGGCGAGGGCGGAATCGAAGGCGGGGGCGGCTTCGTAGGCGAGGAAGCCTGCGGCCCAGCGGTTCCGGCGGGCGGTTTCATGTTCCACGCGCTCGAGGATGGGGAGCACGTCGGCCAGGGTGCGCGCCTCCCAGACGGCCAGGGGGTTGGCGAAAGCCAGCCAGCGGCGGTCGCGGGCGTCGAACATCAGGATCGAGGGGGCGTGGGCGCCATCGCTCATGCGGGGCGGCCCCGGATCACGCGCTCGAGCTCGGCCTGAAGCGCGCTCAGCTCGTACGGCTTCTGGAGGAAGCCCGCCGCGCCCTCCGAATCGAACCGGCGGAAGGCCTCCTGTTCGGCGTGGCCGCTGGAGAGGATCACGCGCACGTCCGGCCGGATCCGGCGCATTTCGCGGAAAGCGGTGGCGCCATCCATGCGCGGCATGGTCAGGTCCAGGATCACGCACACGATTTCGTCCGCATGTTCCCGGAACACGGCCACGCCCTCCTCGCCGTCGGAGGCGGTGAGGGTCTTGTACCCGCTGTAGGTTACGGCGGCGGCGCAGATTTCCTGGACAATCTGCTCGTCGTCGACGACGAGCACGGTGCCGCCCTGAGGGGGGGCGTCCGGGGCATCGGGGGGGGTGGGCGGGCCGGGCTTCCGCCGGGCTGGCGGAGCGGACGGCAGCGGCGCCTGGGCGCCGGGGTGTTTCGGCTGGACGGGGAAGAGGATGCGGATGGTGGTTCCGCGGTCGAGCTGGCTGTCCATGAAAATGGCGCCGTTGTGGCCGCGCATGATGCCGAGCACCACGCTCATGCCCAGCCCGCGCCCGGGGAACTTGGTCGTGAAAAAGGGTTCGAAAATGCGCGCCATGGTGTCGGCCGACATGCCGGCCCCGGTGTCGCTCACATCGAGCCAGAGAAAGCGGCCCGGGGCGGGTTTCTCCGGAAGGCGGCTATGGGCCAGCGTGTCCGCGTCGAACGGGTCGACCCCGGTGGCCAGCGTCACGACGCCGGGCTTGTCCCCGATCGCTTCCGAGGCGTTCGTGATCAGGTTCATGATGATCTGCTGGATCTGGCTGGCGTCCGCCTTGACGGTCGGGAGGTTCGGGGTCAGGTCCAGGTTCAGGGTGACCGTCTTGGAGATCGCCGCCTTCAGCATGTTGGCGTTCTCCTCCACCACGGCGTTCAGGTTCAGGTCCTTCACCGCGAACAGGCCCTTGCCGGAATAGGCCAGCATCTGGCGGGTGAGATCGGCCGCCCGCTTGGCGGCCAGGATGGCCTGCTCGATGCCCTTCCGGGCCGGATCGTTTTCTTTCAGGAAAACCTGGGCCAGCTCCATGTTGCCCAGCATGGCGGTGAGGAGATTGTTGAAGTCGTGGGCGATGCCGCCGGTCAGGACGCCCAGGCTTTCCAGCTTCTGGGTGTGGAGCAGGCGGCGCTCCATGTCCAGCCGGTCGTCCTCGGCGTTCTTGCGCTCGGAGATGTCGCGCGAGACGATGATGATTTCGTTCGCGGTTCCCGTCTGCGGATCCCGGACCCGCCGCCCCGCGGTTTCCAGCCACCGGTAGCGGCCGTCCTTGTGCTTGTAGCGCAGGATGACGGAGGCGCCGGCGGGATGGGCCAGGGCCTTCTTGAAGGTGGCCAGGGCTTTCCGGCTGTCCTCCGGGTGGACGGCCTCCAGCATGTTCCGGCCGATCACCTCGGCTGGCTCGTAGCCCAGCACGTGGGCGCTGCTCGGGGAGACGAAGAGGTATTTGCCGTCCAGGCCGATGCGGGCGATGACGTCGCTGGCGTATTCGGCCAGCAGGCGATACTGCATTTCGCTCTCTTCCAGCTTGAGGCGGTCGGCGTATTCCTGGGTGACGTCGGAAAAGACCAGCACGACGCCGATCGTGGCGCCGGTGGCGTCGAGGATCGGGGCGGCGCTGTCTGAAATCTGGCGCTCCGTGCCGTTGCGGGCGATGAGCGCCGTGTGGTTGGCCAGCCCCACCACGTGGCCCGTGGCCACCACCCGGTCGACCGGGTTGAGCACCCGCTCCCGGGTGCGGCTGTTGACGATATGGAAGATGGTGCTCAGGGGAAGCCCCTCGGCGGCGATGGCGGGCCAGCCGGTCAGGCGCTCGGCGGCGGGGTTGAGCTGCCGCACGATGCCCCTGGCGTCGGTGGCGATGACGCCGTCGCCGATGGAGTTCAGCGTGATGGCCAGGTTCTCCTGGGAGAGGCGCAGGGCCTCGGTCCGCTGCGTCACCTCGCACTCCAGGTCCCACTGCCGTTTGCGCAGGAAGGCCACGAACAGGGCGAGCAGGAGGCTGAGGAGCGCCGCGCCGGCGCCCGCGGTCAGGCTGCCGCGCACGGGATAGGCGAGCCAGAACTCCCGGGTGGGCTGGCAGATGACGGCGAAGGTGCGGCCGAAGGCGAAAATCGGCTGCAGGTTGACCAGCGGGACCGCCCGCATCTCGCCGAGCCGGTCGTACGGCTGGCCGGGCAGAAGGGGCCGGGCGGCCATGAGCCGGGGGTGGTGAACGTCCGTCATGTCCACCAGGCCGAGGTTGACGAACCGTTCGCCGAGACCGCTGCGGCTGGAGGCGCGCATCAGCAGGTTGTCGGGCCGGATGATGCCGGCGGCAAAGCCCGTGAGCGGCGGGTTGGACGGGGCCGGCCGCGGGGCGGGGGCGGCCTCCTGGACCGGTTGGAGGGCGAGGATGACGGGCTTGCGGGCGGGCTGGTGGGGCAGGGGGAGGGCGGGCGTGGCGGACCAGAGGCCCGAGGCCAGCGTCTGCCGGAAGGTCGACTCCGCCACCGGGTCGGAGCCGAGGTTGAAGCCGGGGACGTCCGCGTTTTCGGCATGCGGCTCGATGTAGGCGACCGGGAAGTACCGGGGGCGGGCTGGCGCGAGGGAGCGCAGCCCCTCGCGGTCCTGCTCCCAGATTGAAAACCGCCTGGGCAACTGGCGGGACATGTCCTCCTCGAACGCGGCCTTCCGGGCATCGGTGACGAGGGGGATCCAGGCGAAGGCTTCGACGGCATCGGCCTGGATGATGGCGGTGACGAACGTGGCGAATTCCGTCCGGGACACGTAGTCGCTGCTTTCGAAAAAGAGGGCCAGCGACTGCAGATCCGCCCGGATGGCCAGCATCTCGTCGCGAATCTGGTTGGTGCGGGAATCGGCCAGGCGGTCGAAGACGGAGTGGCGCCGCCGCAATTCGGACTCCTGGATCAGGAGGGCGATGAACAGCGAGCTGACTACGCCGCAGAACAGGATGAGGATGGCTTCCAGGTGGCGGGTGGCCCCCTGGCGCTCCAGGGGGATGTCCTCGCGCGTGCGGATCATGTCGATGCCGATCAGCAGCGCCAGCAGCAGCACCATCGTGCCGGTGATGGGGATCAGGCGCGCCTGGGCGATCTTGGCCCGCCAGGGGGCCGGATCCACGTCGATGCCGATCGTCATCAGCACCTGGCCGGTTTGCAGGTCCCGGACCGGGGCGCGGGCCGAGATCACGGGCGCCCCCCGCAGCACGGTGGGGCCGATGACATACGGCTCGCCCCGGAACAGGCGCGTCACATCCTCGACGGCCGCGGGCTGGTAGGCGTCGCCCGGGAGCGGCTCGGAGCCGGTGAACGCGCAGGGACCGTAGACCAGCAGGCCCCGCCGCAGGGCGATGGACGAAATGGACTGGCAGGGCTGGAGATGGCGGACGGCCTGCAGCTGGTTTTGCAGCCGCTGGTGCCGGGGGTTTTCGGCGTCGGCCGGACTGAAGGTCAGCGACTTGGCTTCCCCGGGGTTGATGGCCCGCGCCAGGGCGGAAACCTGCTCCAGCAGCCGGTTCCGCTGCTCGGCATCCAGGTTGCTTTCCCGATGTTCCGCCGCCACCCACCCCAGGGTCAGCAGGGTGATCAGCAGCAGCGGGGTGAGCCAGGGGAAGGACCGGGGCCGTTGCGCCATTGCCAGGCGGTGGCGGTAGATCCAGAGCCCGGTGATCACCCCCATCAGGGCGACGGCCTGCCAGAGGTGGAGGGGGAAGGTCATCGCCAGGTGGAACAGAGGGTCGCCCATCCAGCGCGAGGGATGGAGTATGGAGCCGGGCGTCACCCAGTTTGTCAGGCCGAACGCGAGCAGGCTGGCTGCCGAAAAAATCAGCCCCCGGTGCTTCCAGGCATCCTCTTTCTGCGGCACCGCCGGCGCCAGGGCCAGCATCGCCAGGAAGCTGCCCGGAAAGGCCAGGGTGAAGTGAGACACGGCTTTGAGGCCGGTCGTGCCGTCTTCCATCCCCAGCAGGGCGGTCAGCAGCGCGAGCGGAGGCAGGATCCAGGCGCCGATCACGGGGCGGTCGCCGCGCCGGAAGCCGCTGCGCCCGAATTCCAGAAGGCAGATATAGGAAATGAGCTCCAGTGCCAGGCGCCCGGTCAGGAAGCTGTCGTTATCGGCCAGGCTGAAGGCCAGCACGTCCAGCCACTTGGCAAACCCGTGGAACAGGCCGAACAACCCGAGCCACGCCCAGAGCAACTTGCCGGGATTTTCCCGGGCCAATCCCCGGCAGAGAACGGCCAGCAAAACAAAGGAGAGTCCGTAGATGAACAGGACGTAATCCATGTTGCGGCTGAAGAATTCCATGCCGGATCCCCTTCACGCTCAGTATGCCTGTTTGTTTTCGTTTTGAAAAGGGAATCTCTGGCCGTCTTTCATTTTATCGATTATGATAGAGATTTATTCAAGGAGGGCGGGATGAACGACACGCAGGCAGCCGGGGCGGCGGCGCCGGATCCGGTGACCGTCAGGGTGATGCGGGAAGGGGACCTGGAGGCGGGGCTGGCCCTGGCCATCGCCGCCGGCTGGAACCAGCGGCTGGACGACTGGCGCCTGGTGCAGGGCCTTTCCCCGGCCGGCAACTTCGCCGCCTTCCTGGACCGGCAGCTGGCCGGCACCACCGTGACCGTCAATTACGACAACAAGGTCAGCTGGATCGCCATGGTGCTGGTGGATCCCGCCTTCCGCCGGCGCGGCATCGCCACCCGGCTGATGACAGCCGCTCTTGACGCGCTGGCGGCGTGCGAAACCGTCAAGCTCGACGCCACCCCCGCCGGCCGCGAGGTTTACCTGAAATTGGGTTTTGTGGACGAGGGCACGCTCACCCGCTTCCAGTGTGCCTCCGCGCCGGCCGCGCCTCCCGCCGCCGACGGGCTTCGCCTCCGCCCTCTGACGGACGCGGATCTTCCGGCCGTCGCGGCGCTGGACGCCCGGGCCTTCGGTACGCCCCGGCCGGAACTGCTGGCGCGCCTGGCCCGGCTGACCCCGGACTACGCGATCGTGGCGGAAGGGCGCGCCGGGCTGGAAGGCTTCTGCCTGGGCCGGCACGGCCGGCGCTGGGAATTCCTGGGCCCCCTGACCGCCCTGACGGCCGGCGCCGCCCGGGCGCTGGCCGGATTCGCGTTCGGGGCCATGGCCGGCCAGCCCGTTCTGGTGGATGCGCCCGCCTGGCAGCCGGACTTCCAGGCCTGGCTGAAAGGGCGCGGGTTCGCGGAGCAGCGCCCCTTTATCCGCATGCGCAAGGGGCCCGACCGCTATGTCGGGCAGGGCGATCTCGTGTATGGCATCGCCGGCCCCGAGTTCGG
>CAYZVY010000139.1:0-1830 GCA_964481675.1 uncultured Verrucomicrobiota bacterium
TCCAATTGGATTGAGGCGGGTGCGTCTGGTTCCTGATCTTAATCGTAATCTTAATCCTAATCTTAATCCTACTCTGCCGCCTCCACTCGTCCGAGTCCGTAAGAGAGATTACGATTACGAGTAAGAGTAAGATTATGATTAGTAAGAGCCGATACCAAAAATTGACTTGCTACGTAAAACCACCCATAATGAGGGCTTATGGATAATTCCGACGTCAAAATTGGGGCCGAGGGCGTGGATGTGGCGGCCCTGATGGCTGACATCAGGGCTGCGGTGGCACGGAAAACCAGCGAGGGCGTCTACAACGACCTCCGCGTGGCCGTGGCCGAAAAGACCAATCTCGACCGGATCAAGGACCAGGACGACTTCTTTGCCCTGTACCTGGAAAGCCTGCGCGAAGCCGTTGTCATCGACATCAACGACTTCCCCATCACCGAACGCCGCCGCTCCATTGCGCCCTTCCTCGTCCGCTTTAAAAAGGCGCTCTGGAGCATGCTCAAGTTCTACACCTACCGCCTCTGGTCCCAGCAGAACCAGGTCAACGCCATGCTGCTGGCGCTGGCCGAAGAGTTGGATGACCGCTACAAGCGGCGGATCGAAGCCCTCGAGGCGCGCGTCCGCGAACTGGAAGGCAAGAAACCGGACGCCAAGCCGTGAGCCGCGCCGGCCTGATCGCCTTTGTGGCCCCCCGCCTGGCGGGAAGCGGCGCCGTGGGCGGGGCCGAGACCCTCATCCGGGCCCTGGCCGAGCGGGCCGCCGCAACCGGCCGTCAGGTCCACCTGCTCACCACCTGCGCCAAAAGCCATTTCACCTGGAAAAACGAACTGCCCGCCGGCACCCGTCGCGAGGGGCCGCTCACCATCCACTGCTTTCCCGTGGACGGCGGCCGCAACCTCGATCGCTTCGGCCGCTGCCAGGAGCGCATCTGCCGGGGCAAATTCACCATCGACGACGAACAGGGCTGGCTCGACGAAAGCGTCCACAGCTCGGCCCTGATGGCGTTCCTAGAGTCGCATCCGTTCGACCGGATCGTGGCGGGCCCCTATTTCTTCGGCCTGACGGTGGGCATCATCCGGCGCTTTCCCGAGAAAGCCTTTCTCCTGCCCTGCCTGCATGATGAGGCCTTCGCCCGTGTATCCCTGTTCAAAACCTTCTTTCACCAGGCGGCCGGCATTTTATTCAATTCGGAACCCGAATGCGCGTTGGCCCGGCGTCTATATGATCTTCCTCCGGGAAAAGGCAGCGTCGTCGGCATGGGGCTGGACGACTTCGCCGTCGATCCCGCGGCTTTTGCGCGGAGCCACCACATCAACGCCCCCTACGTGCTTTACTGCGGCCGCCGTGAGCCGCTCAAGGGCACCCCGCTCCTTTTCGACTACATGACCGCGTTCCGGCTGCGCACCGGCCGCGACGTCAAACTGGTCCTCACCGGATCAGGCGACGTTCCCGTGCCGGCCGACTTGCGCCCCCATCTGCTGGATGCCGGATACGTCTCCGAAAAGGAAAAACACGAAGCCATGGCGGGCGCCGCGGTGTTCTGCCATCCGTCGTTGAACGAAAGCTTCAGCATCGTCCTGCTGGAATCGTGGCTGGCCCGCACGCCCGTCCTGGTGCGGGAAACCAGCGCGGTTCTGCAGGATCATTGCCGGCGCAGCAACGGCGGCTTATGGTTCAACCATTATCCCGAATTCGAAGAGGAACTGCTGCTGCTGCTGGACCAGGGCGAAACACGCCGCCGCCTGGGCGAAGCCGGCCGGCAGTATGTGCTGACGCACTATACCTGGCCGGCCATTGAAGCCAAGTTGTTCAGCGCGCTGGATGCGTAGGATT
>CAYZVY010000139.1:1930-11418 GCA_964481675.1 uncultured Verrucomicrobiota bacterium
CCGTGATGGGAAAGCATGGCGCATGGCGGCTCGGCCGGAGGCCTCGCCCGACCTGCCCTGCGCACGACGGGCGATTAGAGCGACTCGCCGATGGCGTCTTCGGCCATCTTCGTCACCCGGTCCAGCGTCCCGCTCACCAGCGTCAGATCCCGTTTCATACGGGACGAATCCTCATGCATGGAGCGGAAGGTCTCGCGGATGTTCGCGAAGATCTGCTCGAACGCCATGCAGCGCTCGCGGAGGCTCGCCAGTTCCTGCTGCTGCTCGGTCAGCCGGCTCTGCGCCTCGATCAGCGCTTCGCGCATGTGAATCAGCCGAACGCGCACCTCCTCCGTGGAGCTGTCGAAATCGGTGATGTCCATGCCCTCGGGAATCGGAACCTGGATCCGCTTTTCGCAGTCCGGGCAGGCCACCATCAGTCCGGCGCCATGATAATCGATACAGAGGTTCTTGCCGCAATACGGGCAATCGAACACGATGTCCGTTTCGCTGACCGTTGTATCGGCCGCATTCTGGGGGGCCAGGTCGGAAAGATTTTCTTTTTTGTCGCTCATGTGACACCTCCCTCTTCCACTTTGATACTACATCAGGCTCCGGCGCGGCGTCCAATCAAATCATCATACAAACGTGCAAGGTCGGGATTCGGGGTCAGGAAGGCGCCGTGTTCCGCCTCCAGCCGTTCCGCCGCCCCCGCGGCCAGGGCAGCCGCGCCCAGGAGGCTGTCGCCCGTTCCCGGCCGGACGGTATACCCCAGGATATCCGCCGCCATCTGCATCCAGATCCGGCTTTTTGCCCCCCCGCCCAGGGCGCAGACCTGCCGGTCAGCGGGCGCCTGCACATCCGTCCGCAACATCCGGCGGAGTTTGAACAAAATGGCTTCCAGGACGGCTCTCGCCCGCTCCGGCGTCCCCCCCGCCCCTTCCCAGGCGGCATCGGTCCGCGCCCGCTCCGGGTAAAACAGAACGCCTCCGCAGCCGGGCCTGGCCGCGGCCGCCAGCGCATCGAATTCCGCCACAGGCCGTCCCGGCAGCAACTGCTCCCGGGCCCAGTCAAGCGCACTGCATCCATAGGCGCTGGATCCCAGCTCATAAAACCCGCCCAGCGGATACGGCCCCCAGCAGCCGCCCGGATGATACGGGCCCGGCGCCGTGCCGCAGCGGGAATAGGCCACCAAAGCCGTGCCAAACGTTACAATGACCTCGCCCGGCCGGCAGCCGTTCCCGACCGCGCCGGCCGTATGATCGTTACCGCACGGGACGAGTTTCACCGTGTCGGCCACCAGGCCGTCCAGCGACAGGCGTCCAGTGACCGAAGCACCGGCCGGAAGAATCGCGGGCAGCCACGAAGCCGGAATCCCTTCCGCCTCCATCACCTCCCGCCACCAGCCGCCCTGCTCAAGGGAATACAAGCCGCTCATGGCGGCGATGTTGGAGTCCGTCAGATTCTGGCCGGATAGCTTCAGGAACAGGAAGCCCGGCATGGAGACCATGCGGCGGGCCGCCGACCAGACCGCCGGAAGGTGCCGCTTCACCCACGGCATCTTGGCCACCTGAAGCGCCGCCAGGGGCGCGGAAAAGCTGCAATGCTTGTGAAATCCGTTGCCGACCAGGGCCGCCAGTTCGCGCGACTCCTCCTCCGCCCGGACATCCATCCAGCTGATGAACGGCATCAGCGGCCGGTCCGCCCCGTCAAGCAGGCAAAACGTCTGAGCCTGGCTCCCCATGGCCACGTGCGTGATGGCACGAAGAGGAACGGCCGCCTTCTTGAGAATCGCCCGTAGCAGGTCCTGGAACGAGGTCCACAGAAGATCCGCATCGAACTCGACGTGGATCGCATCCCGGCGGCTGTAAACCAGCGGGATGCTGTGCCGGGCCACGGGGCGCAGGTCAGGATCGTATAACGCGCCTTTCAGATTCGTCGAACCGCAATCAATCGACAGAATCATGCGACGGATCCGATCAGGCGGATCAGTTCCTCGACAATACGAGCGCCGTTGGAGGCCTTGTAGAAGCCGCACTGGGCCTCGTATCCGCCTTCCAACTCGGCTTCCGGCGTGACGATGTAGCCCTGGGTTTCCCCATTGGCCAGGCTGACCACCCATGTCTTCGACGGGGCTTTCTGTTTAATCTCAAGCCCGTATTCGACGAACACCTCGCCCGGCATGCAGGCCAGGCAGGCGGAGCCGATCCGGAAAGCCTGCAGCTGGATCTTGGAGCATTTGTCCTGCCAGGCCTTCATCACGCCCTTTTCCTGCGCCTCGGCCAGGGTCACCAGTTCCTCGGCGCCGAACACCGTGCACTCGGCGGTACGGACGGGACCATGCGGGGCCCCTTCCTTTTTCAGCTTCTCGTATTGCGCGACCTTGGCCTGCAGATTGGACTTGGCCTGGGCCAGGCTCATGAATCGCCGCGGCTCGAGTTGCAGGAAGGCGGCCGACGCATTCAGAACGGGGTCTGCCTCGTAATCCGCCTCCGTCAGCGCCTTGACGCGGCTGATGATGGGCGCCGCCAGCAGTCCGCCCAGACGCTCGGCCTCGGCAAAAGTCTGGGCCTTGACACTGTAGCGGGGGCTCTGGTTTCCCGAAGGGCCGGTGTGATACAAGGGCACAAGCCCGGGAAAAGCCTCCGTCAGCCGCTGCTTGGCCAGACCCGGAAAATCGCCCGAGACCAGCGTGGAGTCCTCGTGCATCACCGTCGGGTGCATGCTGTAGACCACGTTCAGTGCGATCAGCTTTTTCGTGTCCCGCCGGCGGACGGCCAGCATGCCGGCTTCCCGATCGGCCGGCCCGGTCTGGCTGTGCCGGTTGGTGCCGACCCCCTCGATGATGGCGGAGGCGGCCGCCACGTCGGCATCGACCCGGTTTTTCCAGGCGGCGTTGCCCGCCCGCACGATCATGCTCTCGAAATAAGCCAGGTAGACCGGATCGGTTTTCGGCACCACCGGATCATTCTGAAAGGCCAGGTAATCGGCCGTGACGGGGCCCGAGTGCGTGTGCGTGGCGCTGATCAGGATGTTGGCCGGCCGGATGCCCGTCTTGGCCAGCAGTTCGGCGCGACAGCGGTCGGCGCTCTCGCGGGAGATGAACAGGATGTCGAGCGTGATCAGCAGCAGTTCGGTGTTGCCGTTGCCCAGGTAGAGCGCCGCTGCCTGAAGCGGGTCGTGCACGCCGGTCGAGACGCGCGGCACGTGGGGATAGCCGTAAAGGAACATCGGCCGGATCGGGGAAATATCTTCGATCGCTGCCCCTGCCTTCAACATGACCCGCTCCTTTATTACACGACGACAACCGAGGATGACTTCTGGGACGCCAGGGCCGCCGTGAACAGGCGGTGGCTCCAGGCGGCCTCGTCCGGCGTGGCGCAGCCGGCGAATTTGGAGATAGGCTTCCCGTGGACCAGCTCGTGCATGAACGCCGTGAACATCTGCATGAGAATGGCGGAAAAGCCGATTTCGAAAATGCCGCCCGTGATCGTCTTGAAGGCCGTCTCGCTCCCCATGTCGAGTTCCCGCCAGGCCTGTTCCTTGCCGGCATAATCCAGCAGCTCGAGGCGGCGCGGGTTCTTGGTGGAGAAGCGGGCGCAGGCCTTCATGCCCAGGATTTCAAGGTTCCAGGAGTTGGTCTCGCCGGGGGCGATGCGCTGGGTCTTGAAGGTCATCGGGAACGGCTCGCCGGTCGCGGCGTCGACGCTCTCGCAGAGCAGCGTGGCGTTGTCCCACGTCTCGCACGGCACCAGGCCGCCCTTGCCGTCGGGCCGCTGCTTGACCATGTCCGACAGGATCGCGCGCACGTTACGCGGCATCCAGCCGGCCCGGAACGGCACGTGGCAGACGTGCATGCCGAGATCGCCCATGCAGCCGTATTCGCCGTTGACCGCCACCATGCGCTTCCAGTTGATGGGCTTGGTCGTGTCCAGGTCGCTGGAATGGCGGAACGACGCATTCACTTCCAGCAGCGGGCCGAACGCCTGCGCCTCGATCATCTTGCCGATCCGCTGGACGGACGGATAGAACGGGAATTCCGAGGAGCAGCGGACGAACACGCGGGGATGCTTCCGGATGCAATCCATGATGGCCGTGTTCGCCTTCAGGTCGATGCCGAACGGTTTCTCGCCCATCAGGTGCTTGCCGGAGGTGATAATGGCCGTATACAGCTCCTGGTGCAGCACGTGCGGCACCGCGCAGTAGACGGCGTCCACGTTCGGGTCGGCCAGCAGCGCCTTGTAGTCGCAGGTCACGAGCTTGAGCGAGGGGAAATTGTCCCGGTACCACGGGAGAATGGCCTCGTTCTTGTCGCACACCGCCGTCAGCTCGGGCTTGAAATCCAGGTCGAGCAGATGGCACCAGCGCGAAATGGCGCTGGCGAACTCGCGGCCCATGAGACCGGCCCCGATGATACCGAAGCGGATGGTCTTCATGAGCCCATCAGCTCCTTCTCGGTCTCGCCGATGGCCTCGTCGATCATGTCCATGCCCTTGAGCAGGGCCTCGTCGTCCATGACGATCGGCGGGCTCATGCGCAGGATGTGGCCGGCGGGAATCCAGGCCAGCCCCTTGCGGAAGGCCTTCTGGTAGACGCGCTTGCCGGCCTCGTCGAAGGGCTCCTTGGTGGTCCGGTCCTTGACGAGCTCGATGCCCATCAGGCAGCCCTTGGCGCGGACGTCGCCGATGATCTTGTGCTCCTTCTTCATCTTCTCCATGCGCTTCAGGGCCAGGTCGCCCAGGTGGGTCGAGCGGGCCAGGAGGTTCTCCTCCTCCATGACCTCGATGCAGGCCAACGCCGCCGCGCACGCCATCGGGTTGCCGCCGTAGCTGCTGGAGGCGGAAATCGACTCGAAGTGCTCCATATACGGCTCGCGAACGGCCACCGCCGTCACGGGGAAGCCGTTGCCGAAGCCCTTGCCCAGCGTCACCACGTCGGGCAGCACGTTCCAGTGCTCCATGGCCAGGTACTTGCCGGTGCGGCCCATGCTGGTCAGCACCTCGTCGGCCATCAGCATGATCTTGTGCTTGTCGCACAGCTTGCGCAGCTTCGGGAAGAAATCGTCGGGCGGAATGATCGACCCGCCCCACCCCTGGATGGGCTCGAGCACGAACGCCGCCACCTGGCCGGCCGTGCCCTTGTAGAGGTATTCCTCGTAAAAGGTGATGTACTTGTCCGTGTCGATCGTCCCGTCAGGCTTGGTCCAGTGGGGCCGGTACGGATCGGGCCGGGGCACCATGTGGAAGCCGGGCGCGCGGGAGGGGCCGTAGACGGTCGAGCGCATCTGGGCCAGCGACACCGCGCCGTAGCTCTTGCCGTGGAAGTCGTTGAAGCAGGAGATCATCTCGTGCTGCTTGGTGCCGGCGCGGCAGATGCGCAGGCCGGCCTCGACGGCCGCCGTGCCGCAGTCGTAGAACTGGAAGCCCTTCAGGTCGCCCGGCAGGATCTGCGCCAGCTTCTCGACGAGCTGGGTCTTGATCTCGGTCGTGAAGTCGTGGGCGTTCATCAGCGTGGCCGTGGCCTTCTGGACCGCCTCCACGATTTTCGGGTGGCAGTGGCCGAGCGTGGTCACGTAGATGCCCGAGGAGAAGTCGATGTACTGGTTGCCGTCGATGTCCTTGAGCGTGCAGCCGAAGCCGGAGTCGAACACGACCGGAAAGAGCTTGACCTGCCCGCTCAGCCCTTTGAAGTGCTTGCAGCAGCGGTCGTGCATGGCCTTGGACTTGGGGCCCGGCGCGGGAACCACCATTTTCGGGTACTGGGTCAGATCCACTTTCGCCCAATTGGCTTTCATGTATGTTCCTTTTTTCTGATTGCGAAGATTATTCGGATTTGAAAACGCAGTTGCCGCCGACCCACGTGCGGACCGGGCGGGTTTCCTTTGACCACAGGACGAGATCGGCGTCGGCGCCGGCCTGCAGGCGCCCCTTGCCGGGCAGCCCCATCAGGCGGGCCGGGTTCAGGCTTCCCATGGCCCAGGCCTGCTCCGCGGGAAGCCGGGCCTGCCACGCCAGCATGTTCTGCATGCCGGCGTCCATGGTCAGGGCGCTGCCGGCCAGCACGCCGGCCTTGGGGCCTTCCGCCACGCGGGCGCCGTCGCCCGGCTTGACCTTGACCTTGTAGCCCCACGGGGTATCGTAGACGCCCGCCGGCATGCCGGCGCCGATGTTGGAGTCGGTGATCAGGATGATCCGCTTCCAGCCCAGGGCCGCGGTCCACGCCTGCACCACCAGCGGCGGCACGTGGCAGCCGTCGCAGATGAAATCGACCGTGGTGCGGGAGTCGGCCATGAAGGCCTCGACCACGCCCATGGGCCGCACGCCCGGCTCGTATTCGGGCGGGCTGTAGAAAACGTCGTAAAAGTGGGTGGCATGCCGCGCCCCCGCCTCGATGGCAGCCTGCGCCTGCTCCGCCGTGCCGCGCGTGTGCGTGATGAACGCCACGATCTTCTCTTCAACCAGCCGCTCGATCACGGGAATGATGTTCTTCGTCTCGGGGCTCAGCGACATGATCTTCATCCGCCCGCGGCAGGCCGCGATCATCTCGTCGAGCAGCCCCACGTCGCCGTCCACTGTGGGACAGGCCGCCCCTGTGACCGCCATGAAGGGACCTTCGAGGTGGAGACCGGCCATTTGCGCGCCGCCCGCCTTTTCCATGGCGCGGGTCAGGGCGTCGAGCTGACTCGCCAGTTCCTTCCCGGGCATGGGGACAATGGAGGGAAAGACGCAGGTGGCGCCGTGTTCGGCGGCGAACCGCGAACCGCCGTCCATGTGGTCGGGATTCTCGTACATGAACGTGCCGATGCCGTGCGTGTGCACGTCCACCAGCCCGGGGGTCAGCCGCCGCCCGGCCGCATTGATGCGCTCGACATCGGCCGGAACCGAAGCCGGATTCACGCCCGTGATCTTGCCGCCGGCCATCAACAGCGACCCCTTGGCAACGGATACGCCGGGATCGATCAGCTCGGCATTTTCAATCAGCACAGGTTTCATGTGCCCTCCGGGTGAAAGGGTGGTAAATAAGCGTCCTAGGATATCTCACGAGGGACCCGGCTTCAATCTTTTTCAACGGATTTGAACGGCATACAGCCGCGGATCGACGCCCGCCGCCAGGCTCATGCGAATGTGGATCCGGACGCTCCGGCCGCCCAGTTCCCTGAGGTCGCGCCCTTTCCAGAACACGGGACAATCCAATCCGCCCGCGCCGGCGGCCCGCCCCTCTTCAAACCCGGCTATCGGGCCGAACGCCTCGTCCAGCAGGGAAACGACCATACCCTCCGCCCCCTCGGCATTGACGAAGATGCCGGCTCCTGAGGCTGCCAGGAGGACAGGCGCCGTGCAAACCGCCCCGGCCTTCTCCTTTTCCGACGGATTAACGGCGAACGCCGCCCACCGGTCGCGCGGCAGCGTGGCCAGCGCCACTTCCGCCGTATAATGGCGGAGCGTGTCGTTTTCGCCGATGCCGACATTCCGCCACCGGCCGTAGTAGATGCGCGTCTCCCCGCCCACGTTCAAGATGCCGTTCGCCTGGCAGAGAATGGTGTTGAAGTCGTGGCCGGGCACCGGCGTTACCGGCGAATCCTCGCGCGTCAGGAAGCGGGCGCCCTTGACCGGTTCGCGGAAGTGGAGGCCGTCGTTTGAAACCAGCAGGCCGAAGTCGCAGGAGATCTTCCCGAACTCCTTGAAATCGGCATTGTGCCAAAGGCCGAAGAGGCCCACGCAGACATTGCCAAAACTGGCCGCGCCGACGCCGAGATGGATCTGATCGTAATGGCCCTTGGTCCCGCGCCGCGCGCGATCCTCGGGCTCGGTGGGGGCAAAGGCTTCCGCCAGGAGATCGGGCCAGCGGTCGAAATCGGGCGACACGCGGGCCACCCCCGTGCGGCCGTACCGGCTGCCGCCCTCGGCGCCATAGCCGAACCCCTGCTCCATCACCTGGTAATGCAGCTGGTACGCGCCCTGGTGATGGAGGAAGGAGGATGGCTCCACGAACTGGTTGCGGAACGGAATGGCGGTCACCGTCCAGCGCAGCCCGTCGGGCGATACCGCCATCGCCACGGAGGGCAGTCGGCCGTTGGCTTCGATGGGCGGCTCGGTCTGGTCGGGAAAGAACTGGTAGACCATCTTGTAACGCCGCGCCGGGTCGGGGTCGGCGGCGTCCTTGACCACCAGCGCGCCGCTGACGACCGTGTGCGGCAGGGCCAGCGCGTTGTTGGCCGTGCTTCCCTTGAACAGCAGCTGCCCCAGGCTGGGCTTGGTCCAGTTGATCCCGTCCGTGCTTTCGGCATAACAGATGGGCCCCTGGAACAGGGGGTTGGCGTCCCCCTTGATCCAGAAGGGCGACTTCGCGATCTGCTGTTTCATCACGGGCGGCCAGTCGGGGTTCACGCCCCAGTGGCAGGCGTAATACCACATGCGGAACAAGCCGTTGTCGTGGAGCACGGTCCCGTAGAAGTGGGTGGCGAGATTGTCGGGCGCCGTGCTGTCGAAGGGGCTCGCCGCCAGCACGGGCTCCTTGCGGACGGCGGGCTTGGACAGGTGCAGGCAGACGTTCTTGCGCAGGGGAAGCGCCGTGTCGTCGATCGAAAGCAGCAGGGTTGACATCAGGTCCTCGGTATGTTCATGACGGTTTGGAACCAGGCGGCGGCGTCATCGTGCCACTCGGGAAAACTCCGGTGCCCGGGAAACGGCAGGATCTGGAGGGTAACGGCGGGCGCCATCCCCCTCTCTTTTGCCGCCTGCTCAAGCGCGGCGGCAAAGGCGACCGAACGGTCGGTCCCCACCCTGTCATCGTCGTGGCCGATCCGGATCCAGACCGGCCGGCCGGCCAGCGCCCCGGCCTGGCGGATCAGGCTCATGTCCTGCACGAGCGGGTCGCCAGCCAGGGGAGTGAATTCGCGCAGGGCCGGGAGTTCGATCACGGGCGCGAAGGCGGCGACCGCGCGCAGGGCGGGAAAATGGACGGCCAGCTGGAACGCCAGGAATCCGCCGCGCGAGGTGCCGGCCACGGCCATGTGGGCCGGATCGGCGATCCCCTTCTGCGCCAGGCAGGACAACACCGAGCGAGCTCGTTCGACAAAGGGCCCCAGCCAGTCTTCGCCGGCCTTCGACCGGGCGGCCCAGCCCTGGATTTCAGGGGGCTCCCCCGGCCGGCGGTCGGCACCATGGCAGGGCAAATCGAGGGAGGCCACGTTCCAGCCCTGGCCGTGGAGGAGCAGGCCGACCCGGCGGTAGGGGTCCTGGATCAACGTGTTTTTGCCGTCCATGGTCAGCAGGATTAACAGGGGGGCGGGACGGGCGGGCTGCAGAGGCAGCGTGTAAAAGGTAAATCCATCCGGTGTGGAATGGGATATCGGAAACGGGATCGGATCGGAAGGAGAAGCATTCATCGTGTTGCCCTTCGACGCGCTCGCAAGGCTCGCTTGCTCAGGGCATTTTTCGCGCAGCGCGAAAAATGGAGCGGGAGACCGGGATCGAACCGGCGACGTTCAGCTTGGGAAGCTGACATTC
>CAYZVY010000140.1:0-11399 GCA_964481675.1 uncultured Verrucomicrobiota bacterium
GCGGACGGCGCGCTGGCCGGGACGGCCCACCTGACTGTTTCCGTAGCCTGTCCCCGCCTGGGCGGACTGGGCGAGGTGGCGGTGCCGCCGGCCTTCAGGGGGCGGGGCATCGCCTCGGAGCTGTGCGCGCTGGCGCGCGACGCGTTCGCCGCGGCCGGGGGGGAGGCGCTGTTTCTGGCCACGTCAAACCCGGCGGCGTTCCGCGTCTATGAGCGGCTGGGCTGGCAGCCCCTGGCGAACGCAAATGTGATGACTCTCCTGCCGGCCGGCGGCACGCCGGCCGCCTTCCTCGACGCGTATTTCGCGCAACCATCTCCGGTCACCGTCTCCGAAGGCACGGCCGGCGATCGGATTGCCATGATCCCGCTGATCGTGGCGCCGCACGACTGGCGCCTGCTCGACGTCAACACGGGCCTCTTCTCCATCCGCCATGTGCACCAGCCTTCGTGCATGGGCCTGTATCCGCGGTATGCCCATCTGCGGGCGGGCGGCCTGGGGACGTGGTTCTCCGCGCATGATTCGAGGGGGCGGCTCGTGGGACTGGCGTCGGCGCGCCTGAACGGGGAACAGGCCAGGGTGGATGGTTTCACGCACCCGCTGTACCTGGACGGCTGGGAGGGCCTGCTTCAGGCGGCCATGGCCTGGAGCGCAGCGCGCGGCGCAACCGTCTTCACGGCGGCGGTGGCCGACGCCGATGCGGACAAGGCCTCGCGCTACCGGCAGCTGGAGTTTCGGCCGAAAACGTGCGCCATCGGTTCGGAAACAACGGAATGGGTTCGGAGCGGTGTACCGGCATAGCCGCGGTCAACGCCCGCAGCTACAGAAAACCATTTGGATCTGCTTCTCATGATAGGCAGCGCCGTCCTTGTGTCCGCCGCCGCACTCTGGTAACTTCATCTTCATGTCCAATCGAAAAGAGCCCATCCGCAAGAGCCCCGGTGAAATACTCGCCGACCTTCTGTCCGGACACGACGACGCCCGGGTTGGCGGGTCGGTAAAGGCGATGAAGTACCTGCAGAATGTCATCGAGCGGATGATGTAGTATCGCGAACACAAGGGGGGGACCTCAACATGACGGTAAAGGCCAAGGCGAACAGGAAGCAGAAGCCCATCCGGGTGGGCGTGATCGGGGTGGGGCGCGGGAGCAGCTATGCGTCAGGCGCCTCGGACCTGGTGGGCATGAAGCTGGTGGCCCTGTGCGACACGTGGGAGGACAAGCTCAAGGCCGCGGGCAAGCGCTTCGGCGTGGCGACCTATACCGACTACGACAAGTTCCTGGAGCACGACATGGACGCCGTCGTGCTGGCCAACTATTTCCACGAGCACGCGCCGTTCGCCATCAAGGCGCTGAACGCGGGCCTGCACGTGATGAGCGAAACGTCGGCCAACGCCACCCTGGGCGAGGGCGTGGCGCTCTGCCGCGCGGTGGAGAAGAGCGGCAAGATCTACATGCTGGCCGAGAATTACCCGTTCACGGTGTTCAACATGGAGATGCGCCGGCTTTACAAGACCGGCGAGATCGGCCGCGTCACCTACGCCGAGGGCGAATACAACCACCCCATCGACCCGTTCGGAATCAACGCGCTTTCCCCGGGACTGAAGCACTGGCGCAACTGGCTGCCCTCCACCTACTATTGCACGCACGCCCTGGCGCCGCTGATGTGCATCACCGACACGATGCCGCTGACCGTCAACGGCCTGTCCATCGCCGCGCCCGAGCTCACCGATGGGCTGCCCCGCGTGAACGATCCGGGCTCGGTGATCCTCTGCCGCATGGATAACGGCGCCGTGTTCCGCATCTACGGGCTCTGGCTGCCGGGCCACAGCAACTGGTACCGCGTGCACGGGACAACCGGCGCCATGGAAATCACCCGCGGCCCCGGCTACTTTGGCCCCGGCCAGGTGCGCGTGTGGCACGATCCCTGGCAGCGCGCGCCGGGCCAGCCCGCCGAGCGCACCTATGCGCCCGACTGGCCCGAGCACGGGGACCTGGCTAACCGGGCCGGCCACGGCGGCGGGGACTTCTGGACCAACTTCGAGTTCGCCAACGCCATCCGCGCCGGCCAGCAGCCGTATTTGAACGTCTACCGCGGCGTGGCCATGAGCAGCGTCGGCATCCTGGCCTGGAAGAGCGCGCTCCAGAAGGGGGCGCCCCTGGATGTTCCCGATTTCAGCCGCGAGAAGAGCCGGAAGGCGTTCGAGAGCGACCACTGGTCCCCGTTCCCCTCGCACGCCGCCCCGGGTCAGCCCCCGGCCAGCATCCGCGGCTTCCTGAAGCCTCCCGCGAAGGCGGTGGCCGAGGCCAAGAAACAGTGGAAGAAGCAGGGGTATACGGGCGGGTGACCGGGAGCCCCGGGAAAAGCGGGAAGGGAACACCTTGTGGATAGACGTAATTTTTTGAAAGTGATGGGCGGCGGAGCGGCCGCCCTGTGCCTTTCCAGATGGTCCGTGAACGCCGCGGAATCCGTCGCGCCAGGTGGCCGGCCGAACATCCTCTTCATCATGGGCGATGACGTGGGGCTGGGCGACATTGGGTGTTGCGGCGGGGCTTACAAGACGCCCCGGATCGACCAGCTTGCCCAGTCCGGGATTCGGTTCGAGTATTGCTACACGCCTCCGCTTTGCGGCCCCTCCCGATGTCAGGCTCTGACCGGACGCTATCCCTTCCGGACAGGGCTGAACGGCAACAACATCCCGGCCGCCATCCAGCCCGACCGCGAAATCATGATCCAGACGGTCCTGAAAAAAGCCGGTTACTCCACGGGGCATGTAGGAAAATGGGGACAGCTAAGCCTGGGTCCCGGGGAGTGGGGTTTTGACGAGTACCTGGCCTTTTCCGGAAATGGGAAATACTGGGGAAAGCAGGGCGAAACGGTCTCCTTGAACGGCACGTGCAAGGACCTGGCAGAAGGGCAATACCTTCCGGATCTCATGCACGGCTTCATTGTCGACTTCCTGTCCCGCCCCCGCGAAAATCCCTTTTTCCTATACTATGCCCTGTCTCACATTCATTCCCCCCTTGTACGGACGCCTGACTCTGGGGCGGGCGCGGATGCGGGTCAACTCTACACCGACAACGTTGCCTACATGGACAAGCTTGTGGGGAAAGTGCTGGATGAACTGGACCGCCGGGGCCTGCGCGAGAACACGGTTGTCGTTTTTACGGGCGATAACGGTTCCAACAACAAGACCGTGAACAACCGGCCGCTGCTGGGCGGGAAAAGGATGATGGTGGAAGCCGGCAGCCGCGTGCCGCTGCTGGTGGCCTGGCCGGCCAAATTCCAGGCGGGGCGGGTGTGCCAGGATTTGGTCGACTTCAGCGATTTCTTCCCGACTTTCGCCGAACTGGGCGGCGCGGCGTTGCCGGAAAAGGTGACGATCGACGGCGTTAGCTTCGCACCCCGGATTCGAGGCCAGCCGGGCAAGCCACGCGACTGGGTCTATGTCGAAATGGAGGGGCAGTCCTATGTCCGGGACAGCCGCTGGAAACTCACCAGCGACGGCCGCTTTCTCGATATGAAGGAGGGGCTGTTTGTCGAGACTCCCGTTCCGGACAATTCAACCGACACGGCGGCGCTTGCGGCCCGGAAAAAACTGGCTGAAATCCTGAAAGCCCATCCTGCCATCCCCGCCACGGGTGATATGACCAATCCCCGGTGGCAGCGAAAACTGAAAAAGGCAAAATAACGCCCGGAAATGGCGGGGCGGCTTTGCCGGTTTGTGCTAGGAGCGTGATATCGCTTTATCCGCATTGACAGGGCGCGATTTTTGGAGGAATATAACGTAAATTTACATGAAGCGTTATTAAACTGGAAGACCTTATGAAAACATCCTTCTTCATAAAGCCGGCGCTCTGGCTGGCCGCGATCATGCTGGTCATCGGCCCGTCCGATGTCTTTTCCCTGGAACCCCTGACGCAGCCCAGGATCACCAAAATCGTCAAGGGCACGAACCTGGTTGTCACCGTCCGCGTCCCGGATGGCTGGCAGTCGGTCACGCTGGAAAGCCGGAAGGCGCCCGACCGGGGCGCCTGGGTTCCCCGGTCCGTTCTCCGCGGAAAACCGCTGCCGTCCAAGGTTGCCTTCCAGGTGCCGCTTGTCTACACCGGCATGGCGTGGCGGGTACGCGGAGAGCGGAAGTCCTCCATCCCTCTTTCGTTCTTCGCCGGCACGCGGAGCTTTTCCCGCCGCCAGTCCAGCCTGTGGCGCGCCGACCCGGGCATGGGCCTGGTCTATGCCCTGCGCGCCGACGGGAACCTTGTTCCCAATTCAGGCGTTCCCGCTCCCGAAACGCGCCAGGTGAGCGAATCGGATATCTGGAAAAAGGCCGGAAACACGCTCTACGTCTTCAACCAGTACCGCGGCCTGCAGGTCATCGACCTGGCCGACCCCGACGCCCCCGTGCTGCGCGGCGAATTGCGCCTGCCGGCCGTGGGCGAGCAATTGTACGTCCTCGACTCCGGCCACGTGGCCCTGCTCGCGCGGGACGCGGCCCGCTACGACCAGAGCCGGCTCCTGATCGTGGACGTCTCGGGCGAGTCGCCCCGCCTGGCCGGCTCGGTGACGCTGCAAGGCTCGGTCTGCGAGAGCCGCCTCGTGGGGACGGCCCTCTACATTGCGCTGCAGCGGGGCGTCGAGGTGACCCTTGACGGGATCGTCGACTGGCAGTACGGCACCGCCGTGGTCTCCTTTGACCTGTCCACCCCCGCGTTTCCGATCCGGCGCTCCGACCTGTGGTTTCCGGGCTGGGGAACGGCGGTGACGGCCACGGATCGCTTCCTCTTCCTGGCCCTGCAGGGCGGCACGGACTATGACGCCACGCAGGTGAAGGTCCTCGACATCGCCTCGGCCGACGGTACCGTGCGCGAGGCGGCGGACATCGCGACGGCGGGCCGGGTGGGGGATAAGTTCAAGATGAACCTGTCGGGAAATGTCTTTTCGGTCTTCTCCGAGGTGCTTGAGTGGCCGTCGCCCGAGGATCCGGGCAGCTGGGGAACCTGGCTGACAACGCTGGAAACCTTTTCGCTGGCGGACGCCACCAACCCCGTTCCCCTCGGGCGGCTGGACCTGGCGCCCGGCGAACGGCTGTTTGCCACGCGGTTCGACGGCGCCCGCGCCTACGCGGTCACTTTTGAACAGGTGGATCCGCTGTGGGTTCTGGACCTGTCGGACCCCGTGCATCCCGCCGTGGCGGGATCGGTGGACGTGCCCGGCTGGTCCACCTACATCCATCCCCTTGGCGACCGCCTCGTGACGGTGGGTGTGGAAAGCGGGCGCACGGCCGTCTCCCTCTTTGACGTGAGCGACCCCTCCAAGGCCGCGCTCCGGTCCCGCGTCCGCCTAGGCGTGGACGCCTCGTGGAGCGAAGCCAACTGGGACGAAAAGGCATTTTCGGTGTTTCCGGATGAGGGGCTCATCCTGATTCCCTTCGAAGGCTGGAGCAACGGCGTCTATGCCTCGCAGGTTAGCCTGATCGACCTGGGGGCCGCCTCCCTCACGCCCCGGGGCGCGATCGCCGGCCATCGCGAGATCCGGCGGACGGCCTTTCACGGGGCGCGGCTGCTGGCCCTCTCCGGAAAGGAGCTGCTGAGCGTGGACCTGGCGGACCGCGACCGGCCCGAGGTGAAAGGCGTGCTTGAGCTCTCGTACACCGTGAACCGCGTCCTGGCTTTCGGCGATTACCTGTTGCAGCTGGAAAACGCCTCGGCGTGGACCCGCAACGGGCAGGCGGCTTTACGCGTGGCCGCCAAGGCCAAGCCGGACGCCGTTCTGACGCGCGTGGACCTGGGCCTTTCCCCGGTGGTCGGCGCCTGCGTCCGTGACGGCCGCCTGCACCTGCTGCAAAGCCCGGAAGACGGGACCAACCTGCTGATGACGGTCCTGGATCTTTCCGCCCTGCCCGACGTCGCCACGGCCGGCCAGGTCGGGATTCCGGCCAAAGGAAACGGCTACGGGGAATTCGAGGCTGTCTGGCCGGCGCCGGATCTTCTGGTCTGGGCCAGCCGGTCCTATGGATTCGGCCCCCTGCGGATGGGCCTTGATGTCGTCACCTCCCTTAATCCGGCGACCCGGCCCGGCCTGGCCGCCTTGGACGCCGGCATCGCCTTCCGCGCCTGTCCGTGGTGGTATGCGGGGGGCGTCCAGTTCCTGGCGCTGAAGGTGTCCGATCCCGCCAACCCGGAATTCGTCTCCCGATTCCGCTTTGCCCCCGAGCAAGCGTGGGGCTTCAGCGCGCCGTTCGCCGCGCAGGGGCGGATCTATATGAGCCACGAGCAGTCAAAGTGGGTCGACGGCACGGGCACGGGCGCCGTCAGCGGCGCGCGGATGGGCAAGCCCGGCGTTGGCTATGGCGATTGGCGGGTTGCCGAGTTCATGGACGTGATCGATTTCGCGGACCCGGCCCTGCCGACGGTCCGTCCCCCGGTGCGCATCCCCGGCCAGCTGATGGGGGTGTCGCCGGACGGCGCGCTGATTTACGCGGTGGGTTCCCGGCAGGCCTTCATCCCGGAGGCCGCCGAGGAGAACGAGGCCCTGACCGCCTGCGCTTATGACGGCGTGCATGCGTACCTGCTGGATCACGTCCCGCTGCCCCGCGCCTGGCCGCGTCCGGTGCGGGTCGACGAGGGCGGCCGGGTGTTCCTGGGCCGCACCTATTCCAAGCCGGACCGGGCGTCAACCCTGGAAGCCTGGTCGCTGTCCGCGGAAGGCCGGTTCCTCTTGCAGGGCTCGGTCGACTGCCAGTCACCGGCTTCGGAAATCAACTGCTTCGGCAATCTCCTGGCGATTCAGGAATCGTCCGGCCGGATCGCGCTGTTCGATGCGACGGATCCCGCCCGGCTGGCGCCCTGCGGGGAAAGCGAAACGGCCGACGGGTTGTGGGCCAGCTTGGGCCGCGCCTGGGGCTCGCTGGACGACGGGCTCTGGATCCCGCTCGACGATTACGGGCTGCTGGGAGTGGCCCTTTCGCCTGAACGATAATCCAGCGCGTTGGCTTCATGGCGCTAACATCAAATGGTGTAGGGGCAAATGGCGCTTACTTAAGCCATCGCCTACAACTGGGAGCGGGGTACAGCGGGACCTACGGGACCGCTGCGGGCGGCTGGCAGCGGTCCCGTAGGTCCCGCTGTACCAACCCGCCATTAAGCCGGATTGTCCCTTTCCTGCCTTAAGTAATCGCCATTCTGGTGGTGGGGCTTCGCAAGCGTAGCTGCACTGGCGCATGCTTCCCCCCTTTTCAAATCGCTGATGCGCCCATAACCCGTGAACGCGGTTTTAGGTCTTTCCGCACTACCCCTCGCATGGTAATGTTCGGAGGCGCTAGGGATCCTGCCGCACGGCAGTACTGAGGCGCCCATTTCCGGCGCCAGGAGGATTGATCATGAAACATTTGTTCCTATATTTCATATTGATTCTTTTATCGATTTTTGTCGTTTGGCCGGCCGGCGCGGCCGTTGTCACCACCGCCGGCAGCGGCAACTGGAATTCCATCACGCCCAACGCCCCGTGGCCGGGCGGGACCGTGCCGGCGGCCGGCTCCGACATCGTCGTCGCGAACGGCCATACGGTGACGGGCAATGTCGCCATTTCAGCCGCCTCGATGACGGTCAACCCGGGCGGCAAGCTGAGCGTGGCCGGACTCGACATCACGGTGGCCGGAAACACGTCGGTCAGCGGCACGCTGGAGCACACCAGCACGGCCGGGAATAAAACGTTCAACGGCGACGTTGTGATTTTCAGCGGCGGCGCCTGGAACGAGACGGCCAGCAAGGCGATGACGTTCGGCGGGAATTTCCAGAACGACGGCACGCTCTCGGCCAACGCGGGCGTGCACACCTTCACCGGCGCCGTCAAGTCGTTCAGCGGGACCGTCGCCATTCCAAGCACGACCATCAACGGGACCTACCAGAACAACGGCACGCTGACGGTGGCCACCGCGCTGGCCGGGTCGGGCACGCTGACGCAGGGCGCGGGCTCGGTCCTGAACATCGGCGGGACCTCCGCCTCGTTTATCCTGGCGGCGAGCGGCACGGTGAACACCGTCAACTACACGGGCGGGGCGCAGACCGTGAAGCCGACGACCTACAGCACCCTCATCCTCTCCGGAACCGGCTCCAAGACGATCGTCACCGCCACGGTCATCGTCAACGGCATGCTGTCCATGGAAGGACCCTGCACCGCGTCGCTCGTTCCGACCTACGGGCCTTCCGCGACTCTTCAATACAACACGACGGCGTCACGCGCTTCCGGCCTCGAGTGGAAGACCCCGTTCGGGGCCGGCGGCGGCGTGGTCGTAACCAATACAGGGACAATCACCCTGGCAGGCGACAAAGTGTTCAGCAACGCCATCCCCCTGGTCATCCGGAGCGGCGCCACGCTGAACAGCGGGAATTATAAGTTGAGCCTGGGCGGCGACTTCTCCAACGCCGGCTCGTTCATCGCCGGAACCGGAACGGTCGACTGGAGCGCGGCGGGCGCCCAAAGCATCACCACCGGCTCCTACTTCAACGTGACCCTGTCGGGCAGCGGCGTCAAGTCGATCGTCGCGAACACGACGATTGCCGGCACCTTGAGCATCGCGCCCACGGGAAGCACGGCTGTCGCCGGCCTGGAGAGCGGGCTGAACCTGGCCGTTCCCGGCCTCAAGCTGGCCAGCCTGGGCCGGGTCAACGGCACGTGGGGCTCCACGGGCGCGGCCGGCGCGACCTATCAGACGGACTCGTTCTTTGCTCCGTCGACGGGCTATCTGACCGTTACGGCGGATGGTCGGACCCGGCCGCTCTTCACCTCCTGGCCGTTGGCCAGCACCATCATCACCGGCCAGACGCTCAGCGCCTCCACCTTGACCGGAGGCGCGGCCACCAACTCCATGGGTACGGCGGTTGCCGGCTCATTCGCTTTCACCGCGCCGGCCACCGTTCCGCCTCCGGGGCCCTACAGCGCCTCTGTCACCTTTACGTCCGCCGATGCAACGAGCTATTCGAACGCCATGAGCAACGTGACGGTTGCGGTCGCGTCCCTGAATACCTACTTCGTCGTTCCCGTCAACCCGCTGGCCGCGGCGCCCTTCAATACATGGGAGACAGCGGCCACCAACATCCAGGCGGCGGTGGACCAGGCCTCGGCCGACCTGGTTCCGGGGACGGTCGAATGCGTGGTTCTTGTCACCAACGGCTTCTACACCAACAGCGTGAATGCCACGAACGTGGTTATGCTCAACACGAACATCACCTTGCGCGGCACGGGCGCGGACAAGGTGACGATCTCCGGCATGAATGCCAAGCGCGTCCTGGCCATCACCGCGCCGGGCGCGGTCGTCGAGGGCTTCACCCTCACCGGCGGATCCCGGCTAAACGGGCAGTACGGCGTGGGCGTCAACATGACCGGCGGCACGGTGCAGAACTGCATCATCAGCAATAACGTGATGGTCAACCGGCAGAACTGGGGCAGCGGCGTGTATATGACCGGGGGAGTCCTGCAGGACTGCGAACTGGTCGCCAACGTTGCGGCGGGTGGGGACGGCGGTTCCATGGCGGCCGTCTGGGCGTCGGGCGCGCTGATCCAGCGCTGCCGGATCCATGGCAACAGGGCCACCGCAACCATCTCGTCCTCCTACGGGGCCGTCTACATGGCCGACAACACCCGGCTTCGCAATTGCCTCGTCTACGACAATTTTTCGGGCGGCTTCGAAAACCCGACTCCTGGCAGCGGTTCCCTGTCCGCGGGCGTCTACAGCCTGGGCGCCGGCAACCGGATCGACTATTGCACCATCGCCGGCAACACCATGCAATCCGGCGTGGGCGTGGGCCTGGCCATGTACGGCGGCGTCGCAAGCAATACGATCGTCTACTACAACAGCACCGAATTCGGCAAGGACTACCGCCGCCACAACAACAACATTTTCAAGAGCGCGAGCGCGATTGTCGCGTCAAGCTGCGCCTATCCCCTGGTGGCGGGCGCGGGCAATATCAGCGCCGAGCCCCAGTTTGCGGACTGGACCCGGGCTGACTTCCGTCTTCTTCCCGGCTCGCCCTGCCTGGACATGGCGGCCGCCATTCCCGCCCTGCCGGCGGACTATGGCGGGACAACCAGGACGGCCGACGGGAATGGCGATGGGATAGGCGCGCCCGACATGGGAGCGCTTGAGGCGGACGCGGCGGACGCGGGATCGTTCCGCTGTGCGTTTGTCGCGTGGACCAATGAGACGATCGGCTCCGCGACCGTCTCGTTCACGGCCTATGCCGCCGGGCCCGACACGAACAGCCTGACTTACGCGTGGGATTTCGAGAACGACGGAAGCGCCGACGCCTCGGGCAGGGAAGCGTCCCATGCCTATGATCCCGGTTATTATTCGGTCCGGCTGACCGTCTCGAACGCCACGGAGGCCGTGAGCCTGGTGAAAAGCAACGAGGTGCGGATTGCGCCCGCGACCCTTTACGTGGCCACGAACGGCGCGCACCTCTTCCCGTTCGCGTCGTGGGCCGCGGCCGCCACCAACGTGCAGTCGGCCGTGGATGTGGCGCTGGTGACGGCGGACGCGGCGTCGGAGGTGCTGGTCAGCGGCGGCGTCTACCGGCTGGGCCGTCAGGTTGTTCTCGACAAGAGCATCAGCCTGCGCGGCGTCGACGGCGCCTCGAATACAATCCTGACCGCACAGGCGGTCAGCGGCCGGCGTGTCCTGGAATTGTTCACGGGGGCGACCAACGGTGCGGTTGTGGAGGGCTTCACCCTGACCGGCGGTCTGATGCCGTCTCTGACGATGGGCGCCGGTGTCAACATGTGCGGCGGCACGGTGCGGAACTGCATCATTTCGAACAATGTGGTTTCGGGGCGGAGCGCGCGCGGGGGCGGCGTGCGCATGGTGGACGGGGTCCTGCGCGGCTGCTCCATCACCGAAAACAGAGGGGATGCAATGGATGGCAGCGGCACCATCGATGCGGGCGGCGGCGTCTATGCAGGCGGCGGCCTGGTGGAAGGATGCTGGATCAAGGGAAACCGGATTACCGCGACGACCGGCGGCGCCTACGGCGGTGGCGTCTATCTGGAGGGTGCGGCCGTTCTCCGGAATTGTGTGATCGCCAGCAACACCGTCAACTGCACGACCGTCAGCGCCCGGCTCGGGGCCGGCGTCTACAGTTTCGCGGCGGGCAACCGGATTGACCATTGCACGATCGCCGACAACTATGTCCTCGATGGAAACTCCGCGGGCGTCTACCTGAATAACGGCGGGATGACGAACACGATCGTCTGGCGCAACTATCTGGGCGGGACCGACGCCGATAACCTTGCCAACCACCGCAATTATGAGCTCATCAAGACCAATGTGGGGTATTGCGCCAGTTATCCGCTGCCGCCCGGAACGAACAACATCGCGGCCGACCCGCTGTTCGCCGACCGCGCCAA
>CAYZVY010000141.1:0-9671 GCA_964481675.1 uncultured Verrucomicrobiota bacterium
GTGCTCCGGGTACAGCCGGGCGACCGCGTGACCGTGTTTGACGGAGCCGGGCGGGAGGCGGAAGCCCGTGTGGAAGCCTCCGGCCGGGCAGGGCTGTCCGTCCGGATCGGCGCCTCTGTCCTGCACGCGCGTCCACCCGCTCATGTGATCCTGTTCCAGGCTATCCTGAAGGGCGAGCGGATGGATGACGTGGTGCAGAAGGCCGTGGAACTGGGCGCCGCCGAGCTGGTTCCGCTGGCGGCGGATCACAGCGTGGTCCGGGTGAGCGCGTCGAATACCGCCCACAAGCTGGAGCGCTGGCGCGCCATTGCGCTGGGCGCGGCGCGCCAGAGCGGAAACCCCTTTTGCATGGGTATCCGGGAGCCCGTTCCGGCCGCCGCTTCGGCGGCGGAGGCGGGCGGACTGGACCTGGCGCTATATGGCTCGCTGGAGTCCGGCACGCGGCCGCTGTGGGACTGCCTGGCCGGGATCCGGCGGCGGTCGGGCGTGCGCGTGGGGCTGTGGATCGGGCCCGAGGGCGACTGGTCGCCGGCGGAATATGCGGCGCTGGGGCGGTCGGGGGCGACACCCGTCACGCTCGGCCCGCTGGTGTTGCGCGCGGAGACCGCGGCCTATTACGGGCTGAGCGTGATCGGGGCTGGTTTTACAGCGGGAAGCGCGACTCCTGGGACGCCGTAAGCTGCTGGAAGAGCGGCGTGGTGCGGATGGGCGTGAAGCGCGGATCCTGGCGCAGCTGGTACTTGGCTTCCTCGCCACCCACCCGCAGGGCCTGCATCAGGGCCTGGACGCATTCCTCGGCCTTGCCCGCCTGGAGGCGGTAGGCGGCCAGGTCGATCCAGCTCTTCATGTCGGCCGGCGCCTTGTCCAGGTAGCGCTGCAGGGCGGCGATGGCTTCCGGCATCTTGCGCGACTCGGCCAGCAGGCTGGCGAGGTTCTTGAACACCTCCGCCGGCATGCCGGTGTTGGACATGATGCTGTTCGCCAGGTTGAGGAAGGCGCCATCCTGGCCCAGGTCGCGGTAGATCCGGGCCAGCTTGAGCGCGTCCATCACGGAACCCTTGGCCGTGCCGAGCAGGGTTTCCAGCTCCTTGGCCTGGGCGATGAGCTTCTCGCGGTTCTTCAGGTCGTTCACGAAGTCGCGGGCGCGGTCGTTGTGCGGATCCTCGCTGGCGAAGGCGTCCATCAGCTTGATGGCGTCCTTGAAGCGGCTCCACCGCATGTACAGGTCGGCCAGCCGGAAGTTGGCTTCGGGGCTGAGCGGGTAGAGGGCGTAGGACTCCTTGAACGCCTGTTCCGCTTCGGGGAACAAGCCGCGGTAGACGTAGAGGCCGCCGATGGCGCTGCGGAGCTTGGAGAACGACTTGCGGGCCACGATGTCGCGGTCGAAGCGCCGTTCCTGCGTGAGCCGCCGCGTGTACCAGTCCCAGAAGTCCAGGTCGTTCCGGATCATCCGCGGGCTCAGGCTGGGGAGGCTTTCGCGGTTGATCTGCATGATCAGGCCGTGGGGGACCAGGTACGGGTACATCCACTGGATGACGTAGCTTTCCTCGACATAGAAGGTGTGGCGCCACTTGTTGTAGTCGAAGATCATCTGCGCCAGGATGCCGTTGATGAGCATGACGCCGGCGACGCCCTGCACCTGCACGCGGCCGTTCTCGATGGAGATGGCGGCGTTGGCGGGCATCTTGCCGGAGTTGACGTCCTCCACGTATTTCTGGAACGCCTGGTTGCCGTCCACCACGGACGGGATCCAGATGTCGTTCCCGTAGAGGTCGCGCATGACGCTCATGTAGGTGTTGTCGGCCAGGGCGTTCTGGGTGATCAGGAAGACGTCGGGCCGCACGTCGGCGGAATAGATCATGTAGGTGGGGACGAAGCGCCCCGGATCGGTGCCGCCGAAGAAGACGGCGTTGGGGCCCATTTCATCGGGGTAGGAGGGGTTGGGCAGCGGCTCCTCGTCCTTGCTCAGCTCCTCCTTGACGGCGGCCGCGCCGCGCAGCTGGTAGTTGCCGAACTGCCAGCCGAAGTCGTGGAGATTCTGCTCGGCGCCGCCCACGATGCGCTCGATGGTGGGGTCGGTGTAGTTGCGGTAGACGGGGACGGCGGTGGCGCCGAGGGCCAGGACGATGCCGGTGATGACGACCCAGCGGCGGTGGGGCAGGTAGGTGTCGATCAGCCCGAGGACGAAGATCAGCCCGTAGCCGACCCACAGCGAGAAGAGGCCGTGGGAGGAGATCCATTTCACGCGCTGGATGAAGGCGTCCTGGATGTCGCCCTTGGGGCTGGCCAGCATGATGAGCACCACGCTCATCACGAGGAAGCCGACGAGGGTGGTGATGATCCACTTGCGGCCGTTTTCGTCCACTTCCATCTCGATGATCTTGCTTCCGTGCATGGCCCAGTAGAGCAGGGGCGCCACGACGACGATCACGGCCATGAGAATGGCGGGGACCATGCGCTGGACGAAGCCGATAGGGCCGGGCGCGACCACCATGCCGAAGAGCTTGACGAGGGCGAACAGCGTGATGAGGACGATGCCGAGGAGGATCAGCGCCACCATGACGCGTTCCGACAGCGTCGCGGGCCGCTTGCCGGTCAGCTTCTCGACCAGCTCGTGGATCTCGCCGAGGGCCAGCATCATGCCGCCGATGGAGAGGAGGAGCAGGATGATGGCGGTGGCGAGGCGGTAGAGCGGGGTCATCAGGAAGAACTCGCCGATTCCCGCCGGGATGTATTCCTCGATCATCACCAGGCCGAAGATGAGGCCGGCCAGCAGCACGGTGACGATCAGGAAGCGGAAGCGGAAGGCCGGGTTTTTGAAGGCGAACGCCGTGAACGGCAGGAAGCCCAGCACGGCGAGCGGCAGCGTGAACTGCTCGCGCAGGTCGGCGAGATATTCACCCACCTGCTGGCCGAAGGCGGGTGAGAACATGGGGGACGGGACGATCCGCTCGTACTGGCCGCGGGTGAGGGCGTGCTTGAAGCCTTCCCAGGTGCGGGGGTAGCCCCAGTTCATGGGGGGGTTGAATTCCGAGACGACCGGCATGAAGGCATAGAAGGCCACGCCCAGCTGGACGGCCAGCATGGTCAGGGCCACGGCCCGGCCGCGGGGCAGGTACTTGTAGATGAGGAGCATGCCCAGGAGATCGAGAAAGAGGTAGACGAAGAACGTGAAATGGGTGGGATGCACGATGGGCGGCAGCATGCCGGATTTGAAGAAGTCGGCCACCATGGCGATGGGCTGGAAGCCGTGCGTGTGAGGGGCCAGCGCCTTGAGCATGTCGATCGGCGCGCTCATCGGGGGCGTGGGGCCGTTGGGGAACAGGGGCGCCCAGCGGCTGATCAGGAAGATCACGATGAGGAACGGCGCGCCGCCGATGATGAAGTCGCGGAACAGCCGGAGGTCCTTGAAGACGATCACCACGGCGAGGCTGGCGAACAGGAGCAGCAGCACCTGGTAGTTGGTCAGCCCGAGGCCGAAGATGAAGGCCGTGATATAGAGCAGCTTGTCGGAGGGCCGGCGCACCCACATATAGGTGAGCAACATGACCAGCATGAGGAAGAAGGCATTGAGGGCGTAGACCTCGACGATGACCGACTGCGACCACATCACCTGGGTGAAGGCGAAGAGCAGGGCGCCGACCACGCCGCCGCACCAGCTGATCCAGTCCTCGGCCTTCTCGCCGATGGCTTCGGTGGTCTTGCGCACCGTGCGGAGCATGTCGGCTCCCGAGCGGCTGATGAGCATGGCCGTGATGCCGATGGAGAGGGCGCCGAAGAAGGCGGAGCAGAGCGCCACGCTCCAGGCGGGGTTGGGCTGGCCGAGATAGGTGACAAAGCTGAAGATGCGGGTGAAGAGCCAGCAGAGCACGGTCCAGATCGGATAGCCGGGCGGGTGAGGCACGCCGAGATGGTCGGCGGCCACGGCCAGCTCGCCGGAATCCTCCAGCGAGAGCGTCGGGGCCAGCGTGTAGGTGTAGACCGCGAACGAGACCAGGAAAGCGGTCCAGAAGGCGGACCAATCCATGCGCGAAAAGAAGCGGCCCTTCGGTGCGTCAGTCAAGGTGGCGTCCATCCCTGGAATTCCTCCGAACGTATATGCTTGTAGAGATCGTTATTAATAACATATCGGAACGGCGGGGGGCAAGCCAGAAGAGGGAGCCAGAAGAGGGGGCGATTGTCAGGCGAGTTTGATGACGGTCAGGACGGTCAGGCCATAGAGGGCGATGGACGCCAGCAGGGGGATGTCCGTGAGGAGGATCTTTTCCGGCTGCCCGCCCTTGCCATGGCGGTAGACGAGGTCGAGGTAGCGGAACAGGCCGAAGATGACCAGGGGGATGGTGACCCCCAGGCTGTGCGTGTTGAACTTGGCCACGGTTTCGGGCAGGAGGGTATAGATGGAATAGGCGAGGATGGAGCAGGCGGCGGTGATGACGATCAGCTGGTCCATGAGCCGGGGATCGTATTTCTCCAGCACGGGCCGGTGCTGGTCGGCGGTGTCTTCGAGCAGGATTTTCTCATGGCGCCGCTTGCACAGCGCCAGGAAGAGCGCGAGCAGGTAGGTGCAGAGCAGGAGCCAGGGGGAGATCGGGACGTCGACGGCGTAGGCCCCGGTGATGGCGCGCAGGACGAAGCCGGCCGCGATGACCATGATGTCGACCAGGGCGATCCGCTTGAGGCCGGCCGTGTAGACCAGTTGGAGCGCGACATAGCCCAGGAGGACCAGGCCGACCCGCGCGTCGAGGATCAGCCCGCCGCCCACGCCCGCGAGGAAGAGGGCGGCCGCCAGCACCCAGGCGAAGGCGATGGGAATGCGGCCCGCCGCGATGGGCCGGAACCGCTTCAAGGGGTGGACGCGGTCGGCCGCGCGGTCGCCGATGTCGTTGACGATGTAGACGCCGCTCGAGACCAGGCAGAAGAGGATGACGGCGACCAGGCCGCGGAGGCCGAGGACCGGCGTGATGCCCTGCAGGGAGCGGTCGCCCAGGGCGAAGAAGAAGGCGGCCATGACGATGATGTTCTTGGTCCACTGCGCGGGGCGCAGCGTCTGGAGAAGGTCGCGGGGCCCCATCATGACGCCGCGGGGCGGGTTTCGCGCGGGCTCCGGCGGAAGCCATGGCGGAAGGCCAGCTTCCAGACCATGAGCAGCGCTTCGCGGACGATGTGGGAGCTCATCTTGGAATAGCCGGAATGGCGGTCCTCGAAGACGATCGGGATTTCGGTGATCCGGTAGCCTTTCATCCAGATGGTATGGTTCATCTCGACCTGGAAGGAGTAGCCGTTCGACTGGATGCGGTCCAGGTTGATGGATTCCAGCACGGCCCGGTGGAAACATTTGAAGCCGCCGGTGGGATCGGTGATGGGCATCCCGGTGATGCACCGGACGTAGGTGGCGGCGCCCTTGCTCAGGAAGAGGCGGCTGAGGGGCCAGTTGATGATGCGGATGCCCCCGATGTAGCGCGAGCCGATGACCAGGTCCGCCGTCCCGGCGGCCTTGATGAAGTGGGGCAGTTCGGAGGGGTTGTGGGAGAAGTCGGCGTCCATCTCGAAGATGAGGTCGTAGCCGTTCTCGATGGCCCACTTGAACCCGGTGATATAGGCGCGGCCCAGGCCGTTTTTCTCCTTCCGGTGAAGGACGTGGATCCGGGGGTTGGCCTTGATCAGGTCGTCGATCAGGCCGCCTGTGCCGTCCGGCGAATTATCGTCGACAAACAGGATGTGGGCTTCCGGGCAGGCGGCCATGACAGCCGCCGAAATGGGCCCCACATTGTCCCGCTCGTCGTAGGTCGGAATGATGACCAGCACTTTGTTCATTTCGGTATCATAATTGGTCAGGGGGCGGCGGACAAGTGCGAAAATGGGCTCAAACGCGGCGTTGACGGCTGATTTTGAAACCAGTATAGTGAATAAGAAAGGCTTCAACGGTCCGCTAGCGGTCCCGGGAAGCGAGCAGGGGATGGCGCATGCTAAGGTTCAATCAGGGTTACAATACGTTCGATTACGATTCGTATACGGTTCATCTGGATAATCCGGAAGATCCGAATCTTTTCCGTCCTCTCTTTCCTTATGATGAGGTGCCCCGCATCGGCTTCAACCACCGCCTGGTGCCGATGAAGATGCCCAAGGAGATCTGGATCACCGACACGACCTTCCGGGACGGGCAGCAGGCGATGCCCCCCTATACGGTCCGCCAGATCGTGGATTTGTACAAGATGCTCCACCGGATGGGCGGCCCCACCGGCGTGATCCGGCAGGCGGAGTTCTTCCTTTATACGAAGAAGGACCAGGCCGCGGTGCACGAGGTGCTGGCCCTGGGCTACCGCTTTCCGGAGGTGACGGGCTGGGTGCGCGCCACGCGCAAGGATCTGGCCCTGGCACGGGAGCTGGGCCTCAAGGAAACGGGCATCCTGACGTCGGCTTCCGATTACCATATCTACCTGAAGCTCCGGAAGAACCGCAAGGAAGCGCTCGAGGACTATCTGAACGTGGTCCGGGACGCGCTGGACGTGGGCATTGCGCCCCGCTGCCATTTCGAGGACGCCACCCGTGCCGATTTCTACGGCTTCGTGGTGCCGTTCGCGCATGAGCTGATGAAGCTGGCCGAATCGAGCCACATTCCGATCAAGATCCGCGTCTGCGACACGATGGGGCTGGGCGTTCCCTATCCCGGCGTCTGCATGCCGCGCTCCGTGCCCGGGCTCATCTACGGCCTCCAGTACTATGCCGGCGTGCCCAGCGAGTGGATCGAGTGGCACGGCCACAACGACCTGTTCATGGTCACCGCCAACGCCGTCACCGCCTGGCTCTACGGCTGCTGCTCCGCCAACGGGACCATGATGGGCATCGGCGAGCGCACGGGCAATCCCCCCATCGAGGCCCTGATCGTCAACTACCTCCAGCTGCGCGGCAACGAGGCGAAGGTGGATACGACGGTCATCACCGAGATGGCCGAGTATTTCGAGAAAGAGCTGCATGTGTCCGTTCCCCACAACCAGCCGCTGGTCGGGAAGGGCTTCAACACGACCAGCGCCGGGGTTCACGCCGACGGCCTCCTCAAGAACGAGGAAATCTACAACGTCTTCAACACCGAGAAGCTGCTGCGCCGCCCGGTCAAGCTCGCGATCAACGACAAGAGCGGCCTGGCCGGCATCGTGCTGTGGATCCGGAACACGCTGGGCGAGGGCAAGAAGGCCCCGCTGCAGAAAGACCACCCCGGGGTGAAGAAAATTCACGAATGGATGACGGCGCAATATGAAACCGGCCGCGTGGCCTCGATTTCGGACGCCGAAATCCGCGAGCAGGTGAAGGTGCACCTGGCGCAATGGCTGGCGGAAAATGACTATGCATTATGAGGTGGTGACCTACGGGGACCCGGCCCTGCGCCGGAAGGCCGAACCGGTGACGGTGTTTGACGCGGCGCTGAGGCGGCTGGCGGCGGACATGCTCCGGACCATGCACACGGCCCGCGGCGTGGGCCTGGCGGCCGAACAGGTCGGCAAGACCTGCGCCCTATGCGTTATCCTGATTCCCGCCGAAGCCGATGAGGAGGTCGAGGGCGGACCCCGGCTGAATCCCGACGTCGGCATGCCCCTGATCATGGCCAATCCCAGAATCACGGCCCGCTCCGGCGAGATGGACGGCGAGGAAGGCTGCCTCAGCTTCCCCGCCATCAGCGGCCCCGTGAAACGGGCGTACGAAGTCACCGTCGAGTATCAGGACCTGGATGGCATCGCCCGCCGCGTCACCGGCCGCGGGCTCCTGGCCCGCGCCATCCAGCACGAGCTCGACCATCTGCGCGGCGTGCTGCTGATCGATCATTTTTCGGTCGCCCGGAAGCTCAGCCTGGCCCTCTCCCTCAAGCGGCTCAAGAAGGAGACCCAGCGGAAGGAAAGCGAAGAGGCCGCCGGCGGGACAGGTGCCGGCTGATATGAGCAAGCCCGACACGCATGACCCCTTCGACTTCTGGTACGCCGTCAACCAGACTGAAATCCTGCTCATGCCGGCCCGCCGGCTCGAGACCTTCGGCGCCACGCTGGTCAACTATTCCATGATCAGCGAGCCCATGGACAGCGCCCACCAGACCCGCGTCCGCGAAGGCCGCATCCAGGCCTTCCGCCCCCAGATCCTCACGCCCCAGTCCTATGTCAACAGCCTCCTCGAGGGGTTCGGCAAGGAAGCCGAAGCCTATGCCGAGTGGCTGCGCGATCACGCCCGGGACATGCATGTGCTCCGCTACGGCTTCCAGATCCGCAAGGAGGAGACGCAGGACCTCCTGCTCACCGAGTCGATGGAAACCGTCAAGGACCAGGTGCGCGAGCGGGTCAAGGCCAAGGGCGATCCCATGGCGGCCGTCCTGACCGGCGTCGACCATCCCTGGGAAGTCTGCCTGCTCAAGCTGATGTCCGACGTCATCCGCTATTCCGCGCCGGGCAATGTCCGGGAGCTGGAGCGGCGCCGGCTGTTCGACGATGCCGGCGGCCTGCCGCGCGGCGTGCGCGACGAGCTGGAGCTGGATTTCCGCCACGCCTCGCGCGACGCCCGCCTGGTCAAGCCGCTCGGCGCCAAGCTGCAGCAGTACGGCGTGTTCGAGGAATACCAGGATCGCTTTTTCGCGCTGCTCAAAAGCAGCGGATTGAAACCGGGAGGGGAGCGCTCATGACGCGTGTCATTGCCGTAGCCAATCAGAAGGGCGGGGTGGGCAAGACCACCACGGCCATCAACATGGCCGCCTACCTGAGCGACGCCCGTAAAAAGGTGCTCCTCGTGGACCTGGATCCGCAGGCGAACGCCAGCTCCGGGCTGGGCCTGGAACGGGTCGAGGGCTCCAGCCTCTACGCCGCCCTGCTCGGCGAGTCGCCGGCGGCCGACAAGATCCGCCGCACCGTGCTGGACCGGCTCGACATCATCCCGTCCGAGGTGGACCTGTGCGGCGCCGAGATCGACGTCGCCCGCCTCGACCGCCACCTGTTCCGGCTCCGCGAGGCACTGGCGCCCATCGTGGCCGAAGGCCGGTACGACTATGTGATGGTCGACTGCCCGCCATCGCTGGGCATCCTGACCATGAACGCCCTGGCCGCGGCCGACACGCTCTTTATTCCGATCCAGTGCGAGTATTACGCCCTGGAGGGGCTCAGCATCATCACGCACCTGATCCGCCAGCTCCGGGAGACCGGCACCAATCCGGCCCTGGAACTGGAGGGCATCCTGATGACCATGTTCGACAGCCGCACCAACCTGTCCCAGCAGGTGGTCGAGGAGGTCAAGTCCCACTTCGGCGCCGCGGTGTTTGAGTGCATCATCCCGCGCTCCGTGCGGCTGAGCGAAGCGCCCAGCCACGGGCAGCCCATCCTGCTGTATGACGACAACTGTCCCGGCGCCAAGGCCTATCGCCTGGCGGCCAAGGAGTGGATCCGCCGCGAAAAGCTGAGGACGGCGGCCGCCAAGGCCGCGCTCGCGGCGGCAAACGCGCCGGCCCCGGAAACGGCGCCTGCGGAAGCGCTCCCGGTTCCGGCTCCGGCGGTTGCAGCGGTCAGCGCGGCGGCTCCGGTCCCTCTTGACCCAAAGCCCGGCAACTAGCTGGTATACCGATTCCCGTCTGTATTTTGCGCGGAGCGGGTAGGGCGACGCGCTTGCCACGCCGGAGCGCTTCGCGAAGGCGGGTCCCCGCGGAG
>CAYZVY010000141.1:9771-11375 GCA_964481675.1 uncultured Verrucomicrobiota bacterium
GCCGGAGCGCTTCGCGAAGGCGGGTCCCCGCGGAGTCGCATGGGAATGGCCCGGCGGCGGCTCACCGGGACGGTTCGCCCTGTCTAACCCAGCAAAAACTGGCGGATTTCAAAGGGCTTGAGCGCCAGGGTCAGGTTGCCGTTGCAGGGTTCAAAGGCGCCCGCTGGCTGTTGAAGGCCGTCGGCGGGAGATGCTTTCGTGAAGCGGTCCGGAACATGAAGGACGGCGGATCCGGTGCGGCCCGCGCATTCGTACACGCGTATAAAAACAGAGGTGCCGCTCCAGCGCAGCCCCGACAGGATCACGTTAGGGTCGCCTTGCAGCCCCCAGCCGCCCGGCCAGTCTCTTTTCTTCGACTTGAATCCCATCAGGCACGGGTTGTTGAAAAGCAGCCCCTGTTTCACGATTTCCGCTTCCGCGCCGGCGCCAACCGGCAGGATGGCATACCGGAACACGTGGGGAATGCCTTCGAGGAAGCCCAGTTCGCTGGGCGCCTTGTATTCCATGGCCGCGGAGCGGAAGAGGGTCAGCATCAGGATGCCGTCGTCGATGGTGTTGCCCGGTGTGCCCTGATTCAACAGCGCCACGCCGGCCCGGGGGCCCAGGCAGGCCGACCAGGCCTGCGCCGCGTGCTCGGAGGGGCTCCGTTCCTGAATGCCGAAGGGGATTTCATGGATGATCCGCCCGTTCCGCTGGGTGGTGGGAAAAGCCGCGCGGAGGCGGTAATGCTTTCCGGACGGCTCGAGCCGGGTTTCGTATTCGATGCGGGGCTGATAGCGGGACAGTCGCATGAGGGTGCTGAAGCGCACCTCCAGACGCCAGAAGGACAGGATGCCTTTCTGCTCGATTTCGATATCCCCATCGCCGACGGCAATGGCACGGACCGACAGGATCCGCGGCTTAATCGTCGAGCGGTTGGCGAGTTCCCCGGGTAGGGACCGATCGTAGGGGTCGGGATTGTTCTGGGTCAGGACGGACGCCAGACTGCCTCCGTTGAGCGGAGACTCGAAGTTGAGCCACAGGTCGCCATAATCCAGCTGCATCCCGAGGCTGCCGAAGGGCGCCGGTTCGTTCCGGATCAATTCGGTTCCGGTCCCGCTTTCAATCAGGCTGTCCAGGTAGCCTTCGGCGGTGAGGTGGGCCCGGTACCCGGGCGTTTCAAAGGAAAGGGGCAGCGACACGGGAACAGACGCGGGAAGGGGAACAGCCTGGTCCAGGGGGATGGCGCCCAGCGGGGGCAGGGTCAGCAGGCAGATGCGTCCGTCCCTCATGAACCGGTCGGTTCGCTCCATCGCCGTCGGATTGAAGACGGCGGGTTGCCCCTTCACGCCCAGAAGGGAGGACGCGGCATCGTCGATGGCCTGCTCGGCCTCGGTAAAGTCCTTCATCGCGTCGACCACGGCATCGTCGGTGATCGTGCCGCAGATGATGTCGTGAAACTGCTGCTTCAGCAGGAGCTTCCAGATGGCGTCCAGGGCGGGGGCCGCCTTGCCGGCCAGGACCAGGAGGGTTTCAAGCGAGAGCAGGGTTCGCACCAGTTTGCGGTTGAGCTGCTTGATCCGGATGTGGCTGGTGAACGTGCCCTGCAGCGAGCTGTTGAATTC
>CAYZVY010000142.1:0-11322 GCA_964481675.1 uncultured Verrucomicrobiota bacterium
CATAACTCCATGCGCCAAGCCTGGTACCGCCCCCACCGGGGGCGGCCACAGAAGAGCTTTTCTATCATAGTAAATCATGCAATGCAAATGAACTGCTGTGGATGCGGCCGCCGGCCGCGTAACCGCCGGGCCATAACTCCATGCGCCAAGCCTGGTACCGCCCCCACCGGGGGCGGCCACAGAAGAAGGGCCGCCACAGAAGAACGGTTGTCCCAAGTTCTGCTGTGGACGCGGCCTCTGGCCGCGTCAGGGCGGCAGCGCCACCACGCGAAAGCCGATATGGACGCTGCGGGTGGCCGGATCGGCGCCCGACCGGTACGCGCAGCGGAAGGTATCGGGGTCGTAATTCCACCCGCACCCGCGCAGCGCCTTCCACGCCGCGCCGGCGGGCGCGCGGTCAAAATCGTCGCCGCACCACTCCCACACGCCGCCGGCCATGTCCCGCACGCCGAACGGGCTGACATCGCGGGGGTGCGTTCCCGTTTCGGCATACGTCCCGTTGGGCGTGCCCGCCTGGGAGCCGTCATAGCCGTCGCCCCACGGATACGCGCGATGGGAAAATCCTTTCGCCGCCTTCTCCCATTCCGCCTCGGTCGGCAGGCGGCACGCGCGCCCGCTCTTTTTAGAAAGCCACGTGCAGAACCGGGCCGCCTCCGCGTGACTCACATACGTCATCGCCTTGCGGGGCGAATCGCCCCACTCCTTCCAGTACCAGTCGGGCGGGGGCGGAACGTCCGGCGTGTCCGCCAGGAACCGGCGATACTGCTCCACCGTCACCTCGGTCCGGCTCATGTCGAACCCGTCCACGCGCACCCATTTCTGGGGCCTTTCGTTTTCGCGCCCTTCGGTCAGGCCGCTGCCCATGGGAAATTCACCGGCCGGGATCCACACGAAATCCATCCCGTCAGGCCCCTTCCATTCGGCGGGCGGAGTCGCGGGCAAGCGATCTTCGCGGGCGGTCCGAATTTCCGGCTTGAGCGGATCGCGCAAATCATAAACCAGCGTCTTCCCCCCGAAAATCATCCGGTAAAGGCCGCTGTCCCGCTCGCTCCGCATGAAGGGCGCCTCGATCTGCCAGGCCTGCCAGGCCGGAGTCTCGCGGCCCGCCACGGTCGCCCGGGTCATCCGCCACTGCGCCCCCGCCCTCTCGTTTTCCATGACGAGCGGGCGGCCGTCCGGCAGGACCAGTCGGACGACACCGTTGCTCCAGGTCGCCCGCAATCCCTCCAGCGCCTTGCGCATGGCGGCCCGGTCCGCGACCTTGTCCTTCGTGGCCGCCAGCAGCACATGGGCGTCCTCTTCCAGGTCCACCTGCCCCACGATGGCGCGCTCCGTCTCGCCGATGGTGAACGCGCCGTCCTTGATCGGCTTGAGGCCGCCCCGCCAGTCCGTTGTCCCGAAGACAACCAGCACGTTGTCGACATGCATGAGGTTGCGCCCCCCCGCATACTGGCCGGTGATGAGATCCCGCGGGGAGGAGGCGAAGCTGATGCTCCAGTAGCAGCCGTCGTAATAGCTGCCCCACCCCTGCGCGGAGGCCATCGTGACCTCGGGCGAGATCCAGAACGTCATGGGCACGCGGAGTTTGTCCGGACCGGTGACACCCGTCATCCGCATGGTGTAGGAGCCCCGCGCCGTCGGGTCGGCCGCCAGCGCCACGGCCATCTTAGGCGGGGCATAGCGGCTGGTCAGCAGATGCACGATGAACGGCTGCGCCTCGACCACGCCATTGGTGCCGCCGCCGGAAAACCAGAGCCGGGCCAGGTGGATGGAGGAATTGGCGGCGTTGTTCACCTGGCTGCCGTAGCCGCGGACAAAGGGAACCCCGCGCCAGCCGTTCACGCACTGGGCGGCGTACTGGATCATCAGCAGATCCAGCTGCATGCCGGCGGCCCGCGCCAGCTCGGGGTCAGGGGCGAAATCATACAAGCACGCCAAAGCCTTGGCCGTGACCAGCATATAGCTGGGCGAATGGAATTCGCTCCAGCCATACAACGCGCGGTCGTGGAGGAACCGGCGCAACAGGGCGCGGTGTAACTCGCGGTCGCGATCGAGTGCCGCGTCAATCAGGTAGGCCGCGGCCAGGATGTTGAGCGAATGGTTCTCCGTATACTCGCAGGGCCATTCATAGCGCGTGTCCGCGTCGCGGTTGCGGTCCCGGTTGGGCACGGTCCAGTCGCGCAGGAACGCCTCCAGCCGCGCTTTCGCGGCGGGCTCCAGGACCGGCTTGTCCCTGAATTCGAACCAGGTGCGCAGAAGGTCGGTCACCTGCACGTCCGTGTCGGCCACCAGCCCGTGCCAGAGCGACACGGGCTCGACACCCGCGAAATAGGCGTTGGCTTCCGCCGTCCGGGCGCCGGTCGCCAACCGCGCGTGGGCCACGCACCAGCGTTCGGCGTCCACCCAGGTGCCGGGATTAGGGCCCACTTTGAGGGGCCGGGCCGCGAACGACTCCAACCAGGCGCGCTGGGTGTCACAGAAAGCGGGCGTACGGCGGTCGGGCTCCGCGGCGTGGGCGAGGAAAACGAACGCGAGCCAGACGGCGACCGACAGACGGATGGCGAGATTCACATTTTCCTCTGTTTTCAGGGCGCTCAGCCCTCCTGAAGTAGACGAAGCGTCACTTCAGGGCAAGCTTGCCCGCCGCCCATTCCAGCGCACTACCGGATCAGGAGAAGGGTCCCGGACCGCTTGGGCATGCCCACATAGGTTTTGTCGTCGGCCTGATCGTACCAGACCGCGATCCTGGAGGCGGACACGCCGTTGGCCGCGGACCAGCTCAGCTTGCCGGCCGTCACATACGACTCGAAGGTGGCGCGCTGGTCGCCGGCCATGCGCAGCCCCCAATAGTAGCCGCCCTCGACAGGGGGCAGGCGGAAGCGGACATGCACCCGGCCCTTGATGGCGCAGTTGGTGGCAACGGCTGACAGCAGGTCGATGCCGCCCGACACGCCATCCACGTAGGAGGTCACCACGCCGGTGGTCTCAACCTCCAGCTTGCCCGCCAGCCGCAGGCGCGTGCCGTTCAGCTCCAGGTAGCCCAGGCACGGCGCATTCGTGTCGCCGACATACAGGTTGCTGGCCACATTGGCGTCGCACGCCGGCAGCATCAGATAGCCGTAGCCGCCCTGGCTGTTGGCCTCGGTCCCGCTGTACGTGGTGCCGATCGTGCGGGCAATATAGACATGGCCACTTACATTGAAGGCCTCCACCTGGGCCGTGGCCAGATCCAGCATGCCGGTGCATGCTTCCGCGATGGTCTGCGGCCGCTGCGCCAGCGCCAGTTCCTTGAACCAGCCCCGGAACACGCCATTGGTCAGCCGGAAAACCCCCATGCACGGATAGACTTCCCCGTACAAATTATACTGCCCTGGGGGCCTGGAGGCGAAGCGGGCGATGGCCGTGGCGGCGGGCTTCCCGATCTCCACCGTCAGGCCGGGCGGCAGGTAGTCCACCATGCTGGTGGCGGTCGGCATGTAGCCGATCCGGCCGTCCCCGGACCCGAGCAGAAGAATATTGGTGATGGCCAGCGTGCGGAGCGCCGAATTGGACCCGATGTCCAGCCAGCCCCGCGTACGGTTGTTACAGCCGAGGCCCAACTCTCCCGCCGTCAGGTTGGTCACGGCCGGTGAAATCTGGAGGTAGCCATCCCCCCAGCCATTGCCATAACCGGGGGTGGGAACGCCGTTCAGCTGCTTGAAACCCACCTTCAGGTTGTCCACCTTGAGGCAGTTCTCCCCGCCGATCGAGAGAACGGGCGCGCGCATGTCCAGCCGCGCCGTGATAGGCGTGTCGTTTCCCGCGCTCTCCCAGGCCACCAGCAGTTCCGCAAGTGTCGCCGAAATCGAGCCGGACGGGAACGTTAACTGGGGAACAAAAGCCTGCGCCACGCCGACCGAGCTCAGCATCGATCCGATCCGGATCGACCCGGGGGTTTCCGGGGATCCGATCTGCCAGGCCAGGGGAGCCGGCAGGTTCTGAATCGTGGCCATGCCGGCGTCCAACCCCATGTGAAGGCGCGACCTCACGACGATGCTGGTCACCTGGCTTCCAGGCCCGAAATCCAGCAGCCCCACCGATCTCATTCCGGACCCGATGGACAGCGTTCCAACATCCAAAGACCGCAGCGAAGACGGCAGGGTCATCATGCTGGTTTCGTAATACTGGTTCCGGCCCGCTTCCGAATGGCCGATGCCCAGGGTGCCGGGCAACTGGAACACATGGGTCCCCAGGGGGCTGACAAAGGTGGCATCTCGGCAGTCCAGGCTTCCCTGGGCCGTCCGGTCCTGACTGGCGCTATTATAGCTGGCAAGGTCGCCCAGGAACACATTGGTGGCCCGGGCCAGCTCCACCGTGCAGGCCAGCCGCAGCAGGTTGCCCGTGTAGGAAATCGGGGTCACCCCGGCCAGGTAACCCACATACACCGACACCGCGTTGGAGTCGCCCCCCAACCGCAGCACGCCGTTGGTGATCGTCACCCGCGTGCCGCGCATCTGGTCGCCCACCATCAGCGCGCCGCCGTCCAGCGTTAAGCGGTATCCGCCCAGATCGGTCAGGTGGGTTCCCTTTTCCAGATTGGGGTCGTCATACTGGTATCGGAGGCCGTGGTTGGTGGACCCGACCGGGCCGACGAGACGACGGTCCGTTTCCACAAGGTTCCGGTTGCCCAGATCGGCCTCGCCGAACACCAGCTTGCCGGTATAAACCAGTGCAGGAATCGTGTTGGACAGCCAGTTCGCGGCCTCGCCCCATTCGTCGCCATTCCCGTACCCAGTCCACGGTCCGCAATTCGACGTTGTGACATTCGTGCTCAAGCCGCTGTCGGCGATGTAGACCGTCGCCGTTTCCGTCCCGACCAGATACGGGCCGGGCTGCAACTGGAGCAGGACCGTCTCGGTTGGTTCACCGTTAGGATAATACAGCGGGGTTACCGTGATTGCGGCAGACGCCACCCCCGCCCCCAGCAAGACCGTTCCGCCCGCCGGAACCACTGTGTAATCGCTCCCCGGCGTAGCCGTCCCGGCGTATTGGAACGCCACAAGGATGGGCTCGTTCGTCATGCCGGGGTCGCGGGAAATCGTGAATGTGCCCGGGTCAGGGCCGATTTCCGAGGCCTGGTCGTCCGTCGCCATCACGCTCACCGCGCCCAGCATGAACCAGCTGGAGGTGGGCGCCTGGTTCAGGCCGAACTCGTTCGTGGCCACGAACCGGTAGGCAAACCAGTCGCTCCCGCCGGGCAGGCTGACGCCGAGCGACGGCGTGCTGTTGGCCGCCCAGCTCCCGGGCACGTCGTTGGTGAAAGCCCACAGGTTCGAGGCGACCGGTCCGCCATCGGCCGGCCCCCAGTAGACCGTGACCCCGGCGGGCGCCGCCCCGGGGTCGATCAGCCGGCCGTTCAACGTCGCCGTTCCGACCCCCGGCACAGCGAGTCCGTTCTCGATCCGCGGGCCGGCGGCCTGGATGCCGAGGTAGGTGTAATCCTCGGTGCTGTTGTAGAAGACCCCGGCCAGATTGGTGTAACCCGCCGGCAGGGCGGAGATGTCGAGCCGGACCTTGCCGCTGTTGGTCAGGCCGGTAAAGAACACGGTATTGCTGCCCGGCATGCGCAGGCCATAGCAGGGCGTGGACGCGTCGTCCGGCACCTGCTCGACAACGATCTGCATGCCCCTGGCGGCCATGATGAGCAGGTCGTTGGTGTTGTTCCGGCCCAGGATCAGCCCGGCGGACTTGCCGCGGACGCGGGTGGTGATGCGGCCGGTCGGATAGACGGTCGTGGTCCGGCCCACGCGCACCCGGCCACCGACCAGCTCCAGCACGCCGGTGGATCCGATCCCGTAATCGCCCACGTGCAGGTTGGTATACACCTCGGCGTCGCAATCCGGCAGCGTCAGGTATCCTTTCCCGTATTCATTGGTCGTCGGGGTGCTCAAGCCCCAGGCGTTGCCCTTGATCGTGGCGATGAAGGCCTCGTCGGTGACGCGGAAGGCATCCACCCGGGCATTCCGCAGATCCAGCCGCCCGATGGCCTGCTTGATGGTGCCGCTGGTCTTTTCCTTGCTCCCGATGCGGAAGCGGGAGAAGTATCCCTCGAACACGGCGTTGCTCGGCGCCAGCAGGACATCGGCCATGTAGGTTTCCGAATAGTTAATGTGCTGGTCGTTGGCGCGGCAGGCGATGGCGCAGCGGATGGGCACGGCGACGGAGCCCAGCCGGAACGTGACGCCGGTCGGGAACGCCTGGATCATGTTGGTGCCCGAGGTGTAGCCGATCTTGCCGTCGCCGCCGCCGATATAAAAGCCGTTGGTGACGGTCAGCTCGCGCAGGGCGGAGTTGCTGCCGATATCGAGCCAGCCCAGGGTGTTGTTGTTGCGGCCCACGGAAAACTCGCCCACCGCGATCCGCACCACATTCGTGGGAATCCATAGGTAACCCCGGCCCGAGCAGCCGCCGGAAGCCCCTTCAGCCGTGGTGCTCTTGTAGCCGACCCGTAAAATGGGCGTAACCAGCGAGTTGCTCAGCCCTCCGCTGTGAATGGTCGTCATCCCGCTCCAATCCAGGCTACCGACCATGTACCCGCCGTTGCCGGTGCCGACCATGCCGACCGAGAGCTCGTTCCAGTTGCCCTCCACCACCCCGCCGGCCATGACGACGGCGCTGGTCGGGATGGGCGTAAAGGCCGTATCCGTGCCGTTATGGCCGACCCGCAACACGGCAGAGGTGACGCTGCCGTGGCGGAACCGCGTCAGGTTGGTCATCGGCGCCAGCGAGGCATACGCGCTTTCGGTTCCCACCCGCATCTCGCCGATCACCCACAGGTTGGTCAGCTGGGAGGCGGTCCCGAAATCCACCAGGCCCCACGCGCGGTAAGCCCCGGCGCCGACCAGCAGGGAACCTGCCTCGAGCGACGTCAGGGAAGCCGGAAACAGCAGCTGGCTCCACGTGCTGGTTGTCGACCCGAAGGCGGACGACTGCCCCACCCGGAGGGCGCCCTCGACCTTGAACGTATTCGCGCCGGAAGGGCCGGTCAGCGTCGCGCCAGTCAGGTCCAGAATACCCTGGGGCACCCGCCCCGCGTTACCCGACACCATGTAGCCCACGGCCAGATCGCCAATCCGGACGGCCTGAAGGGTCGCCGCCACCGTCAACCGGTTGCTGTTATTGAACGCGGCTGTAACGGTGTTGTCCAGGTAGCCCACATGAACGGCGGTGCGGTTGGAGCCGCCCAGTTGGAGCGTGCCGTTCACGATCGCCGCCGTGCTGGTGCCGCTGCTATGCCCGAGCATCAGGGAGCCGCCATCCAGTTTCAGGGTGAAGCCCTGCAGGTCCGTGGTGTGGGAGAGGCCCGCGGAGGACGGACTGCGATAATGGAGCCCGCTGGTCAGGACCTCGGCCGCGCCGAAAATAGACCGGCCCTGATCCAGGGTATTCGAGCCAAACCCGGCTGTCACAAACAGGATGCGGTTGGTCATCTTCGCGGGCGGCGCCGCGGGATTGGTCCAGTTGCCGGCCGTGGCCCATGAGCGATCAGCCCCGCCGCCACTCCATTGGTATTGCGCCAGGGCGGACGACGCGGCCAGGATCAACACGACGCTAATAAAGGATAAGAACCTTCTCATCGCCACCTCCTGTAAACACGGCATATTGGCTGTTTCCCGCCGCGCCGTCAACGCCGATCCGCTGCCCGCTGGCACGGCGGTTACGCGGCCAGCGGCCGCGTCCACAGAAGATGAAATAGTTGACTCCCTGACAACCCTCTTTTTGGCCTTTCAGCCCGCGATGCCCCCTTGTATACTCCGGCCATGCAACGGTTCGGCGCCATCCTTTTCCTGACGCTCCTGGCATGCCTGCGGCCGGGCCCGGCGGCCGCCCAGGATTCCAACGAACTGGCCGACATGCAGTGGCAGGCGCCCGTGGTGACGAATGTCGACAATGCGCCGACGTTCTGGTTTCCGGTAGGCGAGAAGCTGACCTACTCCGTGCACTGGGGCATGTTCCAGGTGGCCACTGCGGAGGTGACCACCGACTGGGTCCGCTGGCGAGACGGCCGGCTGCTGCTGCGGATCCGCTACAAAACCGCCAGCAACCGGATCGTGGCCTCCCTGTACCCGGTCAACGACCTGATCGACAGCTACATCGACCCGACCAACTTCCTGCCCGTCCGGTTCATGAAGAACATGAGCGAGGGCAAGCGCCGGGAACTGGCCGTCACCGACTTCAACCACTCGGCGGGAACGGCCCGGTGGCGGAAGAAAGTCCGCAACTACGGCGACTGGGTCCTGCCCATCGAACCCGGCCTGCGCGATATTCCCAGCCTGTCCTACTGGATCCGCAAGGAGGGTTTCCAGGATGGCACCACCCGGACCAACAAGGTGATGGCCGACGACAAAATCTACTCCCTCTCGATGGCGACCGCGGACAAGAACGAAACCATCCCGATTCCCGACCTGGGCCTGGTGCCGGCCCTGCGCATCACCCCCGAAGCCGCCTTCGAAGGCTTGTTTGTACGAACGGGCCAGATCACCGCCTGGGTCAGCCGCGGCTCCCCGTGCCTGCTCCTCCGCATGGATGCCGAAGTACCGGTGGCCAAAATCCGCATCCGCCTGGTCAAAATCGAGGGGCCGGACAGCGACAAGTGGAAAAACCTCTGGCCGACCGTGAAAAAATAGCCCGGCGACTTATTGCGATAATATGCTACAAAAGCGATTGCTTTTAACGTACAAAAGATTTACATTTACCCGTTAATGGAGATATTTATATGGGCGATAGCGGAGAACTCGTGCGTAAAAGCTTTCGTGTGACGTTGGCGGATGTGGCGCGCAAGGCCGGCGTCAGCTCGGCCACCGCCAGCCAGGTCCTGAACAACCGCCCCAACTGCTGGGCCTCCCTGGAAACCCGGGGCCGCATTCTCGCCGCGGCCCGCGAGCTGGGCTACCGCCCCAACCTGACCGCCCGCTCGCTCAGGGAAGGCCGCACCCAGTCCATCGGCGCCATCTCCCCCATGTTCTATGCCGGCGCCCACCATAGCCGGTCCACCGGCATCTTCGAGGCCTCCCGCCAGCGCCAGTACGCCGTCATCTACAGCGTCCACGCCAACCACCCCGACCAGGAGGAAAGCCTGATCCAGCTGCACCTCGACAAAGGGGTCGACGGCCTGGTGGTCCAGCCCGGCGATACCGGCTCCCACGAGGAACTGCACCGGCTGGTCAATATCGGCTTTCCCGTCGTCACCCTCGACGGCTCCTGCTCCCTCACGTTCGAATGCGACGACGTCAGCGCCGATTACACGGAAGCCGGCCGCCTCCAGATCGCCCACCTGCTGGCGCTCGGCCGCAAGCGCATCGTGCTGGCCAACATGGTCCCCACCGTGTTCATGCACGCCGTGCGCGAGGACTCCATCCGCCAGGAGCTGGAGAAGGCGGGCCTGCCCGCGCCCCTGCTCATGGACATCGGCACCGGCGCGGAATGCGAGGACCCGTCCCAGGTCCAGCTCGAATCGGCCATGCGCAGCTTCCTGGTGCAGAACAAGGGCAAGTTCGACGGCCTCCTGGGGTGCGACTACACCGCCTCCCTCGCCATCCGGCTGATGCTGGAAATGGGCATCCGGGTTCCGGAGGACGTCTCCGTCGTGGGCTCCGGCGACACGCCCCTCGCCCAGTTCGGCGTCATTCCCATCACCAGCGTCAGCGTCAACGACGCCTGGATCGGCGAGCAGGCCTTCAAGATCCTCCTCGCCCGCATCGAGAACCCGCCCAAGAACGCCTTCCGTCACCTGGTCAGCGCCCCGTCGCTCACCATCCGCTCATCCTCCTTCCGGTCCTGAAAAACCCCGACAGGAAATCGCCCATGCCTCCCACCGACTCCAAGATCCGACTCGGCATTATCGGCGCCTGCGGCCGCGGCGGCAGCTTCAAGGCCGCCTGCGAGGCCCTGCGCCAGTTCGAGATCCGCGCCGTCTGCGACATCAATGCGGACAAGCTGCCCGAGGCGGCCGCCCGCCTGGGCGCGGCCGAATCCTACACGCAGCTCGAAGACATGCTGGCGCGCTCATCCATTGACGCAGTGGTCATCGGCACGCCCATGCCCCTTCATGTGCCGCAGGCCCTCGCCGCGCTCCAGGCCGGCAAGCACGTGCTCTCCGAAGTGCCGGCCGGCGTCACGGTCGCGGAATGCAAGCAGCTCACGCAGGCGTGCAAGGGCAGCCGCGCCCTGTACATGATGGCCGAGAATTACACGTATATGCGCTCCAACGCGATCGTCCGCACGATCGTGGAGAAAGGGCTGCTCGGCACGCCCTACTATGCCGAGGGCGAATACATCCACGAGTTGAAGGGGCTCAACGAGATCACCACCTGGCGCCGGAAGTGGCAGACCGGGATCAACGGGATCACCTACGGCACCCACAGCCTGGGGCCCATCCTCCAGTGGATGCGCGGCGACCGGGTGGAGTCCGTCTGCTGCGCCGGCTCGGGCCATCACTACCGCGACCCGCGCGGCGCGCTGTACGAGAACGAGGAGTCCGGCGTCCTGCTGGGGAAGATGCGGAGCGGCGGGCTGGTGAAGATCCGGGTCGACATGCTGTCCGACCGGCCGCACGCCATGACCAACTACCAGGTGCAGGGCACGGACGGCTGCTACGAGTCGGCCCGCGCGCCTGGCGAGAAGAACCGCATCTGGCTGCGGTCGCGTTCCGAAAATGAGAACACGTGGACGGATCTCGAGACGCTGGCCGAGGAGTTCCTGCCCGACTACTGGAAGCAGGGGATGGAAGAGGCGAAGCGGTCGGGCCACGGCGGGGGCGACTATTTCGAGATGCTCGACTTCCTCGACGCGATCACCGGCAGGCGCCCCTGCCCCATCGGGATCCATGAAGCCATGGACATGACCCTGCCCGGGCTGGTCAGCCAGCAGTCGATCCAGGAAGGCGGCAAATGGCTGCCCGTGCCCGATTCGCGGGCGTGGTAGCGAGGCAGGTGATCAGTAATCAGTGATCAGTGATCGGTAGTGATCCGACCGCTGGGCAGGCGCCCAGATGGAATGGCTGAGGAGAATCGAACGTCGAACATCCAACGCTGAACGTCCAACGTCGAAGTACGAGTCTCGTGTGTTGGAGGTTCGAAGTTGAGCGTTCGATGTTTGACGTTCGGTTCTCAGACCCGTGATCCGTGATCAGTCCGGTGGCCCTTGATCAGTCGCGCACCCAAAGATTCCCAAAAAAAACCTTGCACCCGACACCCTCTTTCATGTACTTTAACTTCTCTTTGCGACTGAAAAGCGAGCGTAGCTCAGTGGTAGAGCTCCACCTTGCCAAGGTGGAAGTCGAGG
>CAYZVY010000143.1:0-11312 GCA_964481675.1 uncultured Verrucomicrobiota bacterium
GAAGGTGATATGATCTTACGCGTGGTCCCCACACCCTGAAGAAGAAAACGTGTCCGCTCATGAAAACGACTTTGCCGTACCGCCCGGAGTTGCTCCGGCAACTGACTGCCTATCAGGCACGTTTCTTTTCCGATAGCCCCCATTTCTTCGAACCGCCCTCACTCGTCAAAGGCCCTGTTTTTCTCAAATCCAAGGCCGATTCGAACATCATCACCCACCCCGGGGCGGATCCCGAAGGCCAGGCCCGGGTCCTGGACCTGATCCCGCCCCCGAAACGGAATCACCAGTTCCGGACCATGACCAGCTCCCAGGCGCTGACCCAAAGCCTGCTGGGCAATCTCAAGGACCATGGCTGCCTGAGCCTCCTGGCCGAACTGAACGACGATTCCGGCGAAACGCTGTTCGGCGAAGCCATCCTGGCGGGCAAAAACCTCACCCTGGAACACGAGGTCTCCCTTCCCCATGAATCGGCACCCATCCGCCTGGACGGCTTCATTTCAGGCAACTACCGGGTCGTGCTCGATTGCAGGCTGGCCGAAGGGGAAGTCGAACCCTGCGACCGCCCGGGAAAATGCAACGGCTCCTATACCCTCCAGCAGGGCCGCAAGCACCGGTGCGCGCATCACGCCGGCGGAGCGACGTACTGGGATCACATCCCCAAGCTGTTCCAGGACTGGAGCGGCCGGGAGGACCTCGTTCCCTGCCCGCTTAAAAACTCCTATCAGCTGGTCCGGAATGTCCTGGCAGCCTGCACCCGGGATGACGGCGCCCTGTCGCTGACCAACGGACATGCCGTCCTGCTTTACGACAACCGGAACCCCGCGTTCCAGCCCGGCGGCAAGGGCTTCGCCGAATTCAACCGCGTCCGGTCCGGCCTGAAACGGCACGAACTGCTGCGCAAATGCAGCTGGCAGATTATTCTCGAACAGCTCAGCAGCGTCCACTCCGTGCGCTGGCTGGCCGAGGCGATCAACGCCAAATACGGCTTCCTGTCCGCCCGCGCCTGAGCCCGGCGGCAACCGCCCTCACCGCAGGCGGCTACAGAACCTACCGCATCCGGATGCTATCCACACTCTCCGGCACCGGAAGCGCGATCTTCACCCATTCCCCGTCGCGCTTCCAGGCGAGCGCGCCCTTCATGGCGCTGCTGACCTCGCGGACGGGCTGATCCGTCCGGAGCCGTATCTCAGCCGGGGGCATGTCCGCCCGCCAGTCGAATTTCCGCATGTTGTTGACCAGAATGGCCGTTTCCGAGCCGAGATCGAACCGGGTCAGCTCCAACTGGGGGGCATCCGCGGTTAGCGGCGGATCCCCCAGCGCCTGGCGCAGAGGTTTCTCGAATACCGCCAGCCGCGCATCCGCATACCGGCTCATCTCGTCCACATAGGATTTCACCCCGTCCCGGCGCCCCTTGTAGAGAATCCCGGGCTGCACGCCCCAGAGCAGCACGTGCCCTTTTCCGAGAGCCCGCAGCGTCGCCGCGCAGGTGCCGTCCTCAAACGTGGCCACCGGCTGGGCCGTCGTCGGCCGCAATCCCACCTTCAGCCCCACCACCTCCGCGGTCAGCGCCGGGGTGAACAGGGTCTCTTGGACCGTGATCGTGCCCACCGGCTTGTGCTTGTACAATTCGATGGGCGAGAAATAGCCCGGCGACAGGTCCAGCACCTCCTGCGAGGCGCCGAACAGCGTGTCCATCTCCGGCAGCGGGCCGTCCGTGGCATCCCGTGACCCCGTCCCCGCCGAGGCGATCAGCAGCCCGCCCTGCTCCACCCATTTCCCGATGACGGGAACAGCCTCCCGGGGCAGGCAGAACCCGTTGAGAACCAGCACGCCGTAGCGGGCCAGGATCTCCGGCGTCAGATCCTCGTTCAGGACGATGTCCGCATTCCAATGGCAGTTGGCCAGCGCCGCAAAGGTCAGCGCCCGGTCGGTCTGCTCGCCCCGGCTGCCGCCGTACATAATCTCGTGGTCCCGGTTATACAGCAGGGCCACGCGGCGGCTCTCGATCCGGCCCTCCGCGAGAGGCCGGCCCGCAAACGCGGCCACGTGGAGGGCCTTCACGATCTGGGGGTAGGCCTGGGGCTGGTCGCTCCAGTTGCCCTCCATGCCGGTCCCGTTGTAGCCCGGGCCGAAATTGAACAGGCAGATCGTCTTGATATTCCGGCTCAGTACGGACACGATGTTGCCGGCGGCGTTTCCGCAGTAGGGGACCACGTAGAAGCCCGAGGGAGCCCCGCTCCGGCGCGCGGCGCACGCGGTCAGCGCGGCATAATAGCCGACGATCTCATACCCGGTGAAACTGCCGATCTTGTAGACCCAGTCCTCCCCCCAGGACATGGTCACCCCGCCGTTCCGGACAAGGCCGAACCAGCCGCCGCCGTTCATCGTCTGATCGCCCTGTCGCAGCGGGGCGGGCGAATAATTGGCAAAGGTGCGCACGTTCGGGTACAAGCCGGTGGCGACAGAGGTGACCGTCCGGTAATAGTCCGCGTTCAGCACCTCCCGGAATTTCATGCTGTAACTGTAGAGCCGCTTCTCATAAAGGCCGGCCTGCGGCGTCATCTGCGCCAGGCACGGGAGATCGGCCAGCTCCTCGACGCCGAAGAAGGCGGGCGTCTCCCCCTTCTCCTGGAGAATCCGCGCCAGGTAGGCCCGGAACCGTTTCATGCATGCCACGGACTGCGCGATCTTCGAGGCCCCCGCGATGTTCCCGATCTCGTCCCCCACGCAGATGTCGGTCACCTGGACGGGGTAGTCGGGGTTCTTCTTCACGGCCTCCGCGTATTTCAGCTCCATCGCCCGCCGGACCAGGGCCGGGCGCGCCGGGTCCGCGGGATCGCACGTGTGGAAGAACGCGCTGGCCGTCAGCGCCGGTTCCATGCCGGCGTCCTTCGCCAAATCGGATGGCAGATCCCAGATGCCGTTGATGCCCATCTCCGCCAGCGTCTTCGACAAGTCGCGCAATTCCGAACGGCGGCCCTTGACCGGGGTCACGATGCGGAGGCCGGATGGAAGCCGCAGAACCGCCCCCGTCAAACCCAGCGCTTGTCGCGCCTCCTCGATCTGCGCCCGGAACTGCCGGTTAAAATCGGAGGTTGTCTTGAAGCGGGCGAGGTAATCCGCCCCCAGCACGCCCCAGACGCCCGCAACCGCCGCGGGATCCGGCGCGACCGCCTTCCCTTTGCCCTTGTTGTAAAGAGGCGCGCAGAAAAGGGCGGTCGCCTCGTCGATCTCGACCGTGATGGTCTTGTCCACCGCCGCCGGATGGGGATACCAGGCCAGCTGCACGTCGCACAGCCCCCGGGTCACGGGCTGGAACCGCACGTCGCCGGTCCCCCAAGGCCCGGCACCCAGGGAGGACCAGCTCGCGTCCAGCCACGCGGTCCATTCCCCGTTCCTGACTGCGGCCTCGCCCTTTTCGGACAGCGGCACCAGGTGGGGCCCCGCGTCCCGCAGCTTCCGAGCGCCCAGCCCGACCCACCAGATGTCTTCAATCTCGCCGTCCGGTTTGAAATACCAGTGGTACGCCATGGTGGCCTTGACCACGGAACAGGCCGGCTTGTCCGCCTCGCGCACCCGGAAGCGGTAGTACACGCGGTCCAGGTTGCGCTCCCCCTCTATTCCTAAATTGGGGACAAATGACTTGCTCCGGGTCAGGAAAAGATGAGTAAACCGCGCGGCCGGCCGCTCCGGAAGCACGTCCACGCGCGTGTCGCCCGCCTTCAGATCCATATCCCAAAACTCCCAGACCCAGCACGGGCCGGAGGGATACGAGGCCCGGGTGGCCCCGTTTTCGAAGCGCACCGGGAGGCTCTTCTCCTGCTCCACGGCCGGCTGTGTCGTGAGCGCCTGCGCGCCGAAGCGGTGCTCCCCCGCATTCGCCCCGCCCAGGGTCAGGCGGACCGGGTCGGCCTGCTTGACCCCGGCCTCCCGCCGCAGCCAGATGCGGTAGGCGCCGTTGGTGGGAACGGCGAGCGTCGCGGTACGGGGAAGGCCGGCCGCCGGATTGCTGGCGCCGTTCCAGGCGGACAGGTCGCCCAGAAAGCTGCCGGACAGCAGGGCCAGGTCGTCCTGGTTGGCGGCCACGCCCATCTCGCTGACCATGGAGTCGATTAGATCGTCTTTCCCCGCCACTCCCCGGACGAGCATCCCGAGAAAGAGCCCGACGAACAACAGCCTGGCAAGCCGCATGCGCATACTCATGACCCGCCCCGCTTTCCTTCAAGACGGCACCGGTAGAAAAAGCCTTTTTCATCCATCAGCAGGATCCCGGAAGAGGCCGGGTCCGCGTCGATACGCGGCTTCATCGGAAACGGAAAGGAAATCTCCTTTTCCGTCGCCAGCGTCCTGGCATCCAGGATGGAAAGCCGGTTCTTCAGGTCCAGGCAGTAAACCCGACCCCCGGCCAGCCGCACGGCGCGCACCCAGATGGGAAACGTCCTGACCGCCCTGACCGTCCCGGCCGCCTTGTCGAGAAGGTAGACCGCGTTGCTTTGCGAGCCCGCCAGGATCGCGTCGCCCTCAACCTGCGGCTCTCCGACAAGCCCTCCCCCGATCCCGGCGGTCCAGAGAATCCTGCCGTCCCCGCCGGTATTGTAGAGCGTGCCGGCCTCATCGCACCCCATGAACCCGCCCGCCACCGCATAAAAGCCGCCCTGGAGCGGCCGGGGCCAGGCCTGCGTCAGCCGTTTCCGGTCGCTGTCCGGAACCGGCGCTACTTCAGCCGCGACCACATTCGTTTCGCTTTCATCGGAATGCCCGGCTTCCGACACCACGTCCCGCCATTCGAGCAACTGCAGGAACACGAGGCGCAAACTGTCGTATAGCCGTTCGGGCCGGATGCCGATGCGCTCGACCTGGGCCAGCTTCTTTCCCTCTTTTGCCAGAACGGCGCGGACATCATGGCTGGCCCCATCCGCGCCCGTTCCCAGGCCCAGGACGATCGTGACCGCGCCGGACTGGAAGACCGGTTGATAACCATCCTCCGCCAGCGCCGCGGCCGCGAGCGGCTCCAGCGGATCCAGAAAGGGGGAGGCCGAACGCATCTCGTTACCCGTAAGAGCCTCCGGCGCGCCGGGTTCCAGACGAATGAGCGTCAAGGTAACCGGCCCCTTCATCACGGGAGGATGGGCGCCCCGGTCCGCAAAGATGTTGACCAAATCCGCGGGAGCGTTGTCGGGCAGCTGGAAATCGCCGGGCGGTGCCATGTAGGACTGGTAATACTTGCCTTCCTGCCCGGACAGCGCCGTCGCCCGCGCGGCCCAGTCCAGGTTCGAGCCGCCCGGCCCCGGCACCAGGGCCAGCAATTCCAGCCGCTGCCCGAAACGCAGCTCCAGCACATTGACGTGGGTTCCGGGAACGGCGCCCGCGGGAACGGACAGCCACGCACAGAAGGGCGCACGCTTCGCGCGCAGATCACGCCCCAGGGGCAGCCGTTCCAGAAATGTGTCGGCCAAACCGGGGTTCCGCCCGCCGGACGTTCCGTAAAAAGCCGCGGACACCGTCCACTCCGTCGGCGCCGGAACAGCCGGTTCCGGACCCGCGACGGCAACGGCGGCCAGGAACGCCCCGATGAGGCCCGCCCTCGCGCGCTTGCCAGCCCGCATGATCGTGTCCATTTTCATTCACAGCCCCCGTATCATATACGCTTGCGACAGGCCCGACTCGTCCGAATTGAAAAAGCCAAGCGTGCCATCCGGCGAAAGGAAGGGATGGACATGGCAGCCCCGGGGCGACGGCGCATACGGCCCGTTCCTCGGGTTGAGCAGGAATTGAACGCGCGAAAACGGGTCCTCTCCCGCCTCGCCAAAGGTGGCCAGGAAAATCGGACCGCCCTGGTCCAGGGGGGCGGCGTCCGTGATCAGGCGGGTCCCGGCGCGATCCGTTGCGAAATGATAAAAATAGGGACAAGGCATCCCGCGGGTCAGGTTGTTCCGGACGCCCCCCGGGGAAGTCAGCCCGTCATGGCCCCCGCCCGCCGCGGCCCGGCTTTCGATCAACTGCCCTTCCGGCGGCTGACGGGTGTGCGTGCTGGTGATCGCCCACTCGCTTTGCCCGCGCCAGCACTGGTGGCCCTGGCAGAACTCGTTGCCGTCGCGCCCCCAGGGCATGGTCCTGAAGAGGGACCCGTCGTCGCGGATCACATGGATATCCGTGCCCTTGCCGTCCGGTTTTGAAAGGACATCGCCGAGGGGCGTGGCCGCATAGTTGTGCGACTCCTGGATCAGGATGTCATGGCTCGCGACCGTATCCGCCGACCGGGAATACTGAGGGTGCATGTTGATCCAGGTGGGCCCGTGGATGGCCAGGCTGACGGCGGCCTTGTCCAGGTCGAAAACCATCAGGCCGAAGGGCGGATTGTCGGACTGCCCGTCCCCCAGGAAGGCCGACACCGCCAGCCGCTTGCCGTCAGAGGAAATGGTCGACAGGGAATAGAGGCGACTGGGGCGGAACCGCGTGCCGGGCAGGGGCGAGTCCACGACCAGGAGGGTCTGGCGATCGCTCCCGTCCAGCCCCACCCGCTTGAGGATCAGCCGGCCGCCGTTGATCTCGGTTTCGTTGACGAAATAGTAGAGGAACCGGCCATCCGGCGACACGGAAGGCGCGGTCGCGCCGGTCTCCGAGGTGATGGGCGCGAGGCGGCCGCCGTCCTCAATGTCGCAGACCAGGTATTGATGCTTCTCGTCGAGCGGGTCGCTTCCGTGGGAATGGGCGGAGCGATGCAGGACGAACCGCCTGGAATCCGGCGTGAAGACCTGCGCTTCCATATAGACATGGGAGCCGGGAACATCCGGGTCCGTGGTCAATTGAAACACCTGGATTCCGGGCGGCGAGTCCGGATGGACCAAGTCGGGCCGCATGATCATGTTCCATCCCCCCCGTGTTGCCGGTCGAGTCACTGTGCGCATATTAGGCTGTCCGCCGTTGCATGCAAACGAAAAGTCCGGGGGCGCGACATTTGGCTCGTGTTGGGCTGCCGAAAATCCTATCATAATCGCCTTCATGATCAGGACCTTCATCCAACGGATCCGCGGATTGGACCGCAACCTGCTCCTGTTCCTCGCCGGCATCGCCCTGCTCGGAGCGTCGGGCGGGATCATGGAAAGCACCTTCAATAATTACGTGGCCCACGCGGAGTTCTTCAACCTCGACGCCGACGCGCGGGGGTGGCTTGAATTCCCGCGGGAGCTGCCGGGCTTCCTCACCGCCCTGTTCGCGGGCCTCCTCTTCTTCCTGCCGGAGACGCGCATCGCGGGGTTTTCAGCCCTGGCCATCGGCGTGGGCCTGCTGGGGCTGGCCTGGACCGAGACCAGCTGGACGTTCCTGCTGATCCACACCACCGTCTGGAGCATCGGAGCGCATCTGATCATGCCCGTCCGCTCCTCGCTCACCATGGACCTGGCGGACCGCGAGAAAAAGGGGCGGCGCCTCGGTCAGGTCGCCTCCACCACAATGGCCGCCAGCATCGCCGGCTTCGCCATCGTCTGGATCAGCATGAAGTGGTTCAGTGCCAATTACCGGGTCGTGTTCATCCTCGGCGCGCTGATCGCCTTTGCCGCCGCGTTCTTCCTGTTCGCCATGCGGATGCCGAACGCGCACCTGCAGCGCCCCCGGTTCGTCTGGCAGCGGCGCTACTGGCTCTACTACGTCTTGTCCCTGCTCTTCGGGGCGCGGAAGCAGATTTTCATCACCTTCGGCCCCTGGGTCCTGATCCGGCTGTATGACCAGTCGGCCTGGATCTTCGCCCAGCTCGGGATCGCGGCCGCCGTATGCGGGGTCTTTTTCCAGCCCTGGCTGGGGAAGGCCATCGACCACTGGGGGGAGCGCCGCGTGCTGCTGGCCGACTCCGTCCTCCTGCTGTTCATCTGCCTGGGCTACGGCTACGCCAAACACTTCGACAACCAGACGCTGGCGCTCTGGCTGCTCTATGGCTGCTACGTCGGCGACTGCCTGCTCTTCGGGGTCAACATGGCGCGAGACACCTACCTGTCCAAGATCCTGGTCCGCCCCGAGCACCTGGGCCCCACCCTCTCGCTCGGCGTCACGATCAACCACGCCGTGTCCATGACGATTCCCGCGATCGGCGGCCTGATCTGGATGCGCTACGGCCATCCCTCCGTGTTCGCCGCCGCGGCCGTCATCGCCGTGCTGATGTGCCTTTTCAGCTCGATGGTCAAGCTGCCCGCGAAGGTGTAACCCCTACGCTGGCGTCACGCCCTTGACCAGCAGGATATTCCCGTATTTGCTCACCTCGCCCGTCATGACGACGGCAAAGGCCTTGCGGGCGCGGTCATAGAAGGAGAAGCGGTCGATGCGCGCAATGGCGGGGGCCTTGGGCGCATGACGGTCGATCGCCAGGCGATAGGCCTTTTCCACCCGCGGGTCCAGCTTGTCGCCCGCCACCGGCGCCATCATGACCAGCGGAGCGTCGACATAGCCGTCGAGCTCGAACACCGGGAGAATGGCGTCCAGCAGCGCCGGAACGCCCACCCCGTCGGCCCGCAGCGTGTGGGGGTTGACGCTGTGCCCCGGGAAATGGGCATCGGCCAGGATGATTTCATCGCCGTGCCCCATCTTGCACAGCACGGACAGCAGCTCGGGCGACAGCAACGGCGAAAGACCTTTCAGCATGATAGCCTCCTTGCGGTTGGCCCTATCATAATGTTTTTTTGCGCCCCCACAAGAGCAGGATGCGGAAAAGGGACTTATCGCGCTCATTTTCACATTGCACAAAATTCAACCGTTCATTACTATTACAAAAATTCGTTTTTTGTCAGATGGCTGGAGGACAGCATGTCGCACCAGGTTGAGCATGAAAAACGGCGCATGACGATCTTGCAAAAGGCCATGGACGTCTTTTACGCCGAAGGCTACGCCAACACGACCTTCCAGAAGATTTCCGACCGCTGCGGAATCAGTCGCCCCATCCTGTATCTCTATTTTCCGAATAAGAAAGCCATTTTCCGCGGCGGCATCATGCTGATCCTCCACGACATCGAGACCCGCTTCCGCGACGCCATGGCCGATCCCGCCATGAAATCGGGGGCCAAGCTGGTGGCGCTCTCCAACATCCTGGTGGACCGGTTCATGGAGGAACGCAGCCTCTTCACGGTGCTGCTGGAGTATTTCCAGATCCTGCGCTCAAAGGGCGTCAATCCGCGGACCAAGGTCCTTCACATGACAGCCGGCGCACGCAAGGTCTACACCTCGCTCATCCGGGAAGGCATTAAACGGGGCGACCTGATCGCCTGCGATCCGCACCTGATCTACCAGGCCATCTTCTCGCTGTTCGAGGCCGCCACCCTGCGCCTGGCCATCCTGGGCGAGGAGAATGTGGACGACATCAAGGCCGCCATCACCCTCGTCATCCACGCGATCGAGGCGCCTCAGAGGCCGAGCGGGTCGACGTCAGCGGCGTAATCCACGCCCGCCACGTCAAAGCCGTGGACTTCCAGGAAATCGTGGCGGATCCCCGCCAGGTCCGTCATCTCGGCGATGTTTTCGGACGTGATCAGGTCCATGCGGCGCGACACTTCCGCCTGCACATCGTCGCGCATCTCCCAGTCGTCCACGCGGATGCGGTTCTCCGCATCCACCTCGACGGGGCCGGCGATATACAGTTTCCGGCGGAACAGGCGCTCAATCTGCTCCACGCATCCCTCGTGAAGCCCCTTTTCCTTCATCACCCGGAACAGGCACCCCATGTAGAGGGCGATGCCGGGGATCACCGCGCTGGCGCGGGTGACCAGCGCCTTGTTCACGGAAACCCACGCCCGGCCCCCGACCGTCTTCCGCATCATGGCGTCGACGTCGAATGCCGTCTTTTCCAGATGCGCCTTAGCCTGGCCGATGGAGCCATGCCGGTAAATGGCATGCGAGAATTCGGGGCCGATATAGGAATACGCCATCGTGCGGCAGCCCGGGGCCAGCACGCCGGCCTTCTCCAGCTGCGTCATCCAGCGGGCCCAGTCCTCGCCGCCCATCACCTTCACCGTGCCCTCGATCTCCTCGGGCGTGGCGGTGCCGATCGTGCAGGTTCCCAGCTGGCCGGTCAGCAGGTCGACGGTGGCGCCCACATAGGAATCCGCCACCGTCTTCAGCACGGAGCGGTACATCACGCCGGTGGACGGATCGGTGCGGACGGGGCTGGCCAGGCTGTAGACCACCAGATCCGCTTTCAGCCCCAGGGCACGCATGTCGGCCACCACCTGGTCCTTGGTCTCGTCGGCAAAGGCGTCCATTTCAATCGTCCGGGCGACCAGCCCGGCGGCCGTGGCCTCCTTGTCGAATTCCCGGTTGTTGTACCAGCCGGGCGAACCGGCCCGTTCGGTGGTTCCGGCGCGCTCGAACGAGACGCCGATCGTGGCGGCCTGGCACCCGAACGCGGCTGTGATGCGGCTGGCAAGCCCGTAGCCGGTCGAACACCCGATCACCAGCACCATGCGCGGGCCATTCGGTATGGGACCGCACGTCCGGACATATTCGATCTGCTGGTGAACCGCCTCGGCCAATCCCGCGGGGTGGGCATTCATGCAGATATTATTGCGAACCACCGGCTTATCGATAATCATAATGGATCCCCGCTTTTCCCTGAACTCTGATCTGAGAAACCGAACGTCGAACACTCAACATTCAACTTCGAACTTCCAACACCAAAACGTTCGATGTTGGACGTTCGATGTTGGATGTTCGTTCTCTTAACCCATTCCATCTGGCGCCCAGCGCCAGCGGCGGGACTGAACCCTGACCCCTACTTCGCCTCGCCGGCAACCGCCATCCACGCCGCCTCGACGGCCAGCGTCCCGTCAACCCAGGCCTGCCCCTTCTGCTTCAGCATCTTGCTCGTGATGCGCACGTCCTCGATCTCCATGCGGATCTCGTCGCCAGGCTTCACCGGACGGCGGAAGCGGACATCATGGATGGTCGCCAGGAAAATAATCGCCTTGGGCGGCAGCAGCCCCCGCTTGAGGACCCCCGCCCCGCCGCACTGGGCCATCGCCTCCACCAGGATCACCCCGGGAACCACCGGATAACCGGGAAAATGGCCTTTGAAAAACGCGTCTTCTTCACGGAACATCCGGTAGCCGATCACCTTGCCATTTTCCCAGCTCTCCAGCCGGTCCACGAACAGGAACGGATCGCGGTGGGGGATCAGCGACTGAATGTCGGCCAGCGAACCCGGTTGATGCGCATTGGCATGATGGCCCATGGTTACTCCTCCGAATAAGTGAACATGTTTGACAAAATGAAGCGAATTGTCAAGAGCCCTTGCAGTCGGCCGTCAATGAAAGGAAACATACCACCCGTCGTAC
>CAYZVY010000144.1:0-11306 GCA_964481675.1 uncultured Verrucomicrobiota bacterium
TCCACGGTCAGCGTCAGGTCCGCCGTGGCGGTCCGGGCGGGCGTTGCGCTGTCCGTCACCCTGACCGAAACGGTCCGGGTGATGGGGGCGGCAACGGTGCCGGAGAGGAGGCCGGCCGGACTCAGGGTGACCCCGGCTGATAGGGGCGGCCGCCAGAGGAAGGTTTCGCAATCCCCGGCGGACAGGCTCTGCACCCCGTTGAACTGGCTCAGCGTGAGGGGCGTTCCGGGTCCGCCCGAGAGGCCGGCCGTGGGGGACAGCTTGCCGCCCATCGCCCGGTAGACGAACAGGATGCTGCCGTTCTTTTTCAGGATCGCCTCGAAGGCGATGGGATAGCCGGCACTGAAGGTGGTGCCGGCCCAGCGGATCACCACTTTCTTTGAGGTCATGTGGACAAAGACATTCGTGGTCCGCAGGTCGTCCCACAGGGGGGCGATGCGCGGATGGCGGGCCAGCTCGTTCGTTGAATTATCCCACTGGCTCGCCTTGGAGCCGAAATCCAGGTAGCCGTTGCTGTTGATCCAGACGGAGGTGTGCGACTGGTCGAAGAAGCGGAAGGCCCAGGGAAGCTTGAGCTTCCAGCTGCGCTCGTCGGCCTGCCAGTTCATCGCCTTTCCACCCTGAATCCAGGCCCCTTGGCCGGGGTGTTTTTCATAATACCCGTTCTGCTCAAACGCCCAAGTATAGGGGGGCACACCGCCCTGGGCCGCAAGGGCGGAGGAGAAGGGCGCGCCTGCCTGGAAAGGCCCGGCGTTGGTTCCGCCCGCCACATGCAGCGCGCCGGCCGCCACCGTCAGCCGGAACTGGCCGGTCACCACGGCCAGGTCGGCGTCGGTCAGGCGGACGAGGACGCTCAGGTTGTCGGCGGTTTCCAGGGGCGTGCCGGAGAGGACGCCGGTGCCGGGGGCAAGGTCCAGGCCCTCGGGCAGGAGGGAGAGAAGCGTCCAGGCATACGGCTCGCTGCCCCCCGCGGCGCGGAGCGTCTCGCTGTAGAAAGCGCCCAGGTATCCGGTCGGCAGGGGCGACCCGGTGACGAGGGAGAGGGTGGGCTCCTTGAGCGGGGCCGAGGGGTCGCCGAAGAAATTATACTGTTCGAAATAGCGCCGGACGGTGGCGGTCTGGCCATACATTTCGATCAGGCGGAACTTGGCCCGCAGGAGGGCGTCCCCGTAGACCCGCTTGCCTTCCGTGAAGATCGTGTCGAAGAGGCGGCGCTCGAAGATGTCGTCCTCGTCCCAATAGCTGGTGACGCTGGAGGCCAGCACGCCGCAGGCGGCCTTGTCCGGCTGGCGAAGCCACGTTTCGGCGAAGCACTCGTTCAGGCTGTACTGGCCCGTCAGGCAGGCGAAGCTGAAGATCACCGGATAGCGGCCCTGGTTGGTCAGCGCCTGCACGTCGCCCTTGTAGAACACGGGGCCATCGGCCCAGTAGGTGGTGTCGCCGTGCCCGGAATAGACGCCCAGGATCCGCCCCTCATTGAAGGCGGCCCGCACCTGGGCGGGCGTGGCACCCCGCAGGGAGTAGAGCTTGTCGCACTGGTAGCCGTTCGGCTCCAGGAGGGCGGCGATGACCGCGTTGTGGGTGGTTTCCGTGATGGCGTGGTTGTCCTCGCTGGCCATGAAGGCCGCGCGGGTCATCCAGGCGCCGGACGCCGTGGTTTCGGTGGTGATGATCTTGGCGATGACGTCTTCCAGCGAGGCGGCCGACGTCACGCTCAGGCGGCCGACCGGGAACTCCGGCTGCCAGTCGCCGCTGCCGTCCATGCAGCCATAATACAGGTCCGTGTCGGGGTTGTCCTCCTGGGTTCCGGTGAAGCAGGGGATCTGGGCGACGTCCCCGATCAGCAGGAGTGCGTCGGGCCGGGTGGCGGCCTCCAGGTAGCGGTTCCGGATGGAGGTCCGGATGGCGGGGGTGGTGGCACCGGCGGCCACCGTTCCCAGGACATCCACCGTCCAGCCCCGCGCTTCCCGGTGGCTGACGAGCGCGGCGAGCGAGCCGGTCCACGCGTCGGGCGCGATGATGAGCAGGCGCCGGGTGGTCTTGGCGGCCGCGGCCGGCGCGGTTCCCTTGACCGCGGCGGGGGCCCCGTCAAAGGACACGGTGAGGCGCAGGTCCGGGAAGAGCCGCACACCCCGGGTGAGGGGATTCACGGCCACGGGAAAGACTTCCACCAGCATCAGCCGCTGTCCGCCCGCGATTCCGGCTTCCGTGAGGCGGCCGGGCAGGGCCGGTGAAAAGCCATCGTCCGCATACGCCGCCACGTCGAAATCGAAGGGAAGCAGCTTCGGGCTGCGCGGATCCTTGGACCGGGGGCGCTGGCGGGGATAGAAGGCCTGGGCGGAGCCTTTTCCCAGGTTGACCGTGAGCGGCATGCCGCTGACGGCGAGGCGGGGCATGACGCCATCGGGAACCACGATCAGGCGGCGAAGAACGGGCAACTCGGGCGCGCCGATCGCTTCGCTGATGCCGCAGCCCGCCATTTCAGGGGCCACGTAATCGCCTGCCAGCGGATGACGCCGCTCGCCCAGCCGGAAGCCGGGAAAATGCGCCTTGAGGATCAGCCCCTGGTCCGTTTCCCGTTCAACGGACAGCGAGGCCGGGCTGTCGGCCTTTCCGCCGGCATGCAAGGCATGCCAGGGTCCGGCCCAGGCTGGGATGGCCGCCAGAAGCGCGGCCAGCAGTGTCGGGTAAAAGGAGGGGCGCAAGTTCATGCTTCAAATCATAGCGGATTTGCGGCGGATAATCAGTAAGGAAATGCGTCACAAGAAAATCAGGGAAGGGAGGCGGCCAGGGCGGCCGCTTCGCTGTAGGGGTAATCGCGCTTCAGCTGCTCGCGGCAGCGGGCCGCCGCGTCCGCCTGTCCGGCGGCCTTGTAAAGCCGGACCAGTTTTAGCAGGAGACGGGCGCGGGTGTCGTCCAGCAGGTCGACCTGGAGCAGCCGCTCGCCGTTTTTCAAGGCGGGTCCCGTTTCGCCCCGGCCGGCCTGGGCGTCCATCAGCAGCAGGACGGTTTCGCCGTTGAACCGCTCCATCGGGAAGTCGGTCAGGATGGCGGCCAGATGGTCCGCCGCGGCGCTCCATTCCTCGCGCCGCACATAGTCCGCCGCGGTGAGGAGTCGGGCCTGGCGGTGCACGTCCCCCATGACGCCGGTTTCAACGGGCGGAACCGTACGGGCGAGGCGCAGGGCCTCGTCGCGGCGGCCCAGGGCCAGGTCCGCATCCACGGCGAGCAGGATTTTGCGCCGCCTGGCGGCCGCATCGAGCGGGTCGTCCGGGATGGCCGCGATCAGGCGCCCGGCGGAGTCGGGCTGGCCCTGGCCGTTCAGCCGGTTTTCGGCCTGGTCGAGCCGGAGGCGGGCCTCTGCGGCGGCGCCGTCGGCCGCATTCGTCAGCGTCAGGGCCAGCGTGAACAGGCGGTCCGCCTCCTCGTATTTCCGGAACAGCGCCTGGCGGGCGTTCTGCCCCATGGCGTGCAGGACGGAGCGGAAGGCGTCCGGGAAGCGCGGCTGCCGGCGCAGGCATTCGCCGGCCAGCTGGTCCAGCCAGACCGGATCGCCGAGCCGCCTGACAAACAGGCAGGCGGTTTCCAGTTCGGTCTGGGATAGCGATTGGATCGCCCGCGCCTGGAGTGATTCCCGGATGGGGGAAAGGGCGGAGTCCGGGCACTCTTCGGCCTGGCGCCAGAGCGCCTGGACGTCCACGACCTGCTCCTGCCGGGCGGGCGGCTGGTTGGTCCGCCGCACCTCCAGCACCACGGTCCGCGGGCCGGCGCCGATATAGGCATGCTCGGGCGCGGGGCCTTCGGCCGACGTGCCATCGCCGAACTCCCAGCGGCAGGCGGCGTCCGGGGGGACCAGGGCGCGAAAGGCCGGCATGACCATGAGGGCGTCGTCCAACCGGGCGGAGCGGGCGATCCGCCATTCGAAATGGGCGGGGGCGGGCGTGCCGGGCACCTGCTCCGCCGCCTGGCAGCTGAAGCGCGCCAGGGGTTCGAAATCGGCCGGCTGCATCACCTCGAAATAGCGTTTGCCTGGCTTCTTCCAGGAGGCGACCGCCGCGTAGAGGCTTTCGCCCTGGGCCACCTCGTAGCGCAGGTGATGGAGGCCCGGCGCGAGGGTGATGGAGCCCTTTTTCTCGCCCAGTCGCCCGCCGTCCGTGCCATGGATCCCGGGCCATTCGGCCACCGGCTTGCCGTCGACGGAGACGAAGGAGGCGTCGTCCGACAGGGTGGCGAAGCCGTATTCGCCGGCCTGCGCGGTCCTGAACCAGGCGTCGAACCGGCCGAGGAAGTGTTCGGGCGGGCCGAAGGGGTGGATGCCCTCGAAGATTTCGATCCGGATGCCGCGGCCCCAGACGCCGGTGGCGCCGGTCCAGGCGGAATCGAATTGGGCGCGCGAGTCGAAGGCCGGCCGGTCCTGCGTGCGCGTTTCCAGGAGGATGCCTGCCTGCGGCCGCCAGTCCGCGGGCGCGTTCGAGCCCGCCGACACATAGGCGTAGTAGGAGGTGGCCTGTGAGGCGGTTTCGAAAAGGAGCGCCAAGGGCTGGCCCTGTCTTGCCCAGAGCACGGACGAGGGGACGGGGCGGCCGGCGGCGTCGGTGACGCGGAGGGCGGCGTTTTCCGGGGGAATCGAGCCCGCCGAGAGCGGGCAGAGGGCGGCAGCGGCGGGCCAGGCACCTTCCCGGTCGCGCTCCAGGCGGAGGCGGAGGCGGGCCTCCGGCACGGCCCAGGGGGCCGGCAAAGCCGGTTCGGCGGCCGCGGGAAGGGCCGCCGGGAAGAGTAGCAGAATCGATATGAGGCTTTGACAGCTGCGCATCATTTCCTTCATTATACCCAAATCACAGGAAAGGAAAGCGATGAATAACGGATGGATGAAGGCGGGGGCTTTGGCGGCGATCTGTTTCCTGATGCCTTTACGCTTGAACGCGACCGTCGGCGTGGGCGTTCGCGTCGGCACCACCGGCATCGGCGGGGAGGTGGCCGTGGAGCTGGTTCCCGAATATCTCAATTTGCGCGTGGCGGGAAACGGCGGCGCCCTGAATGTCGAGGTCAACGAGGACGATCTGACCTACGATTCCGACATCACGCTCCAGACATGGCTGGCGGTTCTGGACTGGCATGTGGGCGGGGGGCCCTTCAAGTTCGTCCTGGGCGGTTGTTATAACGGTTCGCAGGTCGAGGGAACGGGGCGGCCGAACGAACCGATCGAGGTGGGCGATGTCCTGTACACCCCGTCCCAGATCGGCACGCTGTACGCGTCGGCCGATTACAACACCTTCGGCGGGTACGCCGGCATCGGCTTCGGCAACATCGCCCTCTCGGGCGGGCACTGGACGGCGTCGCTCGATCTGGGGGTGATGTTTTTCTCGACGCCCGACCTGACCCTGGAAGCGCGGGGCGGCACCCTGTCCAATACGCCGCAGGTCCAGCGCGAACTGGACAAGGAGCTGGCTAAGTTCAACGAGGACTATATTGATTGGCTCCGCTATTATCCCGTGCTGACCCTCGGGGTGGCGGTCCGGTTTTAACGGGGAAGGATGAGATGCACATGGACCGAATGATCAGCCTTTCGACAAGGGTCTGGAGCCTGGCGCTGCTGGCGGCGCTGGCGCTCCAGCCGGTTTCGGGGGAGAACGAGGCGCCCCGTTTGAAGAAGCCCAAGGCTTTTCCCGCCGTCACGGGGGCCCCCAAGGATCCCTCGTTCGCCACGGTGGCGCTCGACACCTGGACCGGGCAGGTTGCCTACCTGATGGTGGAAGGCAGCAGCTCGAACGGGTTCACCCGCGTCTTCGCCTGGATTCCCGGCGACTCCCGCCTGGGGCGCCCGGTGGAGTGGAAGCCCAAGACCATGGAGGCCAATCCGAACGGCTGGAATTTCGGCGACCTGGAGAACAAGGCCTCGGAGGGCGAGGAGAAGGTCCGGATCAACTATCACTTCTACACGGTGAAGGAGGCGCGCGGGGCGGGATCGGACTCGTCGTTTGACTACGTCACCGGCAAGACCGTGACCCGGAGCTGGGGGGCGGCCACCTGGCACCGGATGCGGTACACCTTCGCCCTGGGCTACGCCTACGGGAATGCGCCCGCCGCCTCGATGGACGGCGGCTACCCGCTGGAGGTGGGCAACGGCGACGATCTCCGGTTGTACTCAACATGGGAACAGGTCCCCGAGCCCGGGCACGGCGGATTCAACGCCAACATCCGGGCCAAGCATGAGGTGCAGGAGTCGCGCGATCCCAAGAACGCCCGCCTGCTGTGCACGTTCGACGGCTTCGAGGGGGCCGCCATCAAGAAGTCGCCGCCCGACCTGAACATTGGCCTCACGATCACCCCGTACATGGGGGAGGCGATCTATTCGAACACGCTGACCATGGCCGAGTTCATGAAAACCGGGTTCGACACGGACGTGCCCTACGGCTGGTACACCTTCCGGCTGCGCGGGTTCCGCTACGGGCGCTTCGTGTTCGGCGGCTACTTCCATCGCATCGGCATCGATCCGGTCCCGGTCATGCGTCCCTCCGCCGGCGACAAATGACGGGCCGCGTGAGGCGGTTATGAGATGAACAGCGAACCGTATCGCAACTGCACCCTCTGCCCCCGTCTGTGCCGGGTGGACCGCACCGCCGGCCGCCGGGGCGTCTGCGGCGAGACCGCCGTTTGCCGGGTCGCCTCCGCCACGGCGCATTTCGGCGAGGAGCCGTCGTTCACCGGCACGCGCGGGTCGGGAACGATTTTCTTCACGGGCTGCTCGTCCCACTGTTTTTTCTGCCAGAATTTCCAGATTTCCGCGGGAGGCCAGGGGCGGGAGGTGACGCCGGAGCAGCTTCTCGACATGGCGCTGTCCCTGGTCGGAAAGGGCGTGCACAACCTCAATTTCGTCTCGCCCGACCACGTCTGGCCGCACGTCGAATGGGTGTGCAGGCAGCTCCGTGAGCGCGGGGTGACGCTTCCCTTCCTGTTCAACACGTCCGGCTACCAGGATCCCGCCCGCGTGCCCGGGTATGCGGCCCTGATCGACATCTTCCTGCCCGATTACAAATTCGCGGACCCCGCGCTGGCCCGGGTGTGCATGCGCGACGAACACTATCCGGAGATCGCCCTGAAGGCCATCCGCGAGATGGTGGCCCGCAAGGGCTTCCTCACCCCGTGGGACCCGGAGGGCCGCGAAACGGCGCGGCAGGGAGTCCTGGTGCGCCACCTCGTGCTGCCGGGTTGCGTGGAAAACAGCCTGGCGGCCATCCGCACGCTCCACGCGGCGTTCGGGCCCGACCTGCCGGTCTCCATCATGAGCCAGTTCAAGCCCGTGCCGGGCTGCCGTGAAAAGGGCATGCTCGAACGGGGGGTGACCGACGAGGAATATGAGCAGGTCACGGACCTGGTGGCGGAGCTGGGCTTTGAGCGCGCCTACATCCAGCCCGGGGCGGGGGACGACGATTTCCTGCCTGATTTCAACGAGGAAGAGCCGTTTGAGGGAAACCGGAATCGCCGCGATTCATCCGAGGAGCCCGCGTCATGATGCTGGAACCGTCTTCGTCCCAGGCCGGGCCTCCGCTCCCGGCGCCGTCGCACTGGAAATCAGCGGGCCTGGTGACCTGGGAAATCGTCCTGGTTTCCATGGCCGTTGTCCTCCCGGTCATCACGCTGCTGGCGGAGGCCCTTTCCGGATGGTGCGCCGGACTCTTTTTCGATCCCATCCCAAGCCCCTTGTGCCTGGCCCTGGTTGCGCTGGTGCCGGCCGCCAATCTCCTGGTCTGGCTGGGCGCGCGCCGGGGCTGGGGCGCCCGCGGCCGCCTGCTGGGACTGGTGAACGGCGCCGCGCTGGCGAGTTCCTTCCTCTATGCTCTCCTGTTCCTGCCGCTGACGCCGTTCGCGCTCCTGGGGATTTTCTCGATGTGGTGGTACATGGGCCTCGGCCTCATCGGGCTGCTTCCGCTGTCACCCCTCCTGGCCTTTGTCGCCGCCCTGGTGTTGCGGCGCCGGCTGCTGCGGGCCTTCTTCCCGGGCGAGCGGGCGCTGCCCGGCCTCCGGGTGGGGATGGTCCTGGCCCTGCTGCTCTTTGCGGCGGCCGGCGCGAACGAGGCGATCACGTTGACGGGCTTGCGCTGGGCCGCCTCGGAGTCGCCCGAGCGGCAGGCCCGCGGCATTGACCTGCTGCGCCGGATGGACCGGAACGACGCGATCCTGCGCGCCAGTCACGGTGGCGATTCTCTTTACGGCAATGTCCTGCTCCGGTGGATGAACGGCGGCAAGGACCTGGATTCCGCCCGGGTCCGGTCGATCTATTACCAGGTCACGGGCCGGGATGCGCTCCAGGAAAAGAGGGGGGACCGCTCCGGGAACCTGTTCCGCCGGCGGGCCATGTCGGAGGAGTTCGAGTGGGACGATCAGCAGGGCGGATCCGTGGTGGGCGGGATCCTGAAAGGGCTGACGCTGCAATCATCCCGCCTCGACGGGAAACTCGACGGTGCCGCCGGAACGGGTTACGTGGAATGGATCCTGGTGTTCCGGAACGATGATGCATTCAGCCAGCGCGAGGCCCGCGCCACGGTGGCCCTGCCGCCGGGAGCCGTGGTGTCGAGGCTGACGCTGTGGGTGAACGGCGAGGAGCGGGAGGCCGCGTTCGGTTCGAAGGGAGCGGTCACGGAAGCCTACCAGAAGGTGGTCCGGGCCCGCCGGGATCCTGTCCTGGTCACCTCCCGCGGCCCCGGCCGGATTCTCGTGCAATGTTTCCCCGTGGAACCCAAAGGCGGGGAGATGAAGATGCGCCTCGGGCTGACGGTTCCCCTGCAGCCGGCGGCCGAAACCTCCGGGGTCTGGAGGCTTCAACTGCCGGTGTTCCTGGAACGGAATTTCAAGTGGGCCGGGAACAAGGGGCACGAGCTCTGGCTCGAAAGCCCGTCGATCCTGAAGGCGGATCCGGGGCTTGCGCTGGCCTGCGAAACGAATCGCGACGGCGCCTGGCAGGTACGCGGCACGCTTCCCGAGGCGGCGGTTTGGAAGTCGGGCGAGGCGCTGACGGTCGCGGGCACGGGGGACGGGACCGCCTGGTGCCGCGATGCGACGGGCGATAAGCCGGGCGTGGTCCTCCAGCACCTGGTCGATGGCGCCGGCGACAAGCCGGCCTCCGTTATCCTGGTGGTGGACGGGTCGGTGTCGATGAAAAACGCGGCGCCGCGGATCGCTTCCGCGCTGACCAACGCTTTTCCAGCCGGCGTCCGGCTGGGGGTTGTGATGGCCGACGACGCGAAGTCGCTCCGTCCGGTTTTGAAAGGGATGACCCCCGAGAAGCTCGGGGCGCTGGCCGCTTCGCTGGAAGGCTTTGAATATATCGGCGGGCGCTGCAATGTCGGCGCGCTTGAAACGGCCTGGGATACCCTGTCGGGCGAGCCGGGCCCCGCCTGCATCGTCTGGGTGCACGGTCCGCAGGTGCTCACCCGTGACAGTCCGGACGCTCTTTTGCAGCGCCAGGAGCGGCAGCCGGGGATGGCGTCGATCATCTGCCTCCAGGTGGCGCCCGGGGCCGACAAGGTTGCCGAAGCCCTGGACATGATGCCGATGGTCCGCACGCTGCCGCCTTGCGAGGATCCGGAGACGGTTCTGGCCGGCCTGTTCAGGTCGTGGGGGCAGGATGTCCGCCAGGTCAAGGTCCTGCGCAATCGCGAGGAGCGGGCTCCCGGGGCGGGGGATGGGGCGGAGGCATCGGGTCACCTGGCGAGGCTGTGGGCGGCGCAGGAGGTTTCCCGGCTGCTGGGCACGGGAAGACCGGTTGACCGGACGGAGGCAGGCAGCCTGGCCGCGCGCTATCATCTGGTCACGCCCGTTTCCGGTGCGGTTGTATTGGAAACGGCTCAGCAGTTCCGCGAAGCCGGCCTCCAGCCGGTCCCGGAGGAGTCCCTGCCCACCGTGCCCGAGCCCGAGCTGTGGATCCTGGCGGGCGTTGTCCTGGTCGTGGTGGCCTGGCAGTGGCGCCGCCGGCTGAATGTCGCGGCGTGAGTGCCGCCTGCCAGGTGGGCCTGGCCGTGGGGGCTTGGGCCCTGGCCTGCTGGCCCCTGTGGGGCTGGTATGCGGGGCGCGTCCTGGGCCTTCCGGACCAGGGCTGGATCGTGCTGGCCCCCGTGGCGGCGATCGCCCTGTCCCTCCGGCGGTGGCGGGACCCCCTTTCCGATCCGTCGCCGGGACGCTGGGTGCCCTCCATCCTGTGGATGGGGCTGTATGCCGCCCTGTTTTCGCGCCTGCCCATGACGCTGGCCGCCGTTCCGGCCGCGGCGGCCCTGCTGTTTATTCCCGGCCCCTGGCGGCGCGGCTTCTGGCCCGCGGCGCCCGTGGCCGGATTGCTCGTCCTGGGCCTGCCGGCCCTGTTCATGGTCCAATTCTATTTCGGCTTCCCGCTTCAGATGGCCGCCGCCGCGCTGGCTGTTCCCGTTTTGAAACTGGCCGGCTTTCCCGTGGCGCGCGAGGGGGCCCTGCTGATGCTGGACGGGAAGGGGGTCGGCGTGGATGCCGCCTGCAACGGCATCCGGATGGGGTGGGCCGCCCTTTTCATGGCCCTGACGCTGGCCGGCCTTTCCGGGCTGGGCTGGCGGCGCACGGCCGCCGCCGCGGCGGGCGCCCTCGTGCTGGTGGTGCTGGTCAACGCGCTGCGGGTGGCGATCCTGTTCAGCCTGGACGTGTTCGGGCTGGGCGGCCGGCCGGTTCTGCATGCGGGCATCGGCGTCATGCTGTTCATCGCGCTGGCGGCGGGCCTGGCCGGGTGGGTCCGGCGGCTGGCGGGGAGGCGGGCATGAAGAGACTGGCCGGCTTCCTTCTGTTCTGCCTGGCTTGCCTGCCGGCCGCCTGGGTGCCCTTGCGGGCGCCGCCCGCCGCCCCGCCCCCTGGCCGCGAGGCCTTTCCGGGGTGGCCATCAACCTTCGAGGGGCGGCCGCTCCGGGAAAGCCCGCTGAGCGCCGTTGAGCGGGCGTTCACCGCCTCCTTTCCCGGACGGATGGGTCGGTTTACGGACGGGTCGCGGCTGATCGTGCTGCGCTGGGTGACGGCGCCCACGCACCGGGTGCATTCGGGCGCCGTGTGCATGCAGTCCGCCGGCTTCCGGCTCACGCCCGGCGACTGGCGGCGCGACCCGGACGGCGTTCTCTGGTCCACCTGGTCGGCCTCCGGCTCCGATGGGGTGCTGGCGGTCCGGGAGCGGTGTTACGATCGCGCCGGCCGGTCCTGGCCGGATGTCTCGGCCTGGTTCTGGGCGGCCGTGGCGGGGCGGACCGAAGGGCCGTGGTGGGTGGTGACGGTGGCGGAGCGCGAAGGGCCGGCCGTCA
>CAYZVY010000145.1:0-11194 GCA_964481675.1 uncultured Verrucomicrobiota bacterium
CGTGGCCCTCTGCCGCCGCGGCTTCGTGGTCGCCGCCCCCGAAATCTCCTGCTTCGGCGAGCGGCAGTCCGATTTCAGCTGGCTCTACAAGGGCCTCGGCTCCGGCGTCTCATCCACCTGCACGCACACCTCCTTCCTGGCCTCGCACCTGGGCGGCACCGCCCTCGGCCTGCGCGTGCACGACGCCCGCCGGCTTATCGACTACCTCGGCACCCGGCGCGAGGTGAAGGCCGACGCCATCGGCGCGATGGGCATTTCCGGCGGCGGCATGCACACGTTCTTCTCCGCCTGCCTCGACGAGCGCATCAGGGCCTGCGTCGTCAGCGGCTACTTCAGCACCTTCCGCGACAGCATCCTGGCCATGAACCATTGCGCGTGCAACTTCGTCCCCGGCCTCGGCCGGTTCGGCGAGATGAGCGACCTCGCCGGCCTCATCGCCCCGCGCCCCATGCTCGTCGAGGCCGGCACGCGCGACCCCATCTTCCCGCTTCCCGCCGTCAAGCGGGGGCTGGCCGCCGCCCGCAAGGTCTTCGCCGCCTGCGGGGCCCCCGCCGACGCCGTCCAGGCCGACATCTTCGAGGGCCGCCACGCCATCAGCGGCCGCGTGGCCTACGATTTCCTGGCTGCCCGCCTCGGGCTGGACGTATGACCCCGCGCGAGCGGTTCCTGGCCGCCATGAACTTCCGGCCCTTCGACCGGCTGCCCCTGATCGAGTGGGCCGGCTGGTGGGGCGACACCATCCAGCGCTGGCACCGCGAGGGCATGCCGGTCGATCCCAAGGACTTCTACGGCATCCACGACCACTTCGGCCTGGACCGCCACATGCAGGACTGGATCCGGGCCCTCAAGCCGGGCTGCCCCGCGCCCGACGGCGCCCGCGGCATCGGGATCGTCCAGAACCGGGACCATTATGAGAAGGTCATCCGCCCCCAGCTGTTCCCGCGGCCGGCCATCGACCGGGCAAAATGGGAGGAGCGCGCCGCGCTCCAGGCCGCCGGCAAGGCCGTGCTCTGGTTCACCGTCGACGGCTTCTACTGGTTCCCCCGCCGCATCCTGGGCACCGAGCCCCACCTCTTCGCCTTCTACGACGACCCGGCCCTGATCACCCGGATCAACGAGGATCTGACCGACTGGATCCGCGACGTGTTCGCCGAGATCTTCTCCATCTGCACGCCCGACTTCATGACCTTCGCCGAGGACATGAGCTACAACAACGGCTCGCTGCTGTCAAAGGAGCTGTTCGACACCTTCCTGGCGCCCTATTACCGCCAGCTCTGCCCGATCCTCAAAAAACAGGGAACCCTCATCCTCGTCGACTCCGACGGCGACATCACCGCGCCGGCGCACTGGTTCGAGAGCGTGGGCGTAGAGGGAATCCTGCCCCTCGAGCGGCAGGCCGGCGTGGATATCAACCGCCTGCGGGCCGATCATCCGGCCATGCGGTTCATCGGCCAATACGACAAGATGGTGATGAACAAGGGCGAGGCGGCCATGCGCCGCGAATTCGAACGCCTCGTGCCCGCGGCCGCCAAAGGCGGCTTCCTGATTTCCTGCGACCACCAGACCCCGCCCGGCGTCTCCTATGAGGATTACACGCTCTACATCCGCCTCTTCCGCGAATATGCCGACGAGGCGGGCCGGCTTTCGCGCCTGCGCGGCCCGTGATCAGTAATCCGGAGGGACGAGCTCCCGCGAGTCCGTGACGCGCAAGCCTGGCGCCTGCGGCCGGGGTGGAACCCGGCCCTCCAACAGGGACAAGAATGATGGAGGGCCGGGTTCCACCCCGGCCGGGCGCGCATGACATTGCACCTGCTACGGAGCCGGCGGAGCGTTGGTGGCCGCCGGCGGCGGCGCGGCCGGGGCATTGGTTCCCTCGGGAGCGGACGCGGCGGCAACGGTTTGGGTAGAGGCCGCGGGAGCCGGCGGCGGCGCGGCCGGCGCCACGTCAGGGGCGTTCTTGAAATCGGTGACCACCAGCCAGTCCCGCCCGTCCCGCTCGTTCAGCGAGCCGGACACCAGCAGCTTCTGCGTCTTGGGGCTCCGCGCCATCTCGCGCGCCTTCTCATTCAGCTCCACGGCCAGCAGCCGTTCGCCGGCCACCAGGCGGATGGCGCGAGGCTCCCCCTTGTCATCCTTCAATACACGGACAAACCCGGTCCAGCCCTCCGGTTCCGCGGCGGGAACGGATGCCGCGGCAACGGCCTGGGTGGACGCCGCCGGGGCCGGCGCGTTTGTATCCGCCCCATCCTGCCCCAGCGCCGTCATGAGGCTCAAACCCAGGCCGGCGGCCAACGCCGCGCTCCACGTCAAAAGGTTCATGTGACTCCTCCGTTTCCGCCCATCGTAGCTCATTCGGGCCCGGCTTCGCAACGAAAAGCCGAAATGCTTTTCATTCGGACCGGTTTCAGGTATATATGAAAAGCTTAACTATGAAAGACGAACCCGCGTCCATCGCCGCCCCGGCCCTCCCGCGCTGGGCCCTTCCCCTCCTGCTCGCGATTTTCGCGGGCGGCCTGCTGGCCATCATGCCCTCGTTCCGCGCCTACTATTTCGGGGACGAGCACTTTTACACCGACAGCGCCATCCAGATGCACCAGACGGGGCGCATCCTCGCCCCCACGTTTGCCGACGGCAGCCTTCGCTTCAACAAGCCGGTGCTGTCCTACTGGATGATCCTGGCCAGCTTCCGCCTCTTCGGCATCTCGGTGCTCAGCTCCCGGCTTCCCTCCCTGGTGGCCGGCCTGCTCATCCTGCTCCTCACGCGCAAGCTGGCCGCCCGCCTCTTCCGGTCGGAAACGACCGGCTGGCTGGCCGTCCTGATCCTGGCCTGCAACCTCAACTTCATGACGGCGTGCATGCGCGCCACGCCGGACATCTTCCTCTGCCTCTTCTCCCTCATCGCCCTGACCGGCTTTTCGAACCTCCTGCTGGGCGAGCCGCGGAAATCCGACGCCTGGATCGGCTATCTCGGCGCCGGCCTCGCCGTGGCATCCAAAGGCCTGCTCGGCCTGCTGCTGCTCGCCTTCGTCTTTCTCTTCGCCGCGCTCCGGTCCGACCGCGCCACCCGCCTCCGCGCCCTCTGGCGCCCGCTTCCCATGCTGGCCTGCCTGGCGCTGGCGCTCGGGTGGTTCGTCGCCGTCTATTTAAAATATGGCGACCTCGCCCTGCAGGGCTTCCTCCACGACCAGGTGGGCGACCGCGTCTCCCAATCCGCCGGCCCCATCCTGAACAACCTGTTCCTCTACTCCGGCGGGCTGCTCCTCCCCTTCTTTCCCTGGTCGCTTCTCCTGGCGGGAGCCCTCTGCCTGGAGCGCAACCGCCTCGCCGCCGCCTGGCGCGGCCGCCTGCCGGCGTTCGTCTTCATCCTGGCCTGGTACGGCCTGCTGCTGGCGGTCTTCTCCGCGGCCAACACCACCCGCATCCGCTACATCCTGCCCGCCTTCCCCCTCCTGTCAGCCGGGGCCGCCGCCCTGCTGGTCGACGCCCTGCGCCTGCCCTCCCTGGCCCGGCTGTCGCGCCGGATCGCGGGCGGCATCGCCCTGTTCGCCCTCCTGGCAGGCGCCCTGTTCACCCTCGCGGCGCTCGACCTGGAGGCGCCCCTCTTCGCCACGGCGGCCGCGGTCCTGTTCCTGCTGGCGGCCGGGCTCGGGCTGGCGCTCCGGGCTCCCGCCGCCACGCCGCCCCCCTGGCTGGCCCCGCTGGCCTGCTTCGTGATCCTCGTCGCCCTCCACGCCATCGTCCGCCCGATCTTTACCGCCACGCCCGCCTACGCCATGGAGCGCGTCCTGCGCCAGACCGGGGCCGCCCATACCCTCTATCCCCTCCGGCCGGAAACGCCCTCGCGCAACGACTGGCATCGGGAAAAATACGCCAGCCAGATCCGGCTCCTCTCCGGGGGGCGCATCACCATCGTCCGCAAACCGCTCGAAAAATGCCTCGCCCCGGACCGCACCTGGCCCGTCCTCTGCGCCGAGCAGGACCTGGCCCTCTACCCGAAGGCCCGCAAGAAGGCCATCCCGGCCGGCTTCATCCAGCGCGGCGACATCGGGCTTGCCGAGCTCGGGTCCGTCCTCCGGGCGGCCGATCGCCAGGCCGCCATCCGCGCCCTGTACGAGCCCTGCTACATCGTGTTCCCAAAAAAGATCAAGCCGGCGAGGACTCCGCCCGCCCCCTGAGCCCGGCCGGAGCCGGCCGCGCCTCCCGGAACACGCGAAGCGGATCCAGCGTCTGCGGCATCAGGTCGTCCGGCGTCCCCCGGTGCGCCCGGATCCAGTTCAGGGCCAGCCCGAAGGCGGCGGCCGCGACCCCGAACGACTGGTAAGGCACCATCGGAATCCAGAGCAGCGCGCACCCCGCCAGGGCCGCCAGGCGCCCCTTCGCCATCACGCTCAGCACGTGAAGCGCCGGCAGCAGGACCAGGATATACGAGTAGTCCTTCATGCGGGGCGCCGTCAGGGCATAGGCCAGGAGAAAGACGTACAGCATGGGCCGGGGATCCGCGAAGCGCCGGGTCAGCCGGAACGCCCACGCGGCCGCGCCCAGCACCGCCGCGCACCAGACGCCATAGATCACATAGGCCGCGGACGGCCGGAGCGCCAGCGCGTCCCGGAGGTCGAAAATCAGCGCCAGCGCCCCCGGCGCCTTGTTGCCCCGCTCGTCAAGGGCCCGGGCCCCGGCGATGAACCGGTCCCACAGATCGGGCTGAGCGGCCCGCAGCAGCAGCCCCCCCGCGACGGCCAGGAGGAGCAGCACGCCCAGGAGGCCCAGGGACGCCCACGAGCGGCGCAGGATCACGACCACCGGCGCCAGCGCCACCGTGACCAGCTTGAACGCCGCGGAGAGCAGGAGGCTGACGCCCCCGCCCCAGCGCCTGTTCCGCAGGATCAGCAGAATGCCGCCCCACAAAAAGAATTGCTCGAAAAGCGACACGTTCCCGGCGCGCAAGTCGCGGAGAACCGCGCTCTGGCAGCCCAGCAGGACCGTGACGCAAAGCGCCCACCCGTCGCGCCGGGACACCGGGACAATCCGCATCCAGATGAAAACCAGCGCCAGGAGAGCCGCGATCTTGGCCGCGAAAAAAAGGGCGTAGGCGGGGCGGTAACCCAGGCGCGACAGCGGGCGGAACAGGACCAGGGTGTGGGGCGGATAAATGAAGGGCTTCAGCTCCGGATCGGCGGCCATCTTCCGGATCCTCCCCAGATCATAGGGATCGCGGCCCTTTTCATACGCTTTGGCCGCATAATAATAGGTCTTGAAATCATGCTGCCGGCCCCCGCCCCCGATCGCGGCGACCTGCGTCCCCCCGTAAACGATCGCCGCCAGTAACAGCGCCCGGACCATCCACACGTAAGCCCTGGTATCCTGCATGCTATCCTCGCTGATTGGTTTATAGGCCCAACACGTGAACAGGTCAATGCCCGACTCGGCGTTTCAAACGCTTCCCTTTCCCCGGGGTTTCCGGTAGGATTCAAAGCCTCATCATGAAAGACGAAATTGTATTCCCGAAAAAGGTTCAAGCGTTGGAAAGGACTCCCCCGCCATGACCAATGCCGCTCCCGCCGCCGTCGAATCCCTGGCCGGCGCGCTCACCCCGCTCGGCTCCCCGGACTTCCTGCACCAGGCCGTCCCCCGCCTGCTCCTGGCCGCCGCCGCCTACCTGGTCCTGCTGGTCCTGCTGCGCCTCGGCCGGACCCGCGGCATCGGCCGGATCGCCTTTCTCCTCAACCTGCTCGGCCTCTCCTGCATCCTGAAGCTCTTCCTGGGCGACATCCTCGGCGCCCCCTTCCCGCTGGTTCCCCGGCTCCTCACGGCCGCCGTGGTCTTCTTCCTCGTCCTCCTGCTCCTGCGGGCCGCCGAACTCCTCCTCTTCGAGGTCGTCTTCGCGCGCCCCGGCCGCAAGCCCGTCCCCGTGGTGCTGCGCGATATCGCCCGCTCCCTGCTCACGGCCGTTGTCCTCGTCCTCGTGGTGAAAGGGTTCTTCCCCGCCGTCAACTTCAACGTCCTGGCCGTCTCCTCCATCATCGTCGGCTACGTGGTCGGCAACGCCACCCAGGACACCCTCGGCAACCTGGTGGCCGGCCTCGCCCTCAACTCCGAGAACTCCTTCAGCATCGGCGACTGGATCGCCGTCGGCGACCGCATCGGCAAGGTCACCGACATCACCTGGCGCTCCACGCGGATGCAGACCAAGAACCTCGAGGACATCATTGTCCCCAACTCCACCCTCTCGAAGGAAATCCTGGTCAACTTCTCGCGGCCCACCCCCGAGCTGCGCACCCGGCTGCGGGTGGGCGTCAGCTACGAGACCCCGCCCAACCGCGTGCGCGAGGTGCTGCTGGCCGCCATCCGCGACGTGCCGGGCGTCGACGCCGCCCCCGCCCCCAAGATCCGGGTCGCCGACTACGCCGACTCCGCCATCCTGTATGACATCCTGCTCTACATCCACGACTACGAGCGGCTGGAGGATATCCGCGCCGAGCTGATGAACCTGATCTGGTACCGCTTCCAGCGCGCCGGCATCTCCATTCCCTTCCCCATCCGCGACGTGCGGGAGCGCCGGATCACCCGGGAGGACGAAGCGGCCGACGAGCGCAAGCGCCTCGCCGGCATCGCCGCGCTCCTGGCCGCCAACAGCCTGTTCGAGCCGCTCACCCCGGAGGAGCGGCTCGCGCTGGCCGCCGGCTGCCGCACCCGGATCTACGCCGCCGGCGAGGAGATCGTCCGGCAGGGCGAGCCCGGAGCGTCCCTCTTTGTCATCGAATCGGGCGAGGTCGGCATCTCCGTGGACCAGAAGGACCGGCAGCGGGTCCAGGTGGGGAAACTGGACGCGGGCCACTTCTTCGGCGAACGGTCGCTGCTCACGGGCGAAGGCCGCTCGGCCACCGTGTCGGCCCTGGCCGATACGACCGTGGCCGAACTGGGCAAGGAGTCCTTCGGCGCCATTCTCAAGGCCAAGCCCGGCATGGCCGAATACCTCGGCCGCGTGCTGGCCGAGCGCGACCAGGGGCGGGCGACCGCCTCCGCCGCGGCGGGAGCCGCGGCGGATCACGCCACCGGACAACAGAAAGGGCACCAGATCATGAACCGCATCCTCACCTTCTTCGGGCTGGCATGAGCGTCTACGAAATCATCATGCTGGTCTGCTTCGGCTCCGCCTGGCCCTTCGCCCTCGCCAAGTCGTGGCGCTCACGCCAGACGGGCGGCAAAAGCCTGGGCTTCCTGGTCATCGTCCTCATCGGCTACCTGTCGGGCGTGGTCCACAAATATCTGCACAGCCGCGACCTGGTGATCTTCCTCTACGCCCTCAACGCGGCCATGGTCAGCGCCGACATCATCCTCTACGCCCGGAACCGCCGGATCGAAAAGGCCGCCCTTCCGGACCTGGATGCGTGATCGGCCGGGCGCCTTGCCGCGGCCAGGGCCGCAGCCACAGAAGAAAACCATGCGGGCGCTTCATGGGAACCATCGCGAGCCGCCCGTGGCCGCCTCGGCCAGGGCGAGCGATGGCAAGTCGGGTGCGGCGTTTCGATCAGCACGATATGGCGGAGAGCTTTGGCGATGATGACGCCGCGCGACGCGGCGAGCTGGCCTTCAGGGCCGCGAAGCCGCGTTGGGTGGCGCCAGCGCGCCAAAGCGCCCGCCAGATCGCGCCGAAACGCCGCACCCCCGCTGGAAGGCTGCCAAACAGGCGCATCGCCGCGGCCACCGGCCGCAGCCACAGAAGAAAAGCGCGGGCAACCCGCTCGATGCCGTCAATAGGACCCGTCCTCGATCGCCGTGCGGTACATCGCCACCACGTTCTCCGTGGGCGAATTGTCCTGCAGAGCGTGGGTCGGGGCGAAACAGTAGCCGCCGCCGGGCATCATGACGGACAGCGTCTCGCGGCACGACCGCACCACCTCGTCCGGCGTGGCGAACGTCACCGGCCCCGCCGTGCTGATGCACCCGTGGAAGGCCAGCCGCCCGCCGAAGGTCTTTTTCAGGTACGCTGGCGACATGTCCTTCGCCTCCGGCTGCAGCGTGTCCACCGCGTCCATCCCCATCGCGATGAAATCCTCGTACGCCCAGCTGGACGACCCGCAGGTGTGAATCATCACCTTCGCCCCGTAATACTTGGCCAGGTCCACCAGCGACTGGTAGCGCGCCCGCAGATGCGTCCGGAAAACGTCCATGGAAATCATGGGCCGGTCCTGCGTGCCCAGATCCTCCCCCAGCCACAGGATGTCGATCCCGCCCTTCGCCGCCTCGAACGTCCGGCGGGCGATCTCCAGCTGGATCGCGAACCGGCGGTCGGCCAGCAGCAGGCCCGCCGGGTCGTCGGTGACCAGGTCGACCAGCGTCTGCTCCATCCCCCGCAGCATCCCGTTGCCGTTGATCAGGTCGCCGTAGCAGGTCAGCGTGATGGCATAGCCCTCATTCGCGCGGCACTGCTCGGGGATGGTCGTGTAGTCGAACCGGTCCGGGTCGGGCATGGGCCACCGCGCCACGGCGTCCGCATCCGCGGTCTGGAGCGGGAAGTCGCAGAAATCCCAGTAGCCGCCGGAGCCGTGCTCGATCCACCGCCGGCGGATGCCCCAGTTGTCGGCCTTGACGCCGCGGGCGGGAATGTCCTCGTGCAGCCGCGGCCCGGCATAGCCCGCGCTCACGCCTCGGAAATCCACGTTCAGCGCGCGCCGCAGCCCCTCATGGTCCTTGGCGTCCAGCTTGAAATGCTGCTTGAGGCGGAGATCGATGCCGGGGTTGGCGTGGTAGTTGATCGGAACCCGGTCGGCCTCGCGGTGCGAAAACGTGGTCAGGACGCGCTCTTTCGATGTCATGGCGAATTCTCCTCCCGCTTCGGCCCATCATGGATGGTGTTCGACGAAATCCAGCGTTGCCTTGTCTGCCCTTCCCTGGAAAAAATGATTGAGAACGGACGAAACTTCGGCCTGGGCTTCAAGAAACCGGTTCAGGTCATCTCGATCAATCTCGCTCATGGCGCGCTCCTGGTCAGTCTTGCATCTATGGCGACGGGCCTATTTAAGATCGTCCATGGGCAGGATTTGCCTCACATGCCTGACCGTCAAAATGGAAATCTGCCGGGGTTCGAGTCGGCAGATGATGCGGTAAGGGCTCCAGACAAGTTCGCGGATATCCGGGCGCGGGGTTTCGGGTATCGGCCTTCCGCTTTTCGGAAATCGCCCGAGTTGCCCCACGCGCGCGAAAGCGTCACGAACCCATTTCCCGGCGGCAATCGGATTGTCTTCCGCGATGGTGGCGGCGATTTCCGCCACCCGGTCAATGGCCAGCGGCGCCCATCGCACCCTCATCGGCGCACCTTGGCCAGCACCTGCCTGAGCGCGGCCTTGTGAGAAACGCCCCGGTCTTGAGCCAACTGATCCTCGGCCAGGCGAATATCCTCGAGAATCTCGATTTTCTGCATGAGCCCCTCATATTCCGAAACGCCCAGAAGCACGGCGGCGGATTTGCCATGATGGGTGATGACAAGCGGCCGCCGGGTCGTGCGGGTTTGGCGGATGCATGTCGTCACATTCGCGCGGAACTCGGAAAGGGGCTTGACGTCTTCGTCGAGATTAAGGCGGGGCATCATCCATCTCCTTTTGCACAATATACTGTACAATATTCAGGACGCCTGTCAAGAGGCAACGCGGACATCAGGGGCCAGCGGGCGCCCCTGCCCGTTTAGCCGCATTTTTGGCGGCGGTCATGAGCACCGTGCCCCCCGCCTTGTTCGCAACGGCGAGGCCGGCCCCATGGTCGAGAAGGAACAGAACCAGCGGAAGGCCATCCTCGCGCGAAGCGGCCCACGCGATGGCGGGATCGCCGTCATTGTCCACGGCGTCGATCTGCGCCCCCCCTGGACAGCAGCTACGCCAGGAGGGTTGTGCCTTCGCTCTCCCGGCCGCCATGATAAGCGAGGTCTTCCCGAAATAGTCCCTCGCGTTGACATCGGCTCCGGCCTCCACGAGGAGCCTGACCACGTCTAGCGGTTGCTTGTTTTCGATGGCCTGATGCAGGACACCGCCTGAGGACGGAGACGCTCCCGCGCCAAGGAGCAGGCGGACAATCTCAGCGGTATGGGGTCCCCCCTGGCGCCGGCCACGGAAACCGCATCATGCAGGCTGCGGTCAAACCGCGGGTTGGCCCCGCTCTGTGTGAGCCGGGCCAGCGGCGATATGCAGAAGCAGGTCGTTGGCCTGGTCTTTCCTTCTCGCGGTCGCTATCGCTATCATGTGTCGATACCGACGGCGATACCCGATACCGACCCCGACTTGTCCCGGAATCATCAAATCATTTTCTTCGGCCACCCCCCGAGGAGACTGACCGGCCACCGTCTTCCCGTGGCCGCCGCCCCCGGCCTACGGCATCAGCTTGTTGGGCAGGTACGTGGCCATGCCGGGGAAGATGAAGAGCAGCACGCCCACCACCGCCAGCGCGATGAGGAAGGGATACACACCCCGGTAAATGGTGCTGAACGGCACCTTCGTGATGTTCTTCACCACGAACACGTTGATGGCGACCGGGGGAATGACCACGCCGATCATGACGGTGATCCCGATGACCATGCCGAACCAGAGCGGATCGAAGCCGAGCTTGATCACCGCCGGGTAGAAGATGGGCGTGGCCAGGACCATGAAGGCCAGGTCGTCGATGAAGGACCCCCCCACGAGATAGATGAGGCTGATCACGAGCATCACCACGTGCCGCTCGAGCGGCAGGGAGGTGACCCAGTCCGCGGCGATCATCGGGATGCGGGTGACGGCCAGGAAATGGCCCAGCACGGTCGACCCGGCGAGCAGGATCAGCACCATGCAGGCCGTGCGGAGCGACTCGTCCACCGATTTGAAAAACGTCCGCATTTTCAGGTCCCGCTGGGCCAGCGCCAGCACCAGCACGGCCACGGTGCCGACGCTGCCGGCCTCCGTGGGCGTGAACACGCCCTTCATGAGGCCGCCGATCATGAGCACGAAGATGGCGATCAGGTAGACGCACTCCGGCAGGGAGCGGACCCGCTGCTTCCAGGAGGAGCGCTCGCCGTGGGGGCCGAGGTTCGGGTTGATCCGGCACCAGACGGCGATCACCAGGAGAAACCCCGCGGCAATCAGCAGGCCGGGAATCAGGCCGGCCAGGAACAGGCGGCCGATGGACTGCTGGGTGATGACGCCGAACACGATCAGCGTCACGCTCGGCGGGA
>CAYZVY010000146.1:0-5817 GCA_964481675.1 uncultured Verrucomicrobiota bacterium
CTTGCCGCTCTTCGCGGAGCGGTAGCAGGCGTCGAGCACCAGCTGGCTGCGCAGGCCGGCCTCCGCCCAGTCCGCGGGAAGCGTGCCCGCCAGCACGGCATCGCCGAACGCCTCGACCTCCGCGCGGTAGGGATTCACCGGCCGCGGCTTGACGTCGACCCCTTCCGCCGACGCGCGCGCCTGCTTCGCGTCATACCCGCCGACCTTGCCGAGATACGCCCTCATGACTCCCGCCGCGCCCTGCCCGATCGTCCCCTCCGCCAGGATCGAGCCGCCCGACCCGTACAGCTCCAGCCGGTTGCGGCTGGCAAAATCCGGGATGCAGAAAAACGTGTCCACCGTGGCCTGCGCCCCGCTGGCGAACTTCAGCAACACGGTGGCGCTATCCTCCACCGCATACGTGTGCACCAGGTTCCCATTCAGGCAGCGCACCTCCACGGCCGGCCCGAAAAAACCTTCCAGCAGATCGACGCAATGGCCGCCCAGGTCCATCAGCGACCCGCCGCCGCCGATCTTCGGATCCTGCCGCCACGCCCCCTTCATGGGCGGATACCAGCACGACAGCTGTGCCCGCGCATACACGGGCGTGCCCAGCCGCCCCTGCCGGATCCACTCGCGCGCCTGCACGTGCTGCGACTGGAACCGCATCATGAACGCCGGCGCCAGCAGCACGCCCTTCGCCCCGAACGCCCGCGTCATCCGACGGACCTCCGCCGTCGACAGCCCGAGCGGCTTCTCGCACAGCACATGCTTGCCCGCCTTCAGGCACGCCTCCGCCTGCTTCACATGCGCCTTCGCGGGCGTGGCGATGTAAACGGCATCGATGTCGCCGCCCAGCAATTCCGCGAGCGACCCGGCGGCCTTCACCTTGAACTGCGCGGCCACCGCGGCGTTCACCGCGGGATCGAGATCGTAGACCGCCCGCAGCACGCCGTTGCGCGCCGGCAGCAGGCCTTCCGGAATGGTCCGCCGCCTGGCAATGCCGCCCGACCCGATGACACCCCAATTGATCTTGCGCTTCATGTGGATACTTTCTGTTAATCGTGCAGTTGCGAAGCCTGCCACTTCAAGTAGACATCGGCCACCTGGCCACAGGTGCCGACAAACGCCTCGCCGGAGCGGTGCAGCCGGCCCAGCTCGTCGATCACGGGGAAAAGAAATTCCTCCACCGGATCTTTCCAGCGTTCGGACTCGGCGACCAGGTTGATCGGGTGGCAGAGCAGCGTGAACAGCCCGTTCCGCTTCAGCGCGTCGCGGCAGCGCGCCATCCAGATGGGCACCCCCCCGGCCGGAGTCCGGTCAAAGGGAATGCCGGTCCGCTCGCAATAGGCCCGGACGGCTTCCACGAACGGCCGGTTGGCGGTTTCGTCGGCCGCCCAGATGCACCAGTCATAGGTCTGGCTGTCGAGCGGGATCTCCACGACGGGATAGACCTTGTCCCCCAATTGCATACGAAACGGCGCGGGGCCGAAGCCGCCGCCGGGAACCAGGAAATCGTCGATGGACACATTGCTCGACCAGGCCAGCCCCAGTTCGGCGATGGCGTCATAGGTGAATTCGTTGAAATGGCCATACGGCATGCGGACGCCGCGCACGGAACAGGGGAACTGTTTTTCGAGCGCCGCCACGCCGTCGCGGATCTGGGCCAGGTTTTCGGCCGGGCCGTAATGGCCGGCGTAGACCGCGTCGCCGCCATGGCGCCGGTTCAGCTCGTGCTCGTAGCCGTGCGTGGCAATTTCGGAGCCGCAGTCGAGCATCCAGCGGATAAACTGCGGCCCCTGCTCCTCCGCCATGCGGCCCACAATATTAAATGTGGCCGGGATGCCGGCCCGGGCCAGCCGCTGGCAGATGCGCTTGTAGTTGGCCACCTCGCGGGCCATATCACCCGTGCCGTTGCCGTAGGTGCCCTCGACGTCAAAGGTCAGCAGCAGCGCGCCGGCCGCGCCGTTGGGCCAGGCTGTTCCGGCGGGCAGCGGCTGGTGCGCCCGGACGCCCTCGGGCTGGCAGCCGCCGAAACAGAACCCCCCGTACCGGCCCTTGCGGCACCGGGCCTGCTCGATCAGTGAACGTTCCGCCTGTTTCATGAATCTGATCCTATTCGGATTCCACGGTTTTAAGGTCGAGCCGCACAAAAGTCCAGTCCTTCGTTTTCTCGAACAGCGGGGGCGACGCGTAGGTCTCGTCATTCCGGACCCGGCGGGGCTGCACGTCGTTGAACCGGACAAAGGGGTTGCGGCCGGCGGGGATCACCAGCACCAGGCTGCCGGATTCGTCGGGCGGCAGCTTGCCGGGATGGAAATCGAGGACGTGATACCCCTCGGCGACATCCAGCAGCGGCTGAAGGGTATACCCCCAGACGCCGCTGACGACCGGGCGGCAGTCCGGATACTGCCGCGCCAGGATGCGGGTCAGCTCCGCCCTGGCGCCCGCCGAATCGCCGGCCGCCGGGCGCCACCAGGGCGCGGTGACGAAGGGATAGGCCGGCGACCCCATGATCATCCAATTCAGGAACAGATACACGGCGAGGCCGTATCCGATGGTTACGGCCTGGATCCAGCGGACGGCCCTTTTTTCGGGACTGAAGGCGCGGCTGTAGCGGTCGACCCCCATGGCGACCAGGCGGCCCGCCACCAGCAGCAGCCCGGCCACGTGCGCCAGGAGCGCCAGCGCCCAGAAGACTCCCGCCAGGGCCCGCACTTCCGGCAGCTCCCGGGTTTCCAGATACACGGCCAGGATCAGCATCGGCAGGCAGGCCAGCAGGTCGCTCCATTCCGAGCCGCCCAGCCCGGCCGCGGCCAGGGTCAGCAGCACGGGCGCGGCCGGGGCGCTGAACCGGCCGGCGCCCCCGCGCCGCAGCAGGTCGCGGAGCGGCAGGACGGCCAGAGCCAGCAGGAGCGCCAGCCCATACAGATACGCATACCCGTAGGCGGCGGGCTTGAGGAACGGGAGGAACGGCAGCGCGGCCAGGCCGGGCAGCGGCATGACGGCCAGCGAGCCGACCAGGGCCTGGCGGCCGCTCGGCATTTCCGCGGTCAGATCCTGCAGCATGCCGGTGCGGATGACCCACAGGTCGGTCGCGCCGCCAAACCGGTCATGCGCGAGGGACAGGATGAGCGAGAACAGGATGAAGCACAGGATGGTGTGCCGGGCAAAACGAAAGCCCTTCCCCGCCAGGTCGCGGCGGGGATCGGCAAACGCCGGTGTGGACGGAAGCGTCATTGTGCGGCTCCCGCGTGGGGCGTCTTTTCCCAGTAGAAGGGATTGGTGACCAGCTGGATGGCACCCTTCCACGCGCCGATGCTCATGAGCACCCAATAAAAGGGCATGAGCAGACAGAACGGCACAAGGTGGTAATAGCCCCGGCGCAGGCACGCCAGCATGCCGGACAGGATGAACACGAAGTTGCCGGCCAGGAAGCTCGTCAGCGCCAGCACCAGCACCCAGAAGGGAAAGTAGCCGCTCAAAAAGGACGGCCCCATGAACAGGCCGAGCACCGTCAGCAGCCAGTAGAACGGATTCATGAGCAGGCAGAAGCAGGTGGCGCCGAAGAGGAAATGGAAGTGCATAAGCCGGCCCGGACCGCGGGTGCGCAGCAGCGCGCGGTGCTCGCGCAGATGAACCAGATAGGTCTGCAGATAGCCCTTCACCCAGCGGCTGCGCTGGCGGATCCAGGGCTTGACGCGGTAGACGGCCTCTTCCCAGGTGGTGGACTCCAGCAGCCCCGTGTTCAGCCCGAAGCGGTACAGCCGGATGCCCAGGTCGCAGTCCTCCGTCACATTGAACGGATCCCACCCGCCGACCTGCCTGAGAACGGAGAGCCGGAAGTGATTGGACGTGCCGCCCAGGGGGATGGGCGCATCCAGGAACACGAGGCCGGGCAGGCAGTAGTCGAACCAGCAGGAATATTCCGCCGTGAAGAACCGGGTCAGCCAGTTGCGGTCGCGGTTGTAATAATTCAGCTGCGCCTGCAGGCACACCACGTCCGGGGGCGACGAGGCGAACAGCAGCGCCGCCTTCTTGAGTTGGTCGGTTTCGGGGCGGTCCTCGGCATCGTAGATCACCAGATACTCGCCCGTGGCCCGGCCCAGCCCGACATTGCAGGCCTTGGGCTTGGTGCGCGGCTGGCTGACCGGCACCACCACCACCTCAAACGGGGCCGCCACGCCGGCCGCGTCGATCGCCTGCCGCGTCTGGGGATCGTCCTCCTCGCACAGCAGCAGGATCTGCAGGCGGTCAGCCGGATAGTCCAGAGTCTTCAGATGCGCCATCAGCCCGGGCACCGCCTTGACTTCATGATAGAGCGGCACGAGGATGGTATAGGTCGGCCAGCCGCCCGCGGGCGCGGCGGCGGGATCGAACGGCTGGGGCGGCCGGTTCAGCGACAGGAACTGCAGGGCAAGCTTGTAGGCGCAGAACAGGAGATAGAAGAGGATCGACACCACATTGGCGATCATCAGCGTCAGGTGCGCGTCCAGCGCCAGCGCGGCCATTCCGGCCAGCCCCAGGGCCAGGAGGCCGACCCATTGGCTGCGCGACAGCACGATGCGGGCGGTCAGGAGGGACTCGCCGGCGGTGGGCGTGGTCGGCTTCATGGGGCTGTTCCCTCCCCGCCTGCCGTGCCCCGCACCAGCGGCACGCCGCCCGCGCTGATGACGAAGGGAACCGCGCCCGCCTCCGCGGGCAGCGGCCAGGCCGTCCACGTCCGGCGGGCGGCCGCCTTGACCACGGCGGGCTCGCGGCCGACCTGCACCCGAAGCGGCATGTCGATGTCATACGTCATCACCTTCAGGCCGGGCGCCCGCTGGGAATCGACATAAACCTCCCACTCCAGGGAAAACCGGCGCCAGTGGGAGTTCCAGGCCCAGACCGGGACGGACCGCCCCCCGGCCGCGACCTGCTGCCGTCCCTCTTTTGGGAAAAACCGGAAAATTCGATTGGTGTCGCCGCCCATCGCCACGGCCGTCACCCGCGTGGCCGGCCGGCGCAATTCCAGGCCGAAGCCGGGATCCAGCGCCAGCTGCGGGGCGCCCTGGAATTCCACGGTCACGCGGCAGGGAATCCGGCCGTCAAAGGCCCATTCGGGGACCACCTCCATCGCGGGCACGCCCTTGTCCGCGAAGGGCAGCGCCAGCAGGGGCGCTTTCCCGGGCTCCTGCGGCGGCAGGCGCCAGCCCAGGCGGGCCAGGCAGCCACCGTCCCGCTGCTGGTGATCGTATTCCAGCCAGTGCATCCCCTTTTTCAACGTCACCTTGCCCCGGTGCCACCAGCGGTTGACGGCGGGGCGGTCCAGCGCTTCCATGTTGTGCCCGCCGCCCCAGGCCACAACCTCGCGGCCGTCCACGCGGACAAAGCTGGCGTCGTCCGAATTGGAGGCCAGCTCATAGTCCCCGTCCGCCGGAACCAGCAGCGGCCCCTGGTAAACGGCCAGGAAATCCCGGTTGGGGCCCAGCGGATTTTCCAACTGATCGACACAGCCAACCCGGGTCCGCTTCCGCACCGACAGCGCCCCGAACTCCCGCTCGAATTGATCCCGCTGGGTCATCCACGAACTGGGCCCGAACGCCACCGTGAGCCCCAGCCCGAAGGACTCCTCGTCGAGCTCAAGGGGAGCAGGCGCTTCCGCCGCGGCGGTCACCCGCAGGGGTCCGTCCACGCTCGCCGCGGGAATGCGCAACTGCCAACCGGCTCCCCCGTCCAGGGCCTGCCACGCGAACGGCACCGCGGCGCCCGCGGCATTCACCACGCGGGGAAACCGGTTCCGGCAGGCGTCGGGCAGGGCCAGGCGCGCCTCCAGCAGCGACCGCGAACGCGCCTCGG
>CAYZVY010000146.1:5917-8120 GCA_964481675.1 uncultured Verrucomicrobiota bacterium
TTTTCCGCGCAGACGCTGGGAATCTGGCGGGTCCGGCTGACGGTGTCGACATTATACAAAAACAGGAACAGACGGGTCCGGTTGCCCGCGGCCAGGGCCTTCAGGTTGCCGGCCTTGCTGGCGGCGACGACGGGCCGGTTCATCCACGGCCCCCCCGCTCCCGCGCTCGCGGCGATCAGGTCCTCGCCTTTCATGAAATCGGCCACCACCCGGTAAAAGCGGCCCATGTCCTCGCCGTAGTTGAAATTCCACCACCAGCTCATGGGCGAGCCGGCCAGGTCGCTGGCGACTCCCGCCCAGAGCGCGCCCAGCGTGTCGCGGCTCATCTTCCAGGCCGGATCGCCGCCCCAGTGGCCGGCGCATTCCGAAATCATCACCGGCTTGCCGTAGCCGGCGAACCGGTCGGCGTAATCGCGGATGGCGTCGACCTGGTCGACGCCCAGCCCGGCCAGCCCGGGATAGGCATTGCTGTTGACGAACTGGAGCCGTTTCTCCTTGAAAAAGGAGAGATCCTTGTCGGGCAGGCACAGGTGGCTGGAGGTGATGTGGCCGTAGGGATCGAGATGGCTGACATACGTCATCTGCGACAGGATGAACGCCCGGGCGAAATACCACGTGTCCCGGCTGACCAGGTCCGGTTCGCTCATCAGGTTCCAGGACTGGATGGCGGGGGAGTCGGCGTAGCGGGCGACGATATAGGAGAGGCGGTTTTCGGACAAGGGATGCACCTTGACGTTCGTCCAGAACTCCTGGGAATCGTCCAGGAAGCCGCCGTTGCGCCGGTTGTAGGGATGGCGGGGCCAGCCGTAGGTGTGGCTCAGCCGCACGTGGTTCAGCGTCTCCCACTGCATGTAGAGGCCCCGGCGCTCGCAGTGCGCCACCACCTGGTCGTTCATCCAGGCGTTCTTGAGATTGTAGCGGAGAATGCCCCCGTAGTTGTCGACGTTCTTGTTCCACTCCAACCCGTTCCACCAGTCACTCAGCCAGAACCGGATGAAATTGCCGCCCGAACCGGCCAGGTCGTCGAGCATTTTCCGCGTCAGGGTGAGGCTGCTTTGCGGGGGGAGATAGGGCACGTAATCGGCGCCGTAGGGGCGGTCCACGGGATACGGGAAGTTCCAGCCCAGCAGGTAGACGAACCGGCCGTCGGCCCGCTCGAAAAAATGGGGCGCGCGCGTGGAGACGCGCAGAAAGCCGGGCGGCTCCCCGGCCGTGACCGTGAAGCGGCCCTCCTGCAGGACGCGGTTCGTGGTCCCCGCGAGGAACAGGCGATAGGCATGGGACCCCTCGACCCGGGGGCGGAAGCGGAGCCGGAAATGCTTGGGGCCGGCCGGGCGGATCTGCTCGCCTTCCAACCGGTTCACCGCGACAAAATCCTGGAAGAGGAACGGCAGCAGGCTCCGGCTTTCTCCGCCCGGCTCGATGACCTCGCCCCGCACGGGCATCTCCCGGTAGTCGAACGGATTGCCGTTCCAGCCGGCCAGGTCGAATTCCACCTCGAAGCGCGTCCCCAGCGGCAGGCTGTCGGCGGACGGCCGGCTCCAGGCGAGCGACGGCTCCCGGCGGGGCGCCGGGTCAGCCCGGACGCGCAACTCCAGATCGGCGGCGACAAGGGGGGCCGTGGAAAACACCTTGATTTCCAGGCGGCGCAATCCGGCGCGTTCCCAGGCGGACCAGGCGCCCGTGTGGCCGATCGTCTTCCAGTACATCTCATCGCTCAGGAAGGGCACGGTAAAGGCAAAGCCGTCCGGGGTGAGGCGGGGGCAGCGGTAGAGGTGGGAAAAGCCCAGGTGGTGATCCCCCACCGCGAGCACCTGGACGGTGCAGCGCGGCAGGTTCTTCCGGGTGATCAGCTGGAAGCGGTACTGGCCGGTGCCATCCATGTCGGACGGGGTGAAGGGAATGGAGAAGACGGCCTGATGCGGGGAGTCGCGCCGCACCGCGGGTTGAAGCCGGGGCGATTCGGGAGGCAGGACAAAGGTGGGGCGAACCGGCGGCAGGCTGTTCCGCGTCTCCCGGGCATTCAGCCACGCCAGAGATCCGGCCGTATACAGCAGCGCAAGCAACAGCCACCATCGGATGGGGGAAACGAACTTCACGAGGGTGTGAATGGGCCTTTTTGATGCTCGCTCATCCTTTGAACGGGCAATCCTTTAAAATAGGCTTTAGCCGTCTTTCTGTCCATCCCCATTCAAAACAAAAG
>CAYZVY010000146.1:8220-11129 GCA_964481675.1 uncultured Verrucomicrobiota bacterium
TTCATGGTGGACAACTTCGACTTCAAAACCACGCGGAACGACACCGGCTTCAATTTCTTCAACGGCAACATGGGGGAGATCAACAACCCCGCCGCGGCGTCCGGCCAGGCGTCGATCGTCTCCAGCGCCTGGCCCGGAATCTCCTGCGGCTCCACCGGGGCCAGCTGGAAAATCGGGTTCGACTTCGGGGGCTATCCCGCCGAAGCCTTCGGCGGCGTTTTCATTTCCCTCTTCGGCCTGACCGACACCAAGATCGACCTGACCGGCACCGGGGAGGAACCGGCTGCCTCCACCGCGTTCCCCGGCCACTCCCTGGATTTCGACAACCTGTTCGGCGCGTTCAACCCTTGGAAGAACCGGAGCATCGACTCACTCGCCTTCCATGCCTGCCTGGCCAAGGACAGTCCGCCCCTGACCCTTCGCGTGGAGCTGAAGGACGACAACGGCCACACGATCTTCACGCGCCGGGACCTGAAGTCGCCATCATGGGCAAGCCTCACATTTGGCCGCGCCAGCTTTTCCCGGGGCGACACCGGGACCTTCCGGTGGGACCGGGTGAAGATCCTGTCCCTGATTGTGGAACGTAATCACGTCGGCGACCTCGTCCACAACCCGACCCGGGGGGCCTTCCTGGTCGACAACATCCGGCTGATCGATGCGGACGGAAACTATCCCGACCTCCAGGCCATGCGGGATCCGCAGACCGGCGGGCTCCGGCCGGAATTCCGGTATGCCTTCCTGGACTATCTCCGCCGATTGTCTTTCCTCTATTTCCTGGACTCCGCCTCCACGGATCCGCGCACGGGCGGCCTCATCCAGGATCGCGGCACCTTTGCCGATCTGATGACGGTCGGGGGTGCGGGATTCCAGCTCAGCGCGTATGTCATCGGCGCGGAACGGGGCTACCTGGCCCGGACCTCGGCGGCGGCTCGGGTGAACGCGCTCCTGGCCGTGCTGGAGTCACATCCCCAGGGCGCCGCCCGGGTCGGCATGGCAGGCCACCGGGGATTCTACTACCACTTCCTCGGGATCGACGGGCTGCGGAAGCAGAACTTCGACTTCACGGCCACGGCGGCGGACGAATCGCTCAACACCGTCGAACTCAGTTCCATCGACACGGCCCTGGCCCTGATGGGCGTGATCACCGCAAGGCGATATTTCCTGGAAGACAATCCGGTCGAGCAGTCCATCCGGGAATCAGCGGACCGCATCGTGGCCCGGGTGCAATGGCCCTTCATGCTGGCGGAACTGCCCGATGGCAAAAAGCAGGTTTACCTGGGCTGGAAGCCGGCCGAAGAGCGCAGCGATTCGCCGGGCCGCTTCCTGCTGCCCGACGGCCTGGACACCGGTTTCTACTCCAGCAAGCCCGACAGCAACGGAGTGGAGGTTCCCGCCACGCTCGACTACTATACCGACGAAGGCCTGATCGTCGCGCTGCTGGGAATGGCCGCACCGGACCCGTCCAACCGCCTTCCGCGGGAAACATGGTATGACCTGACCCGGAAGGGCGCCGGTTTCGTCAAGACCTACCCCGGCGCCCTGTTCACCTATCAGTTCATGAGCTGCTGGCTCGACACGAAGGCCCTTGGCCCGGATAACCATCCGCAGCGGGCGCTGAACTTTTTCGACAACACCCGGTTGGCGATCCAGGGCACGCGCGAGTATGCCATCACCCATGAGGCGCTTTACCCCGGGCTGGGTCCCGATGCCTGGGCACTTTCGGCCTGCGAAGGGCCATTTGACGATTACGGCGCGGAAGGCGCCCCCCCCGCGGCGCTGGCCAAATATTCCGAAATCATCACGGCCATCGGCTCCAGGGTCCTGGAAGGCGAAGCGGCGGAGGGAAGCGGAACGATCAGCGCAAGGGGGAACGCGTCGGGCCTGCAGTCCCGGTTGCTGAAGAAGCCCGGCTCGATTCAATGGCCGCTGGTCATGAAAGCCGACACCTTTGCCGCTCTTTCCATGGACTACAGCAACGACGGTCCCTCCGACACCTTGGCCGTTTTCCTGGACGGCGTCCGCCTGGGCCGTTTCACCACCGTCAGCACCGGCACCGGGGGCGCCGGGTGGAACCAATTCGAAAGCCTCTCCATCACCAATCGCCTCCTGATCCCGACCGGCGCCCACACCGTGCGGGTGACCGTGGTGAGCAGCGACCTTGACGGGGTTGAGGTGGATGCCTTGCGGGTGGCGGTGACCGGCATCAAGCGGCCGCTGACAACGGGCACCCTGGCTCCCTATGCCGCCGGCAGTTCCATCGTGCATGTCTCCGATAAAGCCGTGGAGTCGCTCTGGCACATGGCCAACCTCGACCTGAACGGGGACGGGGTGCCCGATCTGCTCCATCCGCGGTTCGGGTTTGCCGATGCATATAATGAGCAGATCGCCGGGTCGGTGGCGGTGCCCCGCGACGGGAATGTGCTGCGGAAAAAGGGCGCCTGGGCCAACCCGACGGGTTTTGCCATTGACCAGGGTCCCCTGCTCATGCTCCTGGACAACGACCTGGGGGGACAATTCGTGCCACAGGTTTTCATGTCCGACACCAATATCCAGCGCGCGCTGAAGAGCGTTTTCGAGTCGTTCGAGTCGCCTTGAGCGTGCGCGGTTTACAGATGCCCTGGAAAACCGTATAATCGCCGGCTGATGACCAACAGCGCAAAGCCATCTTTCATGCCCGACCGCCGCTTCGACCGCATGAGCCGCCTGGTCGGCGAGCCGGCCATGGAAAAGCTGGCCAAGTCCCACGTCATGATCCTGGGACTGGGCGGCGTGGGCTCGTGGGCCGCCGAGTGCCTGGTCCGGTCGGGGGTCGGGATCGTGACGCTGGTCGACTTCGACGATGTCTGCATCACCAACTTCAACCGCCAGCTTCACGCCCTGCAGGGGCACGTGGGCGAGCCGAAGGCCGA
>CAYZVY010000147.1:0-11003 GCA_964481675.1 uncultured Verrucomicrobiota bacterium
AGGCCATCCGCAAGGCCGTGTCGTACCTGCGGTCGGTGGAATAAGCCGATCGTTGCCGGCTCGGGGACGCCAGAAAACCTGTTTGATTTGTTTTCTGTGGCTGCGGCCGCTGGCCGCGGCGATGAACGTTCCTGTCCGGGATAGGCATAGATTATCGCTAGTGGTCTTCTGTGGACGCGGCCGCTGGCCGCGTAACCGCTGGTAGGTTGGGCATCCTATTCTTCGAAGTCTGGATACTGTGTCGGTGGAGGCCCTTTTTCCGCAATGACTCGGGGGTACTTGACTCCAGATTCTTTCTGGCCCGTCTTCTTCAACGATATCTGAAACTTCCAGTCGTCACCGAAGTCAAACCAGTAGAAGAGGTGGTATCCGGGCGGGAGGGGAAATACATCGGTCAGCCTGATCCTCTTACGCTTCTTTGAAGCGGCTCCAGATTCCTCATCACAGCCGAGACTGTTCCTGCTGTCGCGATGGGTCTTCCCGGTAAAGAAGTCATAGCAGTGATCGCTGTCGAAATCGGTCAGGGATTGAATAACTCCGTGCAACGCGTCCAGTGTCGTCGCGTCGTCAATTTCAATAGTTCGCTCGAACGGCTGCTGCAAATACATTCCCCATACGCATTTTATTTTGAGTATGTAAATCATTCTTCCTCACTTTGTCCAACGATATGATCAGCTGCACGGGTGCTTGGCGAGGAGGCTGCGCAGCAGCATCCGTGACAAGCAATCGTGTTGGCTGCATCTATTGGTTAGGCTCATTTTGAATTTCAGGATAATATTTAGCCATGTAGCTAAGCGGTGCTACTGCCGATTAGTAGTAGAATGCAACCCGCCAATTGCAGGAAGAATGGATTTTTAGCGACGTTCCAATGAACAATCAGGAAGATTAATGATATCGGCGAAATAAACAAGCAACCTAGTCCCCATAACAGGCTTGTCTTGAATGCTGCAATGAGAGTTCCAATGCCTCCGATCACGAATATGGCTAGCCCGAGATATACGAGTATTTGCATTTTATTTCCGTTCAACCATCTTATATGTCCCCTGGACCTTTGAGCGTCCGCTTCCTTCATGCAAAGCATTTTTCTCAGCTATGAGACAGGGAAATGTTGGACCTAAAACAGCTTTCAGTCAATATTGTTTACGGTAGTATGATAGCGTAAAGCGAGAAGGATGGGAATTCGCCAGTTATGTCAGATGGACATATCAAACCGGTCTGCGTGAACCGCGCCACCGGCGACACGCAGGAGCCGGTCGTTCGGTCCCAATTTTTTTGCCACAAAGGAACTCAAAGATCACAAAGGAATTTCTTTTGTGTTCCTTGTGTTCTTTCGTGGCTAATCATTCTTTGTTTTGCTCATTCGGTTGGACGCTTCAGGATTTAGGGCCCGATACTGATCCTGCAGCGGCCGGCTCGCGGGCAAGGTCAAGAATGCCGAAAACGAGGAGAATGAGCGACCCGACGGCCGCGGCGATGGCGAGAAGAATGGCGAGCGTCATGCCGCCAAAGAACAGCAGGACTGATTCGAATATGGACTTTCCAAAGGATAAAATCCGTTCTTCCGTGTTTCCCGTGACGCTGATGATGTATGTCCCGGGGCGGGGCACTTCAAAATAACCGATCGAGGCTTTCCTCCGGTTTCCGGATTCGGAGGAAATGTTCATGCCGGTTTCCAGGGGAACGGCCGTGCCCGATGCCTTTTCAGTCAGCGAGAAGGACAACCCGCCCGGCAGCTCCTTGTCGAACGAATAGCTGCGGCCTTCGTAGATGGTGCGGTATTGGTTCCACAAATAGTAGCGTCCCGGTTTTTCAACCGTGATCTCCATCGACCCGGGGACCCGAAAAGGCTTGTCGCCATCCCCGGACATAATCAAGGGAATGATGACCGCCGCGGGCATGAGCATGCCGGCAACAAAGAGGACAACGGCCCCGATGATTTTCTTAACGCCTTTTTTCACGGGGGTAAAGAGGGAGAGGAAGGAGGGTTGAAATGGCGTGCCTGGCAGGAGTTGAACCTGCAACCCTCAGATCCGTAGTCTGATGCTCTATCCAATTGAGCTACAGGCACGCGTTTGTGAGCCACACAATATAGGGTAATATCCCAGCTGGATGCAAGTCATCATTTCTTTTTTTTCAGGAACCCCCTATACTCCGGCGTACGACATGAACACGCTTTTCCATCTTGAGTCGTCTTTCAAGCCCACGGGCGACCAGCCCCAGGCGATCGGCGAGATCTGCAAGGGCTTCGAATCCGGCTCCCGTTTCCAGACACTGGAGGGCGTGACCGGGTCCGGCAAGACCTTCACCATGGCGAACGTGATCCAGAAGCTGAACCGCCCCACGCTGGTCATTTCCCACAACAAGACCCTGGCGGCCCAGCTCTATGGGGAGCTGAAAGGCTTTTTCCCTCAGAATGCCGTCGAGTTCTTCATCAGCTATTACGACTACTACCAGCCGGAAGCCTATATTCCGCACACGGACACCTACATCGAGAAGGACTCCTCCATCAACAAGCAGATCGAGCGGTTGCGCCTGGCCGCCACCAACTCGCTGCTGTCCCGCGAGGACGTCATCATTGTGGCCTCGGTGTCCTGCATCTATGGCCTCGGCTCGCCCGAGGACTACCGCCAGATGGTGGTGCGGCTCGAGCGGGGGCAGACGGAGGACCGCGACGCCATTCTCCGGAAACTGGTGGATATCCAGTATTCCCGCAACGACTACGCCGTGGAGCCCGGCACCTTCCGCGCGCACGGCGACGTGCTGGACGTCTTTCCGTCCTACCACGAACACGGGTTCCGGATCGTGTTCTTCGGCGATGAAGTGGAGAAGATTTCGGAAATCGACCCGCTAACCGGAAACGTGCTGGCCGACCTGCCCGTCGTCATCATCTCGCCCGCCAACCATTTCGTCATGCCCCAGGAAAAGGTCGAGCGCGCCCTCATCCTGATCCAGAACGAGCTGGAGGATCGGGTCAAGGAGCTCGAGTCCCAGAACAAGCTGCTGGAAGCCCAGCGGATCAAGCAGCGCACGCTTTTTGACCTCGAAACCATGAAAACCGTGGGCTACTGCTCGGGCATCGAGAACTATTCCCGCCACCTGAGCGGCCGCAAAGCGGGGGAGTCGCCCGCCACCCTGATGCACTATTTCCGCGATTTCTTCCTGACCATCGTGGACGAGTCGCACGTGACCATCCCGCAGCTGCGCGCCATGTACAACGGCGACCAGGCCCGCAAGAATATGCTGATCGACTATGGCTTCCGCCTGCCGTCGGCGCGCGACAACCGGCCGCTCAACTTCGACGAATTCCTCAACCGGGTCCAGGATGTCCTCTTCCTGTCGGCCACGCCCGGCCCCTTCGAACATCAGATGTGCCCGAAGACCGTCCGGCAGCTGATCCGGCCGACGGGACTGCTCGATCCGCCCGTGATGGTGCGGCCGCTGACGGGGCAGATCGACGATCTCATGGAGGAGGTCAAGGCCCACGCCGAGAAGAAGGAGCGGGTCCTGGTGACCACACTCACCAAGAAGACCGCCGAGGACCTGACCCGCTACCTGAACGAGTCGGGGCTGCGGGTGCAGTACCTCCATTCCGACATCACGGCGCTCGAGCGGGTGCAGATCCTGCGGCATCTCCGGCTCAACGACTTCGACTGCCTGGTAGGCGTCAACCTGCTGCGCGAGGGGCTGGACCTGCCGGAAGTATCGCTGGTGGCCGTCCTCGACGCCGACAAGGAGGGTTTTCTCCGCTCCGATACCTCGCTCATCCAGACGGCGGGTCGCGCGGCCCGGAATGTCGACGGGAAGGTCATCCTGTACGCTGACCGGGTCACCGACTCCATGAAGCGGATGATCGACGTGACGGAGATGCGGCGCAAGGCGCAGATGGCTTACAACACCGAGCATGGCATCACGCCCAAGACCATCATCAAGGAAATCGAGGACAACCTGGCCATCGAGCACGAGGCTGGCAAGATCGAGGAGAATGTCCTGCGCGAGGCGGGCGAATCCTACGACGTCCACCAGGTGGCCGAGGATCTCAAGCGCGAGATGCTGGCCGCGGCCGAGTCGCTGGAATTCGAGCGGGCCGGCATGCTGCGCGATCAGCTGACGGAATTGATGGAGGCCTCCGGCATGGAAGTGCCGGCCAGCCTGAAGCGCAAATCGGTTAAACCGTTCAGGCGAAAATTCAAATAAGGGCAAGCTGATGCCGATCTACGAGTTTTACTGCTCCGCGTGCAACCGCATCTTCAACTTCTTTTCCAAGCGGATCGACACCGAGAGCCGACCGCCCTGTCCGACATGCGGAAAGAAGAAGCTGTCGCGGGAAGTATCCGCGTTCGCCTCGGTGGGTCGGCACAAGGGGGCCGATGCCGACGCCGGGGGCGGAGACTTCGCCCTCGATGAGCCCCGCGTGGAAAAGGCCATGGAGTCGCTGGCCAATGAGGCGGCCGGCCTTGACGAATCGAACCCCCGTCAGGCGGCCAACCTGATGCGCAAGTTTTCGGAGGCGACCGGTCTGAAGATGGGCGAGGGGATGCAGGAGGCGATGCGGCGGCTCGAGGCGGGCGAAGATCCCGAGGCGGTGGAGGCCGAGATGGGCGACCGGCTGGAAAAGGAAGACCCGCTGATGCCGGGCGGTGCCAAGGGCGGCAAGAAGAAGGCCGCGCCGTCGCGGGACAAAAAGCTTTACGAGATGTGAGGGCTTATGTTTGACGCGAGAAGCCGCTGGATCTGGATCGACGGCAACACCGACGCCGAAAACCAATACGTCTGTTTCCGGCGCGTGTTCAATTTGTCCCGAAAATCGCTTAAAGCCGACATCGCCATCGCCGCCGATTCGGACTACCAGCTTTTCGTCAACGGCGTCGAGGTGTATGGCCGCCCGTTTTCCGATTACCCGCACCACCGGTCCTTTGACACGTATCCCGTGGGCAGCCTCCTGCGCAAGGGAACGAACAGCCTGGCCGTCCTCGGTTATTTCCGGGGGCGGACGTCCAGCGAATACCGGAAGGGGCGACCCGGACTGATCGCCTGCCTGACCGCCGGGGCTGACCGGATTGTCACGGACGCGTCCTGGCGCTGCCGGCTCTCCCGCCTTTACACATCCGGCCCGCTGCCGAGCGTCACGGTCCAGATGGGCATCACGGTTCAGGCCGATGCCCGGCATGAGGACGACTGGACATCGCCTACCTATCGGCCAGGTTCGGACTGGCAAGCCGCCGTTGAATTGGCCGGGCCGACGGACGGATACTGGACGCAGCTCGCCCCGCGGGCCCTGCCGCAGATGGCGCGTCAGCCGTTCCGGGCCGGCCGGCCGATTTGCGTCGGATCCCTTCAGCGCCCGGCAGCCGCTTCCACGTTGGAACCCGCTCTGGCCATGGCCGCGGATTACAAATGCATGAGCCGGACCGTTCCCAGTCAGCTGTATCCCTTCGAGTTTCAGCCACCGGCCAGTCCCGGGAATGGCAGCGCGGTGATTGTCGATATGGGAGCCGAAACGCTGGGGCTGCTCCGGTTCGAGCTCGAGGCCCCTGCCGGAACGCTTGTGGACGTGTCACATGGCGAGCACCTGGAGGATATGGGCGTGCGGTCGGCTCCGGGCAGCCGCCGGTTCGCCGACCGGTTCATCTGCCGCGCCGGGCCCAACGTCTTTGAGATTCCGTTCCGCCGGCTTGGCTGCCGGTACCTCGAACTGCACATCCTGAATTTCCGCGAACCGGTCCGGTTGCGCGCGGCCGGCCTGTATCCGCAGGAATATCCCGCCCGTGAAAAGGGACTCTTCGACTCGGCCGATTCGTTCCAGTCCGATATCCGCCAGGCGTCTGTCAAGACGCTCCGGCTCTGCATGGGCGACCACTACTTCGACTGCCCCTGGCGCGAACAGAGCTTGTATGCCTATGACAGCCGGAACCAGGCGCTTTACGGCTATTACGCCTTCGGCGAGTATGCGTTTCCAAGGCAATCGTTCCGGCTGCTGGGGTGGGGGAAGCGCGAGGACGGACTGCTTGAGCTTTGCGCGCCGGCGCGGGTGCCCATCACGATTCCGATCTTCTCCCTGGCCTGGATCTGTGAGTTGCGCGAGCATGGGCTGTTCAGCGGCGACGACACCCTGTTCCGCGAGTTCGCGCCCACCATCCGGTCCATTCTCTCGGCTTTCCAGGCGCGCCGCGATGAGGCTACCGGTCTTTATGGTCTATTCGAAGGCAAGGAGTATTGGACGTTTTACGAGTGGATCGACGGCCTCGACAACCGGCCGCGGGATCCGGTCACCGGCAGGAGCCCGTTCCGGCTGGATCTTCCCCACAATCTTTACCTGCTGGAAGCCATGGAGGCCTTTTCCGCCATGCTGGACCTGAACGGGGAATCCGCTGAATCCGGCCGCTGGTGCGCGGACGCGAAGGCACTGCGGCGCCGTCTCCACGCCCTGTTCTGGGATTCGAAGAAGGGCGCCTATGCCACCTTTGCGGACCGCCGCAAGCGCTGGCATTATGCGGCCGGCGTGCAGGCGCTGGCCCTTTGCAACGGTCTGGGCACGCAAGCGGTTCGCCGGTCGTTGCAGGGCCGCCTGTTCGCGGACTCATCCCTTGTCCACATGACCCTGCAAGTCCTTGGCTTCGGTTGCCAGGCCATGCTGGGGGCGTCCGTCCCGAACCAGAGGTTGCTGCTGGATTACATCCGCTCCACATTCGGCGGGATGTTGAAGCAGGGGGCGACATCCCTGTATGAAATTGACTCGATCTATCACGACGACTTCGCCATCGCCCAGAGCCTGTGCCACGCCTGGTCCGCTGTTCCAATATGGGTACAGCAGGCGTATATCCTGGGCGTACGGCCGCTGGAGCCGGGTTTCAGGCGGTTCATCGTCAACCCGCATCCCTGCGGACTGCCCGCGGCGTCGGGCCGCATCCCGACCCCGCACGGGCCGATCGAGGTGGCGTGGCAAACAGGGCGCGGCGGCAGCTGGATCGAGGTGCACGCACCGCGCGGGCTGGAGGCGGTTGTTCAGCCCGGGCCTGGATTTGCGGAGCCAGTGCGGGTTTCCGTCACGTAATCGGTTGGAGGAATGGAGGGGCGACCTCCGTGTCAGCCGCATGCGCCAGACTTGCCACTGGATGTGGGAGCGCGGCACCGTCCGCGCGATCATGCGAAAATCCTGCGCATCTCGCGCCAACGGTGTGGCGCTCCCACCTTCGATTGCCGAACAGTGCCTGGCCTGCGCATCAGGGGCCCCTCCAGTTGCCCCGAACCCTGAACCCTCTTTCCCCTACTTCTGCCCATAGGTGGCATTCGGCCCGTGCTTCCGCATATAATGCTTGCGGATCACGTAGTCCGGAGGCGGGGCGGCCTTGGGATTGATGAGGAACGTGCCCAGCGCCATGCGGGCCACCTCCTCGAGAATCAGGCTATGGTGGACCGAATCCATGGCATCCTTGCCCCAGGCGAAAGGCGCATGGCCCGCCACCAGGACGGCCGGAAGGGACGCCGGATCGAGCCCCTTGAACCGCTCGACGATCACGGAGCCGGTGTTGCCTTCGTAGTCCGCATTGACCTCGCCCGCGCTCAGCACCCGCGTGACCGGAACCTCGCCGTGAAAGGTGTCGGCGTGGGTGGTGCCAAGGCAGGGGATCGGCTTGCCCGCCTGGGCGAACATCGTCGCGTGCGCGCTGTGCGTATGGGTGATGCCGCCGATGCCGGTGAAGGCAAGGTAGAGGGCGCGGTGGGTGGGGGTGTCGGAGGAAGGCCTCAGCGCGCCTTCCACCGTCTTCCCGTCCTCGAGGCTCACCACCACCATGTCGGCCGGTTTCAGCTTCTCGTAGGGAACGCCGCTGGGCTTGATGACGAAGAGGCCCTGCTGCCGGTCCACGCCGCTGGTGTTGCCCCAGGTCAGGCACACCAGTTTGAGCCGTGCGAGCTCCAGGTTGGCCTCGCACACCGCCGCTTTGAGTTCTTCGAGCATAACGTCTCCCGCCTTACTTCCGCTGCGCCTCGCGGATGGCGATCAGCTCCTTCATCACGCCCTGCAGGCAGCCGCAGTCGGGCGTGACGCCGAACGAATCGTGCAGCCGGCGGTACAGCGTGTAGAGCCGGGCATATACCGCCTGGTTCTTCGGGTTCGGCTTGTAGACATGCTCGCGCACGCCGCACATGGCCTTCTGGGCCTGTTCGACGTTCTTGAACCCGCCCGCGGCCACGGCGCCGAAGATGGCGGCGCCCAGCGCGCAGGTCTGGTCGCTGCGCGACACCTTCATCGGCCGGCCGGTCACATCGGCGTAGATCTGCATCAGGAACGGGCTCTTGCCGGCGAGGCCGCCGCAGTTGACGATCTCGCGGACAGGAACCTTGAATTCCTCGATGCGCCGGATGATCGTGAGCGCACCGAAGGCGGTCGCCTCGACGAGCGCCCGGTAGATCTCATGCGCCTCGGTGTGCAGCGTCTGCCCGACCAGCAGGCCGCTGAGCCGCACGTCCACCAGGATGGTCCGGTTGCCGTTGTTCCAGTCGAGCGCCAGCAGGCCGTGCTCGCCGGCCTTCTGCAGGCCCGCCAGCTCTTCCATCTTCCGGAACTTTTCGCCGGCCGTCTTGCCGTAGGAATCCGGAACCAGGTGATTGACGAACCACAGGAAGATATCGCCCACGGCCGACTGGCCCGCCTCGATGCCGTAGGCGTCGGGCATGATGGAGCCCTTCACGATGCCGCAGACGCCGGGGATGTCGGCCAGCTTCCTGTTGGCGGGCCAGACCATCATGTCGCACGTGCTGGTGCCGAGAATCTTGACCAGCGTGCCGACCTTGATGCCCGAGCCCACGCCGCCCATGTGCGCGTCGAAGGCGCCGGCGGCGATGGCGATGCCGGGCTTGAGGCCGAGCTTCGCGGCCCAGGCGGCGCTGAGCGTGCCGGCCAGCCGGTCGGACGGAACGGCCTTGTCGAAGAGCCGGTCGCGCAGGGCGGCCAGGTCGGGGTCGAGCGCCGCGAGGAACGTCTTGTCGGGCAGGCCGCCCCAGTCCTCGCAGTACATGGCCTTGTGGCCGGCCGCGCAGACGCCGCGGACGAGGCGGTCGGGCCGCGTGTCACCCGCGAGCACGGCGGGAATCCAGTCGCAGATTTCCACGAAGCTGTGGGCGGCCTTGAAGACGGCGGCGTCCTCTTTCTTGCAATGCCAGACCTTGCTCCAGAACCATTCCGAGGAATAGGTTCCGCCGCACTTGGCGAGGTATTGGGGCCGGAGCTTGGCCGCCTTGGCGGTGATGGCCGCGGCCTCGGCGTGGGACGTGTGATCCTTCCAGAGCCAGGCCATGGCCGCCGGCCTGTTCTTGAACCGCTTCGTCATGCTGAGCGGGGTGCCGTCCTTGTCCACGGGAATGGGCGTGCTGCCGGTCGTATCCACGCCGATGCCGATGATGGCGGCGGGATCGAAGGCGGCGTCGGCCTTCTTCGCCTGGGCGATGGCCTTGCGCGTGACGGCGATGAACCCGTCGATGTAATCCTGCGGATTCTGGCGGGCCACATGCGGGTCGCGCGTGTCGATGACGACACCCGCTTCCCCGGTGGGGTAGGGGAAGACAGCGGTGGCGACTTCGGAGCCGTCGGCCAGATTCACGATCAGGCTGCGGCAGGAATTGGTTCCATAATCAAGGCCCAGGGCGTACCGTTTCTGTTTCGCCATGACATGCTCTCCATTTAAGCGGGGTAGGGTCTCAACCAAAGGGATTTTCCGTGGGATACAGGTTGCCCGCGGCGCGGGGCGTGGACACGTCGGAGACGCCCAGCATGGCGAGGGCGTCGTAGAGCGTCCGGCCCGCGTGCTTGAAGGCGATGGCCGCGTGGTGCGGGAACTGCTTTTCGATCAGCACGTGCCGGTAGAACCGGGCGAAGTCCGGCATGCCGAACACGCCGATGCCGCCGAACGAGGCGGGATCCGCGTCCAGGATGTGGCCTTCCGAGATGTAGGACTGCAGGTGGCAGTCCGCGGTGCTCTGGAGGCGATACACCGTGGTCGGCCCGGGCTTGAGCGTGCCCTCGAGCGTGCCGCAGGTGATGTTGGCTTCGCGGCCGGGCTCCATGAGCCGGTGCATGATGAGCTGGAACTTCATGCAGGCGCCCTCGCAGAGGCAGCAGCTGGCCGTGTTCCCGCAATGGAAACCCATGAACAGGTCCTGGCGGGAGGCGCCCTGGAGGTTCCGGATCTTGATGTCCGCCGGCACGGTGTTGTTGATGTCCAGCAGCGTGACCGGGTGCATCGACGCGAGCTGGGCCATGTATTCGGAGACGGCGCCGTAGATGTCGACCTCGCAGGCCGCGGGAATGCCGCGCCCGGCCAGGCGGCTGTTGATGAAGCACGGCACGAAGCCGAACGCCTTTTCGAACGCGGGCCAGCATTTGTTGGCGTAGACGCCGAACTGGCGGGAGCCCAGGTTTTCCTCGAAGAAGCGGGTCAGTGCCAGCTCGAACTGGGCCAGCTGGAGCAGCTTCTGGGGCATCTTGTTGCCGGCGCCCAGCTCCCGGGCCATGTCCGCGGCGATGAACTCGATGTCCTTCTTGCGGTCCGCGACAGCCCGGAACAGCTCGAACATGTCGAGCTCGGAGTTCTCCATGACCTCGATGCCCAGGTCATAGAGCGGCTTGATGGGGGCGTTGCAGGCGTAGAAGTCCTGCGGCCGGGGGCCGAAGGAGAAGGTCTTCAGGTTCTTGATGCCGATCACCACGCGGGCGACGTCCACGAAGTGTTCGATCATGGAGGCGACCTGGTCCGGCAGGCCGACCGGGAACTGGGGGATGTGCGGCTTGAGCTGGCGAAGCCCGCAGTTGATGGAGGCGTTGAGCATGCCGCAATAGGCGTCGCCGCGGCCGTCGATCAGGGTCTTTTTGCTCTCCTCGGCGGCGGCGCAGAGCATGAAGGGCAGGCCGAGCTGGCGGGCGAAGATCGTCAGCGGCCCCTCGGGGCCGAAATTGCCCAGGTAGACGACCGCGGCGTTCACGCCCTGCTCGCGCATGTCGGCGGCGG
>CAYZVY010000148.1:0-10946 GCA_964481675.1 uncultured Verrucomicrobiota bacterium
ACCGCAACAACGGCGTGCAGGGAACCTATGTGGGCGACCTGCCCGAGGTGTGCGCAGCCATCAACCGGACCAACATCAACGTCCAGCTGCTCACGGTCGAAGCGGCGCTGACCCTCAAGCGCGACGCCATCTACCACGCCGCCATGCTCGATCCGCACACGGCGTCGGAGCTCACGCTCGACCAGATCCGGAAAATGTGCGACGCGCTGATCAAGGCGCACGGCAAGGCGCTGCCGAAGTACAAGTAAGAGGGTTCCGGGTTCAGCGGTTCACGGTTTTGGAATCTGGAATCTGGAATCTGCTATTCGCCAGGGCCAGGATGAACACCAGCGGAATGCCGATGCCCCGCACCAGCAGGGGCGACCAGAGGCTGTTCACCGCGAACGCGATCACGCTGCCCGCCACGCCCAGATAGAGCCCCTTCGTCGCCGCATCCGCCGCGGCCGCCGCCTTCCGGGCCGCCGCCGCGCCCGCGCCCAGCAGCAGGCCCAGGAACACGATCAGGCCGGGAATGCCGATGGACGACGCCAGCACCAGATAGAGATTCTGCGAATCCGGCTGGGCCGCCGTGCCGCCCACCGGCGCGTTGAGCCCGTAAAACTGCCCCATGTTCTCCTGGTAAAGCCCCAGCCCCACGCCCATCAGCGGATGCTCGCGCGTCATGCTCGCCGCCGCCTGCCATTCCAGGTAGCGCCGGTTCACGTCCCCGTCGTCGTTGAACAGCTCAACCGAGGTGCGCTGGACGTCCAGGTTGCGGCGCGGCAGGTGCGGCAGCGCGAGAAACGCGACCAGCAGGAACACCGCCGCATAGGCCAGGAAGGTCTTCCACCCCCGCCCCATGGCCACGCACCCGAGCGCGAAGGCCAGGGCCAGGAAGGAGCCGCCCGACAGCACCGCCGTCACCCCGGCCAGGATGATGATGAACAGCCACGTCCGCCGCAGGCGGTCCGGCTCCCCCAGCATCAGGCCGAACATCAGCGGCAGCGCCAGCGCCAGGAAGCCGCCGAACACGTTGCTGTTGCCGAACGTGCCCCGGACCTGGAAGTTGGCCATCCCGGGAATCGCATACTGGACGAACCCGATCAGCACCACCACCGTGGCCACCGCGAGGAAGGCGTCCACGCCCTGGCGCAGGCGCTTCGGATCGGCAAACGCCGTGGCGAAAAGGAGATAGGCGGCGATGAAATACTCGGCCTGCTGCAGCACCTTGTGGGCCGATCCGAGCAGGTTGGGCGCCTTGGCCAGGGACAGCGCCGCGAGGGCGACGAACAGGACGGGCATCACCAGGGACACGCCCAGCTTTTTCCACGCGCCCGTGCGCACCTGATCGACCAGCCACAGGCCGAAGGTGAGCCAGACCACGGGGTCGACCAAGGACAGGTGGATTTTCTTCGTGAGCGCAAGGCCGTGCTGCGTCGGCGCCAGGATGACAATGGCCATCAGGCCGGCCATGATCCACTTCGACAGCGTTCCCTGTTCCTTCACGGCTGGGCCGGGGTTTGGACGGTGACCTTTTCCGCGTCAACCGGCACAACTTGCCGGTCGGTCGTCAGGAGAATCTGGTTCAGCCGGACGCCGTCCTCGCGGTTGCGGATGGTCAGCGTGTGCGTCCCTTTTGTCAGGGTCAACTGCTTGATCCGGAGCGGGGCCTTGACCCAGTGCCAGCTCTTGAGGGTGGAGTCCTCGCCCAGGATGAAGGGCTTGGCGTCGTCGAGGTTGACGGAGAAGGAATTGCCGCACTCGTCGCTCCAGAAGGCCCGGCACCAGAGGATGTAGTCGCCGTCTTCCGGAATCGCAAGGGTGTAAACGGCCTTGCCGGCTTCCACGGCGGGCGGGTTGCCCTTGCCCTGCGCGATCTCGAGGTAGCGGCCGCCCGACAGCTCCTTGGAGACCTTGTCCCGGATGTCGAGCGGGGCGTTCGACGCGGCGACAGCTTCCATGGGCGCCTCCAGGGTGGTCGCGGTCACGGCGTCGAAGCAGATCGTCACATCGGCGCGCACGGCCGGCAGTGCGGCCAGCGCGAGTCCCAAGCCCAACAGCAAGCCCTTGTTCATGGCATGATTCCTTTCCATAACGATACCGATTGCCGGGAGCCGCCGTCAAGCAGTGATCGGTGATCAGTAATCAGTGATCGGTGACATTTGTCGCTGCCCTGGCCTCGCAAGGATCAAACCCGTCAACGGGCTCCTCACGGGAACCGCCTCGCGCGCCGCCCCGGGCCGCTTCGGCCAGGGCGCGCGAGGGCTAGTCGGGTGCGGCGTTTCGATCAGCACGATATGGCGAGGCGATTTTGGCGATGATGGGGCCGCGCGACGCGGCAAGCTGGCCTTCCGGGCCGCGAAGCCGCGTTGGGTGGCCCCAGCGCGCCAAAGCGTCCGCCAGATCGTGCCGAAACGCCGCACCCCCCGCTGGGCAACCCGCCTGCCGCCATTCGCTCTACCGGCCAGGCGCAAGATGTTCGTAGAGCGCCGCCACCCGGGCAATCATGGACTCCAGCGAGTAGCGCTCGCGGGCCCGCTCCCGCGCCGCCGCGCCCAGGGCCTGCCGCTCGGCCGGCGACTCCAGCAGGCCGACCAGCGCCTCCGCCATGGCGGCCGGATCCGCCGGCGGAACCAGCCGGCCCGACACGCCGTCCTCGATCGCCTCCGCCATCCCGCCCACCCGCGTGGCCGCGATGGCCTTGCCCGCCGCCATGGCCTCCAGCAGGGAATACGGCAGGCTCTCCCACCGCGACGGCAGCGCCACCACGTCGAACGCGGCATGATAATCGACGGCATCCTCCACCAGCCCCGGCAGCAGGAACGCCTCCCGCAGCCCCGCCTGCTCAATCGCCGCGATCACCGCCGGCATCAGGCTTCCCGCCCCCAGCAGCACGAACCGCACGACCGGCACCCGCGCCGCCACGAGCGCCGCCGCCTTCACCAGGTCGGCGTGCCCCTTCTGCGGCTCGAACCGCCCCGCCATGCCCACCACGGGCGCGTCCTCCGCCAGCCCCAGCTCCCGGCGCCGCGCGGCCCGGTCGCCATTCCGCCCGCACGCCGACAGCGGCACGCCGTTCTCGATGACCACGCACCGGGCGGCCGGCGCGACGCCCGCCGCGACGGCCACCTCGCGCTCGCTCCGGCAGACGCAGATGAAGCGGTCCGTGACCCGGGCCGCCAGCCGTTCCAAAAAAAGGTACACGCCGCGGCGCCAGGGGGCCACCCCCATCTGGAAGGCGAAGGTGTGCGGGGTGTGGACGATCGCGGGAACGCCCGCCACCGCCGCCGCCCAGCGCCCCAGGAAGCCGGCCTTCGAGCTGTGGGTGTGAACGATGTCATACCCGCCCCGCCGCATGTGGCGGACCAGGCCGCCGAAGGCGACACCATCCCGGAGGGGCGAGATGTTGCGGACCATGGGAACGACCGTCACCCGCGCCCCCATCTGCCGCATCCGGTGGATGTCGCGGGCATAATCGGGGTCGCGCTCCAGGGAGCAGAGGACGGATACCTCGAAGCGGGCGGGCGGCAGGCGGCAGACGAGCTCGGTGACATGACGGCGGGTGCCGCCCGCCGTGGCCTCGACCACCTCCAGGACCCGGATCCGGCTCATGGCTTGCGCCGCCGTTTAACGAAGGCCAGCACGGCCTGCGCTTCCTCCATCCGGAGCGTGTGCGCCACAAGGGCAAAGGCGGCAACGCCCGCGCCCCCGGCAAGCCCCATCTTGACGGCCAGGAAAACGAGGCGCATCATCTTGCCGCCCGTTTCGCGGTCCAGGTAGCCGGCGGAGGCTTTCAGGACCAGGATCATCACGGCCGCCATGCCGGCGGCGGCCAGCAGGGTCTTGAGAAGGAAGACCCCGTTTTTCCCCAACTGGAGCGTGGGCAGCACCCGGGCGAGCAGCGCGAACAGGATGACCACCTTGACCGTTCTCGAAACCGTGGCGGCCAACGCCATGCTGCCGTTCTGGAGGCTATCCTTGAACAGCAGGATGACACCCCAGTGGACGAGCACGCAAAAGGCGCCCACCAGGGCCGGCACAAGGGTGTTTTTCATCGAAAAATAGAATTTCATCAGAATGATTTCAAGGGCGCAGGCGGCCAGGCCAAATGCGTAATACGTGAGTGGCTGCACCGTCATGGCCACCGACTCGCCCGTGAACTTCCCGCGCTGGAATGCCAGCTGGACCAGCGGGAACCGGAGCAGGACCAGGGCCACCGTCACCGGAATGAAAATCACCAGCATCAGCCGGAGCGAACGCATCAGGGTGTCGGTCAGCACGCCGCGGTCCTGCACGGCGTTCATGTCGGAAAAGGCCGGATAGATCGCCACCCCGACGGCGGTCGGGACCAGCAGGATCAGCGTGTCGGTCAGCCCCCGGGCATAATTGATGCCGGCCAGGCTCCCCTGGGCCATATCGGTGGCGAACATGGAATCGATGATGGTCCGGGCCCAGCCCACGATGGCCGAAAAGAGGATCGGCAGCATCAGGACAAGCAGCTGCTTCAGCGCGGGATCCGACCAATCCACGCCGAACCGGAACGCCCCCAGGTTCCGGCGCAGGGCGAACCCCTGGATGAACAGCCCCGAAAAAGCGCCCGCCGCCACGCCGGCCGCCAGCCCGAAAATGCCCAGGGCCCCGTACAGCAGGACGAGCCCTCCGATCATCACGACCTTGTTGATCGTGTCGCCCAGCGCCGGCATGGCGAAATTCCGGTAGGCGTTCAGCAGCAGGGCCAGCAGCGCGGACAGCCCCATGAACAGGATCGTCGGCATCATGAAGCGGATCAGCTGGATCGACAGCGTGATGGTGTCGGCATTCTTGAACTTGGAGGTCCACGCCACAATCGAAGGCGCCAGGAAATAGCCGCCGATGACGACAAGCACCAGCGAGACCACGAGGAGTGTCCCGACCGATCCCGCCAGCCGCCACGCGGCCGCTTCGCCCTCCTTCTCGCGCTTCTCGACAAACAGCGGCATGAACGGGGAAAGCAACTGCTGGGGAAACAGGCAGATATAAAAAACGATGCTGCCGAAGGCAAAGGTGAAGGCGTCCGCTTCGGCCCCGGTGCCGAAATAATGGGCCATCACCTGTTTCTGGACAAAGCCGAACAGCTTCCCCACCAGCGCGAACGCGCTGATGATGGCGGCGCCCTTGAGAACCCCTTTTCCTACCGATCCGGCCATGCCTGCTCCCGGCGCGCCGTCGCGCATTATTCCGCCCCGAACCATTCCGCCAGAACCGTCGCGTTCCGGACCGCATCGAAGTCGCGGCAGACCGTCGCCCGCCCCTGCTCGCCCATCCGCCGCCGCCCTTCCCCGTCCGCCAGCACGCGCTCCAGCGCCGACGCCAGCGCCTCCGCGTCGCCGGGCGCAACCAGCAGGCCCTGCGCCCCGTCCGTCACCGCCTCGGGGATGGCCCCCGCCGCGGAGGCCACCACCGGAATGCCCATGGCCATGGCCTCGAGAATCACGTTGGGCAGCCCGTCGCGATCGCCCCCGTCCGCTTCCACGGAGGGGACCGCCACCACCATAGCAGTTCCATACCATTCCATCAACTGCTCCTGCGTCAGGGCGCCGGCCAGCCGGACCCGCCCCGTCAAGCCCGCCGCCGCGACCGCCGCTTCCAGGATCGCACGCTCCGGGCCTTCGCCCACAATCACACAGTCGAACGCCACGTCCCGGTCCTTCATCAGCCGGCACGCCTCCACGAGATGCCAAAAGCCTTTCTTCTTCTCCAGCCGCCCCACGGCCAACATGCGGGGCGACTCCGGATGAGCCGGCTCGAAGTCAGCGGGAACAATCCCATGCCGGACCAGGATCAGCCGGTCATCCGGAAATCCGGGAGCGGCTTCCCGGATCCGGGCCCTCCCGTGTTGCGTACAGACGGCCACAAAGGACGCGCCAGTCAGCCGGCTCCGAAGCGTCGCCGCCGGCTGGGTATAGATGTCCCAGGCATGGGCCGACAGGCTGAAAGGCACCCCCATCAGCCGCGCCATGGCCTTCCCGACGTCCGCCGTCACCCACGCAAAATGGGCATGCACGCGGTCGACCCGCACGGCGCGCAGCAGCCGGACGCCCTCCGCGGCCACCCCCAGCCGATACAGCGCCTTCACCCGGGACCCGCTGTCCGGATCGCCGCGCCTCAGCGCCTCGCCCGCCAGCGCCGCCAGGCGCCGGGGCCGGGCCACCAAACCCCACGCAAGGCCGCGGATCGCCGCCCACCTGCCGGGATAGCAAGTGAAATCTAAAAAAGGGACAGCCGCAGCGTGGACCGGGCCGGGCGCGGGCTGGGCCAGCGACACGGGAATGACCCGGATCCCGTGGCGCTCCAGCGCCTGCATCTCGCGCAGGATGAAGGTCTCGCTCAGGGACGGGAAGGCGCCCACCACCATGGCGACCGTTCGGGCGGGCAGCAGCCGGGCATACAGCGCAGCCATCCGGTCCCCGTGCGCGCGCGGGGAAAAGCCCGCCAGGACCCGCCGCCGCCCCGCCTCGCCCAGGGCGGCCGCCCGGGGGGGATCGCGCCGTAGCCCGATCACCGCGTCCGCCAGGGCCGCGGCATCGTCGGGCGGGACCAGCACCCCGCCGGCGCCATCCGCCAGGATCTCGGCCGGCCCGGCGGCGTTCACCGCCACCACCGGTTTTCCCAGCGCCAGGGCTTCCAGGATCACACGCCCGAGCGGCTCGCGCTCCGCCGGGTGCACCAGCACATCCAGGGCCTTCAGCACGGCCGCCATGTCGTCGCGATGCCCCGCCAGCATCACCTTCCCCTCCAGACCCAGGTCCCGGACCAGGCGGACGACCCCGGCCTCCACCGTGGAATCGGCATCGAACAGGGCGCCGCCCGCGATCACAAAGCGGGCTTCGGGAATGGCCGCCGCAATCCGGGCGGCCGCGCGCAGGAACAGGTCGTGCCGCTTCCACGGCACGAATTGCCCGGCCATGCCCACCACGTAGTGGCCCGCGTTCATCCCCCACTCCGGCCTGGGATTCACGCCGCCGGCCCGCGCTTCAAACGCCGCGGCGTCCATGGCATTGAAAATCGTCTCCACCTGATCGATCGGCTGTTTCCGCTGGAGATGCCGGCTGACGGCGTCCGAGATGGCGATGATGGCCGTGGCCTTCCGCGCCAGCCAGGGCTCGAGCGCGCCCAGATCAACCAGATCGCGGCAGTGCCAGATGCATGGAATGCCGGTCCAGCCGGCCGCCAGCCCGCCAACCAGGTGGGCGGTGGCGCTGTTGGCGTGGACCAGGTCGATCCGCTCCCGCCGGATGATCTGGGCCAGGCGGAAGGCTGTTCCCAAAATATTTAACGCGGCCGCCAGCAGGGAAACGGGATTAAGGGTTTTGCGGAAGCGGCGGAATGGCAGGAAAAACACCGGCACGTTTAAGGCCTTCAGGCGATCGGCCAGGGGGCCGGGGGCCGGCAGCGCCGCCAGGGGGGTGAACCGGTCGCGGGGCAGGACCTGGATCGTCTCCAGGAGGCTGGCTTCGGCCCCGCCGATGGCGGACACATGATTCAGGTAGAGAAGGCGGCGGGGAGAAGCTGCCGGGGCGCCGCTCATGGGCGGCTGGACCGGTCTGCTGCGGCCTGGTCCCGGAACCAGCGCTCCGTCAGGTCCGTCACCTCGCGCTTCCAGGCCATCGAATAGAAGCTGTGATTGGCGCCGGGGATCTCGTGGCAGGCGTGGCGGATCCCGTGGCGCTTGCAGAAGGCGGTATAGGCTTCAGCCGCGAACCGGGTATCGGGATCGTTGCCGCCGAAAATAAACTGGACGGGTCCCTTGAAGGCGCGGAACCGGTCGAGCAGGGCCGTTTCCTCGGCCACCTCGGCGGTGCGGGGCTTTTCGTCGGTCACGATGGCTTTGCGGACCATGCGGGTGTTGACGCGCAAGGTGATGATCTTTTTCCAGGTTTCCCAGGCCATCAGCTTCCGGGCATAGGTCCGCAGCGCCTTGGCCGACTTATTGGCCCCGGCGGCGCGGGAGCGGAGATTGCCGATGGCTTCGGCTGACCACAGGGCAAGCCCGCGGATGCGCGGATCCTGCGCGGCGGCGCCCACGGCCACCTTGCCGCCCGAACAGATGCCCAGCAGGTAAAGGCGCGCGAGACCGGGCCGGCTTAGCATGAAATCGGCGGCCTTGGAAACATCCGCGATCATGCCGCGGATGGAGGCGGCCTGGGTCGACCCTTCGCTGTCGCCACGACCGCGGAAGTCGAGGCGCAGGCAGGTGAAGCCCAGGGTCTCGAGGCGGCGGGCGAAGGTTACAAACATCCGGTGCGGGCCGATGCGGTTGCCCGGCCAGCCATGGAGGAACACGACGGCGATCCCATTGGGCCGCTCCGGCTCGTGCAGCACGCCGTAGAGCGTTTCCCCCTCGTTCGCGAATTGGACGACTGATTCCATACCAGAAGAAATATCCATTTGAATGGGCTCACGCAAGCTAATCTATCGTCCATGAGCAGACTGAGCCGCTTCGGCGATAATCTGGCCCATGGTTGGCGCTACTGTTTTCCGGATTCACCACGGAGGCACGGAGACACGGAGAAGAACAGATCGCGGAGACTCGCGAATGCCGTCAGACCGTTTTGGTACTGATTTGTTCATGGTGGCCCATCGTTTCGCGTCCGGTCTTCCGCCATTCGCTCGCGACTCTTTTTGAGGAAAAGGAGTTTTGATCTCCGCTCTTTCCCCAAGAAGAGGTTGAGAAAACGGAGGAATGGACCGGGGCTCTGGCCGGGCCAGCCGCCGTTTTCGAATCTCCGTGATCTGTCTTTCTTCTCTGTGTCTCCGTGCCTCCGTGCCTCCGTGGTAAATCTTTTCTTCAGGCTTCACTGGTCACTGATTACTGATTACCGATCACTGATGACTGGTCACTGATTCCTCGCACCAGTCAACGGTCATCCGGATCAGGGCGGGGCAGGAGACGAGGCCGACCAGATTCCAGAACGGCTGTTCCCGCACGGCCTGCACCTCCGCGGCCATGCCGCTCTTCCTGAGCTGGTCGCCGCAGGCTATCAGCGCGGGAGACGGCTTTTCGGAACTGCCGATGGCCAGGAGCAACCCCCGGGCGGGAAGTGGCGCGGAAAGCGCGTTCAGATCCAGGCTGCCGAGGTCGCGGTGCAGCGCGGGCGTCACCGGATGGCCGTCGAAATCGATGGTCCGACCCTGGGCGAGCTCCTGGATGAGGAAATCACGCGACACCTGGCTGCGGCCGAAGGTCATCATCTCCTTCATCAGCTTGCGGCGCAATTCCTGCTCCAGGTACTCGCGCCCCTGGAGAACCGGCTCCCAGAGCACGGCAAAATCGAAACGGGATGTGGCGGAGCCGGCCTTCAGGGCCAGGGCCGCGCCGAGACGGAGGCCCAGCACGCCCGTGGCGGGCGCCGAGACCCGCGCTTTAAGAAAAGCCGCGGCGGACTCGATGTCGGCCAGCCAGTCCGGCACGGAAAACGCCTCAAACTCGCCGCTGCTGTCGCCGCAGCCGCGATAGTCGAACCGGAGCACGGCGTAGCCGGCCTGGCACAGGGCGCGCGCGGTTTCCACCAGGATGCGCTGGGCGGGCTTGCGCTCTTCGAACAGGGGATTGCAGACCAGCAGGGAACCGAGGGGCACGGCGGCGGGGACGTAGAGCATGCCGCAGAGCCAGCCGGTTCCGCTGTCGATCCTGCACGGTTCTTCCTTCATGCGGATCAGGCGGCTTCCAGCTTGGAGCGGACAAAGGCAGCCAGCGCGGCCACGGAGAGGAAATGCTTGATGTCGAACTCGTCGTCGCCGATGCGGATGCCGAACTCCTCCTCGATGCCCACCACGAGTTCGAAGAGGCTGACGGAGTCGACGCCATAGTCCTTGACCAGCGACTTGCCGTCCTCGATCTCCTCCGGCGCGATCTTCATGAACAGCCGGTCGACAATCATCCGCTTCAGGCGGCTTTCGATGCTTTCTTCTGTCATGGGAGTCTCCTCGATTGCCCTCCATCATAGGCGGAGATGCATCGGCTGTCCAGCCTTGCTGACCGTCAGATGCCGATCAGGGCCGCGCCGATGACGCCGGCCGAATCGCCGATGGCGTGCTTGACGATGGGGGTCTCCAGGCTGTCGCTGAAAATGCAGCGGCGCACCTCCGCCACGCCTTCCGTGTAAAGCTCGGGGATGTTCGACACGCCGCCGCCCAGGACCACGACGTCGGGATCGAGGATGTTGATCAGGTTCGCCATGGCGCGCCCGAAGTGGGCGAAAAACCGCTTCATGAAGGCAGCGGCCGGCCCGTCCCCGGCGCGGTAGAGGTCCACGATGTCCTGGAGCCGCTTGGCGCTCCCCTGCTGTTCGAGCCAGCGCTGTTCGAGCCCGCCGCCGCTGATCAGGGTCTCCACGCAGCCGCGCGCCCCGCAGTAGCAGGCGGGGCCCTGCGGATCGATCGCCATGTGACCCCACTCTCCCCCGATGGCCTGGAGGCCGGTGATGACCTCGCCCTTGTGCACGATGCCGCCGCCGCACCCCGTGCCCATGATCACGCCGAACACCAGCTCCCGGCCCTTGCCGGCGCCAAACATGGCCTCGGCCATGGCGAAGCAGTTGGCGTCGTTCTGGATCTCGATCTTCCGCCCCAGCACCCGCTCCAGGTCCGCCTTGAGCGGCTGCCCGTTCAGGCACACGGTGTTGGAGTTCTTGAGCAGCCCCGTGCGGCGGGACACGGCCCCCGGCGTCCCGATGCCGAAGGTGTGCGTGCGCGAATCCGTGGCCTTCACCAGCTCATCGTGCAACCCCGCGATGCGGTCCACGATGTGCGTGTACCCTTTTTCTCGTTCCGTGGGAATGCGCTTGCGGGTCAGTTCCGTCCCCGCCGCGTCCAGCACGATGCCTTCGATTTTCGTCCCGCCCAGGTCAATTCCGATCCGGTTCATTGAGCCCCCCCTCCATCGCAGTAGTAAGCGATTAGCCTCATGGCGTTGAAAGACAAAGGTG